>JBMOIY010000206.1:0-1513 GCA_049317085.1 Rickettsiales bacterium | reverse complement strand
TTCGTTACGTATTATTTATACGCGCCTCATATTTTCAATCCAATTTCCTCGTTTCATCCCATGCTAAGACTTTTTCAATAGCCTGCTAGAAGGGCTTTCAAATTATGAAATTTGACCTTCCCACGATTCGCGAACTTGCCGACTTGCTCAATGAGAAAGACCTGGCCGAAATTAAGCTGACTGATGGCGAGCAATCCATTAAGCTCAAATCCGCCCGCGGCCAAGCGGCTGTTATTGCTGCACCAGCAACAAGTAGCAACAACGCTAATGCAACACCGCCCAGTGTTTCTGTAACTTCTACAAATGAGACTGAAGCCCCACCGATGCCAACGGCCTCGGCCTCGCGTCCTGCCAGCTACCACACGGTCACGTCGCCCATGGTGGGCACGTATTATCAGTCGCCCTCGCCTGAGTCGCCCGCGTTTATCACAGTGGGTCAGCGGGTGAATGCCGGGCAAACGGTGTGCATTATTGAAGCCATGAAGCTGATGAACGAGCTGGAAAGCGATGTCAGCGGCAGCGTGGTGGAATTGTGCGTCGAAAATGGTGCTCCGGTGGAGTTTGGCCAAGCGATTGTGGTGATTGATACTGCAAAATAACGAAGGGGTTCCTCCATGTTCCAAAAAGTCCTCATTGCCAACCGCGGCGAAATCGCCCTGCGCATCATCCGCGCCTGCCGCGAGCTGGATGTTAAGACCGTTGCCATCTATTCGCAAGCCGATGAAGAGAGCCTGCATGTGCAAATGGCCGATGAGGCCTACTGCGTAGGCCCTGCGCCTTCCTTGGAAAGCTACCTGAACATCCCCAACATCCTCAGCGTAGCCCTAATGGCGCAAGTGGATGCTATTCACCCCGGCTATGGCTTCTTATCTGAAAATGCCGAGTTCTCGGATCTCTGCAAAGAGCACAAAATCAAGTTTATTGGCCCTTCGGCCGACATCATCAACAAAATGGGCGACAAAGCTACCGCCAAGCGCACCATGGCCGACGTGGGCGTCCCCGTCGTACCCGGGCTGGATGGCACCACGGCCGACCCCGAACTGGTGCGTGCCTGGGCGGATAAAGTTGGCTACCCTGTGATTGTGAAAGCCACGGCTGGCGGCGGCGGCAAAGGCATGCGCGTGGTGAATAACTCGGAGGAGGTTGCCTCGCAGCTGACCGCAGCCAGAAATGAAGCCAAAGCCGCCTTTAAAAATGATGCGGTGTATGTCGAAAAATTTGTTAAAAACCCCCGCCACATCGAGTTTCAGATGATTGCCGATCAGCATGGCAACGTGGTGCACCTGGGCGAGCGCGATTGCTCCATTCAGCGCCGCCACCAAAAGCTGATTGAAGAAGTCCCCTCGCCGATTATGACCCCTGAAGCGCGCGAGACCATGGGCAACATCCTGCTCAAAGCTATCCGCAAAATTGGCTACGAAGGCGTGGGGACCATCGAGTGCCTTTGCGATGACGCCATGAACTTTTACTTCATGGAAATGAACACCCGCATTCAGGTGGAGCACCCCGTCAC
>JBMOIY010000205.1:0-1551 GCA_049317085.1 Rickettsiales bacterium | reverse complement strand
CAGCGGGAGTGGAGTTCAAAAATCTTGGCTTGTTAGTGGTGGACGAAGAGCAGCGCTTCGGCGTCGCGCAGAAGGAGAAGCTCAAGCAACTTAAATCCAATATCCATGTGCTGACACTTTCTGCCACGCCGATTCCGCGGACGTTGCAATTGTCGCTCTCGGGCGTACGCGAATTGTCGCTGATTACGACACCACCAGTCGACCGTCTCGCGGTACGTACCTATGTGATGCCGTATGATCCGGTCATCCTGCGGGAGGCGATCCTGCGCGAATACCATCGCGGTGGGAAAGTGTTCATTGTCACCCCGCGCGTGAAGCATATGGCCGAATTGCAGCAGAAATTCGCCGAACTGGTGCCAGAAGTCAAAATGGTCACAGCCCATGGGCAGATGGGTGCGGTGCAGCTCGATAAGACGATGAATGCGTTCTATGACGGAAAGTATGACGTGCTGCTTTCGACCTCGATCATCGAATCGGGTATCGATATACCAAGCGCCAATACGATAATCATCGACCGTGCAGATATGTTCGGCTTGTCGCAATTGTATCAGTTACGCGGACGGGTCGGGCGTTCCAAAACCCGAGCCTATGCCTATCTCACCCTGCCCCATGGCAAAAAACTAACCCGCGAAGCGGAGCGGCGGCTGGAGGTGATGCAACAGCTCGACACGCTGGGCGCTGGCTTCCAACTGGCGAGCCACGATATGGATATTCGCGGGTTCGGCAATTTGCTTGGTGAGGAGCAATCCGGCCATGTGAAGGAGGTTGGCATCGAGCTGTATCAAGCGATGCTGGAAGAAGCTATTGCCGACATGAAGGCGCGGAAGAACGTTATTTCGGTTGAAGAGATACCGGATAGCTGGTCACCGCAGATCAATCTTGGTATGTCTGTGCTTATTCCCGAAACCTACGTTGAAGATTTGCCGCTTCGCCTGAGCCTCTATCGCCGGGCAGCGAGCCTTGCGACAGCGGCGGAACTTGAAGGTTTTGCCGCGGAGCTGGTTGACCGGTTCGGGCCAGCACCGATTGAGGTTGAACATCTCATGGCTACACTGCATATCAAACTGCTGTGCAAACAAGCGGGTATCGTTCGCCTTGATGCCGGGCCGAAGGGTGTGGTGCTGGCCTTCCGCAACAATAAATTCGCCAATCCCCCGGCGCTGATCGACCATATCGCTAAGAACCCGGCGAGGATTAAACTGCGTGGGGACCAGACCATGTTCATCGCCGCTGAAATGAGCGAAGGCGAGGAACGCCTGAAACTAGCCAATAGCCTCGCGCGTGAGGTCTGCGCGTTATTGCCTACAGCGCTTCGCGACGCCGCCTAATCGCCTGATTTGTCATCAAATCGTCATACACCGGGCGGTACCTGTCTGCTAGTATTTTAACATGCCTCACCTATCGCACAAACCAGTCTCGCACACGCTCCATCGCTGGGAGCTGGGGCTGGTGGCGACGGCGGCCGCGGTCATCACCGCGCCGTATTTACTGCCGCTTATCGGCATTGGCGACGCACAGCTTGCTCAAAATGTCACGGATCTATGCCGTTCG
>JBMOIY010000204.1:0-1552 GCA_049317085.1 Rickettsiales bacterium | reverse complement strand
AACAAAGGGGCCAATTCGACCACCGCCGGGGCTCCTGACCACCATTCCGGGAGACCATCCGAGGCAGGTAGGAATGCGGCGGCCGTCGCCGCGGCAAAGAGCAGGGACAGAATGACCGGCCAACGGCCAGCCCGGGTGGATGGTATGCCAACCATCATGCCCAGTCCCGCCCCTGTCGCGGCTGCCACCATGGCCGCGATATCGAGCCGGCCGGTGATGAAGATGGCTACCGCGGCACCCGCGAGATAAAGCAGCGCACTCCAGAGCCTCCGATCTGAAGCAAACAAGGTCACTTGTCAGATCTCCCGAGAGGCACGCCCGATGCACCCCCTTCGGGATGATCGGGCGTTGTCAGCCTTTGAGGAGGCTAGCCTCCCCAAGGTAATTAAGCTTGGCGGCGACGACGGAGAGCCACGACCGCGCCGGTGATGCCCGCAAGGGCCAAGAGGGCGTAGGTGGAGGGCTCCGGAACAACCTGAACATTGTTGACGAGGATGTAGTTGGAACCCGGGAGTGATGCGTCCCCGCTAGCCAGCAGCCAGTCGATGCCAACCGTGCCGAAATCATTAGCGGACAACCCTGTGGACAGCGTTCCGCTTGCAATATTGGCGAAGTTTGTGATGACCGCTCGGGTTGTAGGGTCGAGGCGCGTTATAGAAATGCTGTAATTCGTGAAACCGCTGATGCCGGTCATGGCCACCTCGGTGGTGAAGAGCGCACCATAGCCGAGATCGATGATCGGGGCGCCCGCCGAACCATTCACCACGCTCTGGAGCGTGTAAGAGTTCGGCAAGAGGTTGATGCCCGGCGTGAATTGCAGCTTGAGGAGGCTCGCAGTGTTGGCTGAATTGCGCAGGTCGAAGGAGAAAGTGTCATTGTTGGTATAAGGCGCTTCACTGGGACTGGAACCAATGATCGACCACTCTGCTTTGAAGGCGATATATTGGTAGTTAGTATAGGACGCGAAAGACTTCCAAACCTGCACGTTATTCGTACCAGGCAGAATCCCGCTCGATGCGCTACCGCCGCCTTGAATAAGGCTGCTGTTGGCAAGAGGTGCGGGTGTGTACCCGGCGGCCCTTTGCACCACGTCCGTCTCACCGGTATTGTTGGTCGCGTCGTAAGGATCATTGCCCTCCCAGCGGATCCCCGCAGGTTGGTTGGCTGAGATAATACCGTATCCGCGCTCGTAGCCGGAGTTGGTGTTAAAGTTTTGCGCGTTGAAGTTGGTTTGCGCGCTACCGGACTCCGGAACGAAGATTGCAGCCGAAGCAACGGCGGCGATGGCAGTGAATTGGTGGGCGAAGGATTTCATGGCAGGATTTTAGGGCGAGGTGGTCTTTGGTTTTGCTTTTTTTGAAGTGCGGGTTTGGGCGCCTTAGTGTTAGCGGGGACTGGTTTCTTGTGAGACAGTCGGCGGCGGCGGGGGGGGTACAACAATGACAGGGCGTTTTGGACGTGTTGATTGCGCTTGTGCTGCGGCGACGAATATGAAGGCGAAGCAGATGGATAGGAGAAGGCGCGTATAGTTCATAGGTTGCATCATATCTAG
>JBMOIY010000203.1:0-1581 GCA_049317085.1 Rickettsiales bacterium | reverse complement strand
TAACACCAGGTTTGTGCTGGATTACCTGTCGACGGAGCGTATTCCGGTGCTCTCGCAGGATGTGCTGGATATCCACCCGCGCAAGGTTTGTTTTTTCCCCGTGACAGGCAAGGCGCTGGTGAAGCGCTTGGCCCATTCGCATCCGGAAACGCTCGCAGTAGAAGAGCGGCGCGGCAATGCCGCTACGGTCGCGAAGTCCACGGCTGGCGGTTCTGTTGATCTGTTTTGAGGCGTGATTTTGAAAAAGATACGTGTGCTAGTTGTCGACGACTCGGCGTTGGTGCGAAGCCTGTTGGCTGAAATCATCAACCGGCAGAGGGATATGGAGTGCGTTGGTACCGCCAACGATCCGCTCATCGCCCGGGAAATGATCCGCGAACTCAATCCGGATGTCATAACTTTGGATATTGAAATGCCAAAAATGGATGGCATTGAGTTTCTGGGACGCCTGATGCGGCTGCGCCCGATGCCGGTTGTGATGATCTCGACCCTGACAGAGCGCGGTGCCGAAGTCACCATGCGTGCGCTGGAACTGGGGGCAGTTGATTTCGTCTCCAAGCCGCGCGTCGGGCTCACTGACGGTATCAACGAGCTGGCCGGCCAGATTGTGGACAAGGTGCGGGTGGCTGCGGCTGCGCATATTCGTCGCACGCTCGCGCCAGTTTCGCCTGCCGCCGCCGTTGCCGGTCCTGTGAAGTTGCACCATCTGCCCGGAAGGGTGTCGACCGAAAAGTTGGTTTGCATAGGAGCGTCCACTGGCGGCACCGAGGCCATCAAAGAGGTGCTCGTTCGCATGCCTGCCGACTCGCCCGGTATCCTGATTACCCAGCACATGCCCGCAGGATTTACCACCAGTTTTGCAGCCAGGCTCAATGGTCTTTGCCAGATCACGGTGACAGAGGCATCGCACGGCGATCGCATACTTCCTGGTCATGCGTACATCGCACCGGGAGGGAAGCAATTCCGCATCGAAAAGAGTGGCGCGAACTACATTTGTGTTGTCGAAGATGGGGAGCCGGTTAACAGGCATAAGCCATCGGTCGAGGTACTTTTTAAGTCTGCAGCACGCCTCGTAGGGCGAAACGCATTCGGCATCATGCTGACGGGGATGGGTAACGACGGTGCGAAGGCTATGAAAGAGATGCGGGACGCCGGGAGTTACAACTTCGTGCAGGACGAAGCCACATGCGTCGTCTTTGGTATGCCGCGCGAGGCGATTCTTCATGGGGCTGCCGATGAAATACTTCCCCTCACCGCTATCGCGCCGGCACTGTTGGCCAAGTTGGCAAACGCTGGCGACCGGTACCGCGTCTAAGCGCAGATGACTTGCGGCACCCTTGCGTGCAGCGGCGATTTTTGTGTTTTCCAACGAATGGTGCTATAGTGGAAGGCTTCGCCGAATGCGGCGAGGAAAATTTGAAGAAATCATCATTTGATTCAAGTTTGACGACAAGGTAAAAACTGTGTCATAATTCAAGGCTTCGCTGATCACGGCGAAGCGGTTAGAGCAGGGTAAGGCGGCTCTAAGATCCTTAAAAATTTACAGCCGATAAGCGTGGGCGTTTGAAGGCGATTGCCAAG
>JBMOIY010000202.1:0-1583 GCA_049317085.1 Rickettsiales bacterium | reverse complement strand
CACCGAAATCGATCCGATCTGTGCCCTGCAGGCGGCGATGGAGGGCTATCGCGTGGTCACCATGGAATACGCGGCCGAGCACGGCGACATCTTTGTCACCGCCACCGGCAATTACCATGTGATCACCCATGCCCACATGGCCAAGATGAAGGACCAGGCGATCGTCTGCAACATCGGTCACTTCGACAATGAAATCGATGTTGCCTCGCTCAAGAAGTACACCTGGGAAAACATCAAACCGCAGGTCGATCACGTGATCTTCCCCGATGGCAAGCGCATCATCCTGCTGGCCGAAGGGCGCCTGGTGAATCTCGGCTGCGGCACCGGCCACCCCAGCTATGTGATGTCGTCGTCCTTCGCCAACCAGACCATTGCGCAGATCGAACTGTTCACGCAGACCGAAAAATACCCGGTCGGCGTTTACGTCCTGCCCAAGCATCTGGATGAGAAGGTCGCGCGTCTGCAGCTCAAGAAGCTCAATGCTCAGTTGAGCGAGCTCTCACCTGAGCAGGCCGCCTACATCGGCGTGAAGCACGAAGGCCCCTACAAGCCCGATACCTACCGCTACTAGCAGGCACGGGTGGGGCGGTAGCGCGCTTCACCCGCCGCCCGCGGTGGCGGCCGGGAGCCTCCCGGTTGTCACCGCAGGCGGTTTTGCGGGAGTCGCAATGAAGCTGCTGCTGGCATGGGTGTTCAATGCGATGGCGCTGATCGCCGTCGCCTGTTTCGTGCCGGGCATCACGGTAGACGGTTTCGGCTCGGCCCTCCTTGCCGCGCTCATCCTGGGCTTGGTCAATACGTTGATCCGTCCGTTGCTGGTCTTGCTGACCCTGCCCATCACCTTGCTTACCCTGGGTTTGTTCATCGTGGTGATCAACGGATTTCTGTTCTGGTTCGCGGGATCCGTGTTGCGCGGATTCGTCGTGGCCGGTTTCTGGAACGGTGTTCTCGGCGCCCTGCTGTACAGCACATTTTCCTGGGCGATGGCATCGCTCATTCCCGCAGGAGACAAAACACAATGAATGGCGTTTTCAGTTGCGAGTTTTTCCCGCCCAAGACCGAGGAAGGGATGGAAAAGTTGCGCGCCACCCGGCGCCAGCTGGAACAGTTGAAGCCGCGCTTCTTCTCCGTGACCTTCGGTGCTGGAGGCACCACGCGCGACGGCACGCTTTCAGCGGTGCTCGAAATCCAGCGCGAAGGCTTCGAGGCTGCGCCACACCTCTCCTGCATCGGCGCGACCCGCGCGAGCATTGCCTCAATTCTTGAAGAGTACAAGAGCAATGGCATTCGCCATCTGGTGGCGTTACGCGGCGACATGCCGTCGGGAATGGGCGAGATTGGCGATTTTCGCTATGCCTCGGAACTGATTGCCTTCATCCGAGCACAGACGGGAGACTGGTTCCATATCGAGGCCGCAGCCTATCCGGAGGTGCATCCGCAGGCGAAGTCCCCGCACGACGACCTGCTCAATTTCAAGCGTAAGGTCGATGCGGGTGCCAATGCCGGCATTACGCAGTATTTCTACAATGCCGACGCCTATTTCCGCTTTCGCGACGAGTGCGACGCATTGGGCGTAAATGTCC
>JBMOIY010000201.1:0-1585 GCA_049317085.1 Rickettsiales bacterium | reverse complement strand
CCCTCACCTACCGCTTCGTCGAACATCCCATCCGCTTTGGCTCCTTCAAACATAGCGACGCCACCATCCGCAACCTGTTGCTCACCATCTTCACCATCGGCATCATCGGCGCGGTGACATGGCAAGCCAAAGGCTACCCGACTGCCCGAACCTTCAACACCGAGCTGATGCGCGACACGGAAAAGCTAGACAGCTTCCGCGCCGAACAGAAACCCTGCGAATACGCCTTCGGCAAAGACCTCAACTGGTGCATCACCTCCGGCAAATCACCCACCATTGCTCTCTACGGCGACAGCCACGCCGATCATCTTTTCCCCGGCGTCGTAAACGATAAAAAAAATAGCTGGCTTCTCATCGGTCATTCCTCTTGCCCACCGCTCGATGGCATCGGCGTGCGTTATCTCGACAAGGCGGATGAATGCGTCACCCGCAACGATCAAATCCTCACTACCCTCGTCAGCTCGAAAATCATCAAAACGGTAGTGTTGAGCGCCCGCGGTATGTTCTACATTACCAATAAAAATCTCATGCCCAACGCCCGCGGCCGCAATGACCCTGCGAACTACCACCTCGAAAGCACCCACGAAACCGGTACCAAGCCCGAGCTTTATGCTAAGGGGCTGGAGCGCACCTTAACCCGCCTCGAACAGTCTGGTAAACGCGTCATTCTCTTCATGGATAACCCAGAACTCAATTTCCCCGCCATTCGCTGCATCCCTCGCCCGATTGGTTTGCTCGCGCCCAACCGCGCCACCGCCTGCTACATGCCGCGCAAACAAGCCCTCGCGCATACCGCACCCTACCGCGAAGTATTGACCAAGATTGCCAAACGTCACCCGAGAGTCCGCGTCTACGACCCCACCAACCAACTTTGTGATGAGTCGCGCTGCTACGCAGGCAACGAGGAAATGCTACTCTACCGAGACGCCAACCATCTCAGCCAGCGCGGCGCACAAAAAGTGATGGCGGACTTTGTGAAATGGCTAAATAAATAAAGGCAGCGCCAGCGCCCCGGCCGCATACACCACCATCCGCGCCTCTTTCGGCACGAATAGCTTGAGAATAAATATCGGCGCAATCAACAGCCATTGCTGCAGCGGCACCAGCGCGCCCATCAGCACGAACCACCAGATCCACGGCTTCTCGAACGGCGACATCGCCCGGCTCTTCGACAACCGAAGCATCACCAACATGATGACCAGCATCAGAAACGCGCTTTGGATAACCCCATAAATCGTATGCTCACTCAACACCCGCACCATCGCCACACACACGAACGCATAGGAATAAATCGTCGCTGCAATCCACCCCTGCTGCCAATGAATCGCGGCCAATATCACAGTGAACACAGCATACGCCGTGTAAAGCAAGAACTGCTCACTGATGCCGAACTTCAAAAAATAGCCGACAAACACCAACCCGCAAACCACCTCAATGACCGTATACACGCTCGGAATCAAACCCTTACAATAGCGGCATTTACCCCGCGTACTCACCCACGACCAGATAGGAAAAAGGTCAATCGGCTTGAGGTCGGCATTGCAATGCCCGCAATAGGGGTGCCGCTCGAACGGCGTCTTCCCGC
>JBMOIY010000200.1:0-1591 GCA_049317085.1 Rickettsiales bacterium | reverse complement strand
ATTTCTCGAAATCGAACGCTAAAAACTTGAGGATTAGAGCCATTTTATGAGTAGAGGCGGTACCATCATTCTCGCAGAGGACGATCCAGTTCAGCAGATACTGGTCCGTACCACGCTGGAGAACCACCTTCCCTATCAGGTGCTGGCAGCAGACCATGGCAAAGCGGTAATGCGGGCGCTGGCCGATCCACATAATAGCGATATCAAGCTCATTATCCTCGATCTTGAGATGCCACAAATGGGTGGTATCGAGACGCTGCAATTATTAAAAGAACAATATCCCACGATCCCCGTCATCATGCTGACGGCGAGCGAGGCAATCGACGATGCGGTCAACGCCATGAAGGCGGGCGCGCTCGATTTCATCAGCAAGCCGCCACACCCCGAACATCTGAAAATGTCGGTGCTCAATGCCATTAAAATGCAGTCACTCAAGAATGAAGTCTCGCGCCTTAAGCGTACCCAAGACGGCACCAGCTGTTTTTCTGACCTAATTGGCTATGACCGTGGGCTGGCATCCATCATCGGTATCGCCCGCAAAGCAGCCAGTTCTGATATCCCTGTGCTCATCTCCGGCGAGACGGGCGTGGGCAAGGAAATGTTCGCGCGCGCCATTCATGGGGAAAGCGCCCGCGGCGGCGGATGCTTTGTTGCCGTCAATTGCGGGGCTATTCCCAAAGATCTGGTCGAAAGCACGCTGTTTGGGCATGAAAAAGGCGCGTTTACCGGCGCCATCAATAAATCGATCGGGAAGTTCCGCGAAGCGGAAGGCGGTACCATCTTTCTGGATGAGGTAGGCGAATTGCCGCTGGATGCTCAGGTGAAGCTACTGCGCGTGCTACAGCAACGCGAAGTGGAACCCGTAGGCGCAGGCCGCGCTGTTCCCATCAATGTACGGATTATTTCAGCAACCAACCGCAACCTGAAAGACGAAGTCGCTGCGGACCGCTTCCGCGAAGATCTGTTTTTCCGGCTTGATGTGCTCCCCATACGCATTCCAGCCTTGCGTGAGCGCAAACAAGATATCTCAGCGCTGGCCTACTTCTTCATTGAGAAATTTGCCACCAGCGACAATCTTCCTGTTAAAACGCTGACCATGGATGCACTTGAAATGATTGAAAATTATCCGTGGCCTGGCAATGTGCGAGCCTTACAGAACTGCCTGCGCCGCGCGCTCGTACTCTCGGAGGGCACCCAAATCACCGCCCATGACCTCAAGGAATTGGCTGAAACGGAATTCACCGTCTCCGCCCAAACGGAAACACCGCTATGCAGTATCTCCTTGATTGGACCGGACGGACATTTCAAGTCGGCAGAGAAAATTGAGGCCGAAGCCATGCGTGAAGCCATGCATTATCATGAAGGCAATATCACGCAGGCCGCTCACGCACTGGGAATGGCCAAATCCACCTTTTATAAGAAGCTGAAGCTGTATAACCTTGCTTAGGCGGCGCGGTAAATCTCACCGTGACGCTGACAATCCGGACGCGCCAATTCCACCATTTGCTGTGCCACTTTGGAAGGGTCGGCTAATGTCGAAGGATCTTCTCCCGGAAAGGCTTGTGCCCGCATCGCCGTACGCGCCACTCCC
>JBMOIY010000199.1:0-1593 GCA_049317085.1 Rickettsiales bacterium | reverse complement strand
AACGATTCTGGTGCCCGATGATTATCTGGGCAATGTGCTGACGCTTTGCACCGAAAAACGTGGCCGCCAAGAAGAGCTGACCTATGTGGGTACGCGGGCGATGGTGATTTATAAACTGCCGCTGAACGAAGTGGTGTTCGATTTTTATGATCGGCTGAAATCCTGCTCGAAGGGCTATGCGTCATTCGATTATGAAATGGCAGGGTTTGAAGTGGGTGATCTGGTGAAGCTCACGGTGCTGGTCAATGAAGAGCCGGTGGATGCGCTGGCGATGATGGTACACCGCTCGCAAGCCGAATTCCGTGGCCGCGCCCTGTGCGCGAAGCTGAAAGATTTGATCCCGCGTCATATGTTCAAAATCCCGATTCAGGCGGCAATTGGCGGGAAGGTGATTGCACGCGAAACCATCTCGGCGATGCGCAAAGACGTCACCGCGAAATGCTATGGCGGCGATGCGACCCGCAAACGCAAACTGCTCGAAAAGCAGAAAAAGGGTAAGAAGAAAATGCGTTCTATCGGTAATGTCGATATCCCACAAAGCGCCTTCATTGCTGCGCTGAAAATGACCGACGAGTAGTCGGGATAGATCTAAAAGGATAAAGGGGGGTACTCCCCCCCGCCACCGCTTCCCCTTGTTTACTTGGTAACGAAATCCTAACGATTAGCTGTTACCCTGTCGCGTTAAGGTAGGCTTCCATGGACGGCATTATCAGTGAAAATTCGCGCAAAGCACTTGAGGCGGTTAGCTCCAGATTCGTGCAGTTACAGGCCCAGCTTGCGCTGGTGCATGATGCGCAGCTGTTGGCTGCTCAGGATGAGTCAATTCAAGGAGCGGGGCGCAATCATTCTGCGGTTGTCATGCGCGAGCCGCTGGCGCGCGGCTACAAGAAATTAGTAGAGGCGAGTATCCAGTTTGATGAGACGGCATCGACGCTTAAAGAGCAGATTTGTGGTGAAGTAGGGACACAGATTCAGGCGTTGCTGTCGGATGAGGCGAGGCAGGGGAACGTAAAATTGACGCCAAAAAATTTGGCCGCGACACTGAACGATGAGACCAAACAGGACATCCGAACCTATTTGGTCATTCGCAGTATTGGCAATATGATGCATGAGGCGTTGAATGCGAATCCGGATGATCTGGGCTTTGGGATGAACGCGCATTGTCTCTATTTTGATGAATTGTTTCGTGAGGCAGTTCAGCCCAAAGAAGTTACGCAGCGGCGGCACGAGTGGCGCGCTTCATTGCAGCGACCGACCTATTCGCTAGAGAGGGCGTTTGTTCAGGCATCAGAAGAATTGCAGTCCGATATTATAAGGCAGTTAGAGCAATATGGCTGGGGCAAACAACAGCGCGATGTGATGAAGCAAGTGGGCATTGCAGGTCTGCTCGGGGCAGCGGGCGGTGCAGCTACGGTGATGGGCATGTCCGATCCAGCAAGCTGGATGGCAACGATTATGGGGGTGTTTGGAGGCGGCGTCGTGGCGGCTGGTGGTTATGGTCTGCACGCCTCGATCAACGCTGGGCGATTGCCCAAAGATATGATTGCCCATGTTCACGGTGCGGATCTGGCGCAGGTAAGTGTGGAAGCCGCG
>JBMOIY010000198.1:0-1610 GCA_049317085.1 Rickettsiales bacterium | reverse complement strand
ACGATGACGAACGACAACGCAGCTTCCGACAACTCGAACAGCGGCGACATGCGCGCCACCATGAAGATACCGGCCGTCACCATGGTGGCGGCATGAATCAGGGCCGAGATCGGGGTCGGGCCTTCCATCGAGTCAGGCAGCCACACATGCAACGGACACTGCGCGCTCTTGCCCATTGCACCGATGAAAAGCCCGATGCAGGCTGCCGTGATCACGGTGGGTGAACCGGGAAGAATGCTGATGGTGGTATCTGCCAGCTTCTTGAGGTCCGGATGCGCGAAAACATCCGCGTAGTTCATGGTCCCGAAATACGCCAGCACGAGACCGATACCGAGCAGAAAACCGAAATCGCCGACGCGGTTGACCAAAAATGCCTTGAGGTTCGCGTAAATCGCAGTTGGTCGGGTGTACCAGAAGCCAATCAGTAAATACGAAACAAGGCCGACCGCCTCCCAACCAAAGAACAGTTGCAGGAAGTTGTTGCTCATGACGAGCATCAGCATCGAGAATGTGAACAGCGAGATGTAGGCGAAAAAGCGCTGGTACCCGGGATCCTCGGCCATGTACCCGATGGTGTAGACGTGCACCATCAAGGACACGAAGGTCACCACCAGCATCATGGTGACGGTCAGCCGGTCGATCAGGAAGCCGATGTCGAACTTGACCCCATCCGCGACCGTCCAGGTATACAGGGCTTCGTTGAACAAGACGCCCGGCGCAGCGAAGGCTTGTTGCGCGACCAAAACCGATCCAACAAATGACACCAGCACGCCAAGAATGGTCACGCTATGGGCGGCGCTGCGCCCCACGAACGCACCGAGGAAGCGTGTACCAAACATGCCGGCGATCACCGCACCGGCGAGCGGTGCCAGGGCGATCAGCAGCAACAGGCCCTTGAGGCTCATTGTTGTCCTACCCTTTCAGCGAGTCGAGTTCATCGACGCTGATGGAATTGAGATTGCGGAACAGCACCACCAAGATCGCGAGACCAATGGCCGATTCTGCTGCCGCCACGGTGAGGATGAAAAACACGAAGATCTGACCGTCCGGATCATTCAGGTAATACGAAAAAGTCACAAAATTCATGTTGACCGCGAGCAGCATCAACTCGATCGCCATCAGGAGAATGATGAGGTTCTTGCGGTTCAGGAATATGCCCACAACACTGATCGCAAATAGCATCGACCCCAATACCAGCAAACTGGTCTGGCTCATTTCTGCTCCCCTTCCGCGGCACTCGCAGCCCCTGCCCGCGGCTCCGGATCCATGCGGACAATCTTCAGCCGGTCGCGCGACTTGACTCGAACCTGGGATGTGGGGTCCTGATTCTTGGCGTCCTTGCGACCACGCAAGGTCAGTGCGATTGCCGCGACAATGGCCACCAGCAGGATCAAGGCAGCCAATTCGAACGGGAACGCGTAATCCGTATAAATGAGTCGACCGAGTTCCTTGATGTTGCTGTAGCCGGGTTGATTCGATGCAGGGTTCGCGGGCTCGCTCCCGGAGAATGCCGGGCTCATCAGCAGGAAGGCCATCTCAAGCAGCATCGCCCCGCCAACCGCGAGGCCCAGCCATGAACTTTTCCGGAACCCCTCTCGCAGTTTGTCCAG
>JBMOIY010000197.1:0-1644 GCA_049317085.1 Rickettsiales bacterium | reverse complement strand
GCCTGACCGTCCTGCCGGCGTCTGCGATTCCGGTCAAACGTGCAGCCAACGACCTGCTGACTTACATCCCTTTTACCCGCCCGATTCCCGACCGGCGCGTGGTACTTGCTTCACGCTCCAGCTTTCCGCGAGCTCCGGCATTGGACGTCATCCGCGACGCCATTGCCGCCTGCGCGCTGAACGGCACCACAGTCATTAAATAAATTCAATTAAAACAATGCGTTACAATTTACCCCAATTAATAGCTATTTACTATCGATCTATTATTAACAATCAATTAGATTAATCATCGTCGGATCTCCAGAATGCGACCCATGCGTTGAGAGACGCACAACTTTTCAACCCTCAGGAGATACGAAAATGAAAGCCGAATCCATCACCATCAAGAACATCGAAGCCGCCTTCGCCGGTGAGTCCATGGCGCACATCAAATACATGTACTTCGCCAAGATCTGCCGCGAACAGGGCGACGTTGAAACCGCAAAAGTGTTCGAAGAAACCGCCGCACAGGAAATCCAGCACGCCTTCGGCCATCTCGACCTGCTCTACCCGAAAACCGAACTGACCCCGGGCAAGGCGCTGGACATGGCGATCGCCGGCGAGACCTACGAATACACCGAGATGTATCCGCAGTTCCGCCACCTCGCCGAGCAGGAAGGCAATCACGCCGCGGTCAAGGAAATGGACGAGCAGATCGAAGAGTCGAAGGAACACGCCGCCCGCTTCCAGCAAACGCTGGCCAAGGCCGCCAAGCGCTTCGCCGCACTGGCCAAGGTCGAAGAGCGCCACGCCAACCACTACCGTTCAGTGCGCGCAAAAGTCGCCGCCTGATCGCCCAACATCACATCAAGGAGAAATGAACATGGCAACCGAATTTCGTAAATGGGAATGTATCGTCTGCGGTTATGTATATGACGAAGCCGCCGGCGATCCGGAACACGGCATCAAGGCCGGCACGCGCTGGGAAGACATCCCGGAAGACTGGGCCTGCCCGGAGTGCGGCATCCTCAAAGCCGACTTCGAGATGGTCCTGAAGGCCGCGTAACACCCTGCAACAAGCGTCCGCCGGTAACGGCGGACGCCCTGCTTTTCGTAATCAGCCATGAGATCATTCGTGGCACTCATCGCAATGACATTGAATGCATCGCAACCACAGCCCCTCATCGGCGGCTTTGTGCCGATGACGCTGTTTGATACCATGCTGCGCTGATTTTTCGCATATTCAGGAAAGAACCCCATGCACCCCATCGTCATCATCGGCAGCGGTCTTGCCGGTTACAACACCGCCAAGGAACTGCGAAAACTCGACGCAGCCGTACCGCTCGTCATCATTGCTTCGGACAGCAGCCCGTTTTATTCCAAACCGATGCTGTCGAACGCCATCGCCTCGACGAAGACGCCGGCGGCCATTGCATTGAACACGCCGGAACAGATGGCGGAACAGCTTAAGGGCGCAGTACGTGCCCACACGCGCGTCGATGCCATCGACACCGCCGCGCACACGCTGAAAATCGGCAACGAAACGCTGCACTATTCAAAACTGGTGCTCGCGCTGGGCGCCGACCAGATTCGCCTGCCAATCAATGGCAGTGGCGCATCAGACATTCAAACAGTCAACGACCTCGACGACTACGCCCGCTTCCG
>JBMOIY010000196.1:0-1669 GCA_049317085.1 Rickettsiales bacterium | reverse complement strand
TTCCAGCTATGCGTGGCTACCCTTCGAAACCATGGATATTCCGCTGAAATGGCTTGCCGGTGATGTGCTGATGGGCGTCATTGTCGGCGCAGTGCTGGGCCTCGTAAGCCGCATGTGTAAGAAAGATTGTGCATGAGCAATTCAGCGTATCTCTATTATCTGGTCGCTTCCGTCCTGTTCATTCTGGCGCTGAAAGGGCTTTCATCTCCGGTTTCCGCACGTCTGGGCAACCGTTACGGCATGATCGGGATGGCGCTTGCCATCGTCACCACACTCACGCTGTCCTTCATTGAAGGTTATTTCCTGATTCTGCTGGGTATTGCCATCGGCGGCAGCATTGGCGTGGTCATCGCCAAGCGGATTGAAATGACGGCAATGCCACAACTGGTCGCCGCGTTCCACTCACTGGTGGGGTTGGCCGCGGTATTCATTGCCACCGCTGCACTGTTTTCGCCGGAAAGCTATGGCATTGGTGTTGCAGGGCAGATCGAGGGCGGAAGCCTGCTCGAAATGAGCCTCGGTGCGGTGATAGGCGCCATTACCTTTTCTGGCTCGGTGATTGCTTTCGCCAAGCTGCAAGGCCTGATGTCTGGATCCCCTATTCGCTTCACCGGACAACATATCCACAACGCGGGCATCGGCGCAGCGATCATTCTCTTTCTGCTAATTTTCGTCAGCACCGAATCAAGTTTCCTCTTTATCCTGATGACGCTGCTTGCCTTTCTGATCGGCGTATTGCTCATCATCCCGATCGGTGGCGCAGATATGCCCGTCGTTGTATCGATGCTCAATTCTTATTCCGGCTGGGCCGCCGCAGGCATTGGCTTCACGCTGGGTAACCCGCTACTCATCATCACCGGCGCGCTCGTTGGTGCCTCGGGCGCTATTCTGAGCTACATCATGTGCAAGGCCATGAACCGCTCTATCATCAACGTCATTTTCGGCGGTTTTGGAACCGATGCTGGCGGTGCAACCGCAGCTGCTGGCACAGATAACCGTCCGGTTAAAACCGGAAGCGCCGAAGATGCGGCATTCCTGCTGGCCAATGCAGACTCCGTGATCATTGTACCGGGTTATGGCATGGCCGTGGCGCAAGCCCAGCACGCCATCCGCGAGCTGACCGAAGCGCTGGAACATAAAAAAATATCGGTCAAATTTGCGATTCATCCCGTGGCGGGCCGTATGCCTGGGCATATGAACGTATTGCTGGCTGAAGCCAATATCTCCTACGATCAGGTACATGAGTTGGAAGAAATCAACGGCGAATTCATGACCACCGATGTGGTGTATGTGATTGGCGCGAACGATGTAACCAATCCGGCAGCAAAGAACGATCCGAAAAGCCCGATTTATGGAATGCCCATTTTGAATGTTGCCGATGCGCGCAACGTGATTTTCAACAAGCGATCCATGGCAGCTGGCTATGCGGGTATTCAAAATGAATTGTTCTATCAGGACAATACCATGATGCTGTTTGGCGATGCCAAAGCAGCTACCGAAGCACTTGTCAAAGCCATCAAGGCGCTGTAAACACACGCCAAGGATGCGGGTGTAGTTCAATGGTAGAATGAAAGCTTCCCAAGCTTTAGACGTGGGTTCGATTCCCACTATCCGCTCCAGCACTTGACGCCGCCGGTTTGCCTTGCTATCCCATTCACAATTATTTGAA
>JBMOIY010000195.1:0-1675 GCA_049317085.1 Rickettsiales bacterium | reverse complement strand
CCGTCCAGCGGCTTTACGGTATGGAAACTTTCAACGCGCGCGGAAATGCCCTGTGCTTCAAGCAGCTTGGCAGCGTCCAGCGCGATGGCCGTCAGTACACCGGTGCCGATCAGACAGACATCCTTGCCCTGGCGCACCGTGATCCCTTTGCCGATCACCAGATCGGGTTCGCCGGGATGGATATTGGGTTCGCCTTTTTTGCCGATACGGATGTACACCGGCCCGTCCTGCTTCAGCGCGGCGCGCAAGGCGGCACGCAATTCCGGCACATCACCGGGCGCCATCACCGTCATTTCCGGCAGCGCGCGCAGGATCGCCAGATCCTCGCAGGAGTGGTGGGTCGGGCCCAGCTCCGCGTAGGACAGCCCCGAACCGGTTCCGACAATGATCACCGGCGCCTTGTGATAACAGGCGTCAACGCGAATCTGTTCGAAGCAGCGCGTCGTCGTAAACGGCGTGATGGTGTAAATCACCGGGCGCAGACCGCACAGCGCCATGCCGGCGGCAACACTCATCATGTTGGCTTCGGCGACGCCGCAGTTGAAGAAGCGGCCTTCCGCCTTTTCCTTGTATTTGTCGAACAGCTTGTTGCCGATATCACCGGAGAGCAGCACTACGCGCTGGTCGACAGCGCCCAGTTTGGTGATTTCGTCTGCGAATGCATTTCTCATACCGCCACCCCGAGCTCTTTCTTGGAGGCGATAACCTCCTCCGCAGTTGGAATCCGATAGTGCCAGTTGTTGTCGTCTTCCATGAAGGACACGCCTTTGCCCTTGACGGTGTGCGCGATGATCGCCACCGGCTTGCCGCTGCCGTCGGGTACGTTCGACAGCAGCTTCACCAGCGCGGCCATGTCATGACCGTCGACTTCATAGGCGCTCCAGCCGAAAGCGCGCCATTTGTCCGCCAGCGGGTTGAGCGCAAGGATTTCTTCGCTGCGGCCCGTGGCCTGCCATTTGTTGAAATCGATGATCGCCACCAGACGCTCGACTTTCTGGGAAGCTGCCAGCATTGCCGCCTCCCAGATCGAGCCTTCGTTGCACTCTCCGTCGGAGAGCAACGCCACCACGTTGTAGCTCTGTTTCTGAATACGCGCCGACAAGGCCATGCCCAGACCCATCGGCATGCCGTGGCCAAGAGAACCGGTCGCCGCTTCAATACCCGGAAGATGCGAAGGCGTTGGCGGGTGCTCTGCAAAAATGCCGCCATCCTCGCCGTAGGTCTCGAGCATTTTCTCCGGGTAAAACCCCTTGATCGCCAGCACCTGGAACAGTGCGGCAGCACCGTGGCCCTTGCTCAGGATGAAACGGTCACGATTCGGATCGCGCGGATTTTTAGGATCAATGCGCAGCGTTGCAAAATAGGCCGCCACCAGAATATCGGTGCAGGACAGGCAGGACCCGAGATGCGGCGTCGACGTCTTGTGCGCATTCTCGATGATGCGAGCGCGGATTTCGCTGGCCAGCTTCTGCAGTTCTTCGACGTTCACGCGTTTTCCAATTTTATCTGTTAAAACAAATACTTAATATAACTCTCAAGGCTTGTGTATGTAATCGTAGGGCAACTGACGCAAGTCTTCGAAATTACGTTTGGCCCAGGCGATGCAATCATCCAGCCCCGCATCCAGATTGATGCGGTCCTGCCAGCCCAGTGTTTCGCGCAGCTTCGTGCTGTC
>JBMOIY010000194.1:0-1675 GCA_049317085.1 Rickettsiales bacterium | reverse complement strand
GCCCATGAGGGTCTTAAAGGAAAAATCATAGGCTGTTTTTGCGGACTTAGCCGATTTGGCTTCGGCGGAGTTAAAAGAAAAAAATGCCACGATCAATACTCCCCATGCTAGTTTAAGCATATGCTACCCTTTCATTTTTGGTCGTATGCGAGATAGGCCGCCATCGACCGCCAGCACCTGCCCGGTGATCCAGCTATTTGCGGGGTCGAGCAGGAAAACAATCGCGCGCGCTACATCTTCCGGCTTCCCCAGGCGGCCAAGTGCGTGCATAGCTTCCGATAATTTACGCGATGTTTCGTTTCCGGTGATAGCTGCGGTGAGTGGCGTTTCTATCAGCCCCGGCGCAACGGCGTTGACGCGCAGGTTCATCGACGCATAGGACGCAGCAGCCGAGAGCATTAAGCCTAAAATACCTGCCTTGGCGGCAGCGATTGCCTCATGATTAGCAAGTCCTTCCATAGCAGCAGCAGAAGATATGAGCACCACTGCACCGCCGCTGCTCATGTGCTTTCCCGCGGCACGTACGGTGGCGAAGGCAGTGGTAAGTGAGGCATCAATTGTACTTTGATAGTGCTCCTGAGAAGTCATGCCAGCGGATTTGAGCAAGAGCGAGCCAGCACAATTCACCACGCCATCAAGTGTGCCCATGGAAGCCAGCGCCTGTTCAAATACGGCTTCAACGGCTAAAAAATCACGCGCGTCGAGCAAGGCATCGGGTGTTATGATTGCCTGGTTTCGAGCAGTTGTGAATACCTGGTCGTTGCGTGCACGTAACTGGTTGGTTACTGCCTGACCAATGCCGCTCCCAGCAGCAATAACGAGATAATTTGCCATACCTAATTGCGCCCTTGGCATGCATCATTCAGATGAGTTGCCGGTTAATCCACTTTCTAAAATAGACTGTTCAGTGTGATTGGTATATTTTATCTATCGTGTCAATAGACTCATGAGTCTATTGATAGGTGTAGAAAAAACAGATTGAACTGCTGATACGAATAAGAGAACTGCGGGCCTGATAAGGCATTTACTGAATGT
The DNA here is from genome assembly GCA_049317085.1 of Rickettsiales bacterium. Taxonomy (GTDB): domain Bacteria; phylum Pseudomonadota; class Alphaproteobacteria; order Rickettsiales; family UBA3002; genus QFOX01. The sequence continues at coordinate 640 of JBMOIY010000194.1, read as the reverse complement.
AGTTGTGGAAAAGTCCTTCAGCGTGCATCCCTTATGGGGAACAGGCTGGGGGCGTGAAAGATTCCTAGTCGAAAATACCTATGGCTATATCAGTACTCCCCTATGTGCCTTACCTCATTTAGAACCAGCGGGAGCCCCGGGGGTGTTCTACACACACAGAGCTGATGAAGTATCCATAGGGTGCCATTTTTGTAAGCCGACTTAAAAGCTAATGCCTACTCGTGTGCCAAAAAGTAATGCATTTTCGTTAGTAGCAACTGTGCCGGGATTTTCAACCAATGCAACGGTTGGCTCAAAGGTGACAACAGGGTAGAGAGTATCCAGATAATATGCTTGATAAATGGTTTCAGATTTATCCGATCCCGCATTAACTGACATATATGTGTCGCTGTTGTGCGCTCTCGTTACTCCCACCCCAAATTCGGAATCAGGACGTCCGGGCATCCACCCTTTACCCACAAGGCCAAGTGCGACATCGTAATCTACTTGCGCTGTATCACCATCTGCTGTTCCAAGCCGCAGAAATGCGCCAAGTTTTTGATTGCTAGCGCTATAATCTAGCAGCGCAATGCTAGATAACAAATATAATACCAAAGCAACTAAGTAACATTACAATGTAAGTATGGGAAATTGGTGAGGG
>JBMOIY010000193.1:0-1730 GCA_049317085.1 Rickettsiales bacterium | reverse complement strand
TTGAAGACGAAGCCTTTGTAGTCATCAAAAAGCCAATCGAATTTCGCCGCTTTTTCCAATACTGGAACAAGGCTGAAAAAACAGCATTTTTACATAATGGTGGTGCAAATGCATGAAGCTGTACAACATGCAGATTCATCTCAAGGCTGGAAGCTGGAAATCAGTTATTCTAAGCTACCAAAGACGTTTTACACGCATATTATGCCCACGCCAGTGAAAGCACCACGGCTGGTGATTTTCAACCACGCGCTGGCAAAATCACTGGGATTATCGCTCACTGAAACCAACCCCGAGGATCTGGCGCGATTATTTTCCGGCAACGCATTGCCGGAAGGATCAACGCCCATCGCGCAAGGCTACGCTGGCCATCAGTTTGGCCACTTCACGATGCTCGGCGATGGTCGGGCGCATCTACTCGGTGAACAGGTCACGCCGGATGGCAAACGGGTTGATATTCAGCTCAAAGGATCTGGCCAAACGCCATACTCCCGCCGTGGCGATGGCCGTGCGGCATTTGCCCCCATGCTGCGCGAATATCTGATCAGCGAAGCGATGCACGCGCTCGGTATCCCAGCCACGCGCAGCCTTGCTGTGGTAACGACGGGTGAACCAGTGCTCCGCGATACTGTGCTACAGGGCGCAATCCTCACCCGTGTGGCGGCGAGTCATATCCGCGTTGGCACGTTTGAATATGCCGCTGCGCGAAAGGACAGAGAGGGTTTGCAGTCACTCGCGGATTACGCGATTACCCGACATTATCCCAAACTTACACAACAGGATGCGCCCTACCTTGCACTCCTCAACGCTGTGATAGAACGTCAGGCCAAGCTGGTGGCAAGCTGGATGCATGTGGGCTTTATCCATGGCGTGATGAATACCGACAACATGACCATCAGCGGCGAGACGATTGATTACGGTCCCTGCGCGTTCATGGATCGCTTTGCGATAGATAAGGTGTTTAGCTCCATAGACCGGGGTGGACGCTATGCGTTTGGCAATCAGGCGAGCATCGCGCAGTGGAATCTGGCACGCTTCGCCGAAACCTTGCTGCCGTTACTGCATGAGAATATGAACCGAGCCGCCGACCTCGCGGAAGCTGCGCTTGAGCATTATAGCACAATCTTCAACGCAGCATGGCTTTCAGGTATGCGCCGGAAGCTAGGGTTGTTTGGCGAAGAAGCCGACGATCTGCCGCTCATCCAATCACTGCTCGAATGGATGCAGAAAACAGACGCAGATTACACCATTACTTTCCGCGATTTGATTTCAGAAACCCTCCCCATCGGTGAGACCTATCAATCTCAAGCCTTTCAAGATTGGCACACGCGCTGGCAGGCGCGTCTTGGTCGCAACTCGAAACCCCTTAAATCTTCCTTCTGTCTGATGCGGGCGAACAATCCCGTCATCATCCCACGCAATCAGCATGTGGAAGATGCGCTCACCGGTGCTGAACAAGGTAACTTAAAACTTTTTCATGCACTGCTCGAAGCTGTTCAACACCCGTTTGATGAAACTGAAGCCAACACTATTTTCCGAAAACCACCGCCACATAGCAATCCGAATTTTCAAACATTTTGCGGAACATAAATGCCTAAAGGAATCAAAAAAGCACATCTTCCTACCAAAATATGCGCTCGTTGCGGCAAGCCATTTACATGGCGGAAGAAATGGGAAAAAGTGTGGAATGAAGTGAAATATTGCTCGGATAAATGTAAGAAATAATCATGAAA
>JBMOIY010000192.1:0-1750 GCA_049317085.1 Rickettsiales bacterium | reverse complement strand
GCCTCAAGCCTTCCGGATTGCTCAGGCGATAGCGTCGGTTGTCCGGCTTGAACGGCTATTGCGGCAGGTGCGCGACGGCGCCAGATACTGGGGTGCGATACAGGTGCGGGCTGCACTATTGCGGTGCAGCAATGGCTTATCCGAGAATTTCGGCAGCCGCGATCACCTGGGTGGCGATTTCACCGAGGCGCCGCTGCTTCTGCATTGCCATGCTGCGCAGCGACTTGAAGGCCTCTTCCTCGGAGAGCCCCTTGTGCTTCATGAGGATGCCCTTGGCGCGCTCGATGGCGGAGCGATCCGCCAGCTTCATGCGCGTTTCGTCGAGTTCGGCGACGAGTTTGCGATGCTCGTCGAAGCGGGTGACGGCCACTTCGACAATCGACTTGATGCGCGACGCGTCAAGGCCGTCGACGATATAGGCCGAGACGCCGGCGCGCAGCGCGTCGCGGATGCCGGCGCTGTCATCGTCCTCGACGAACATCACGATCGGGCGTGGCGTCCCGCTGGTGGTGATCGCGATGTGCTCGAGCGTGTCGCGGGTGGGGGAGTCCTCGCCGATGATGATCACGTCCGGCTTGTGGCGCTCCACCGCATCGGGCAACTCGATGGCGTTGGCCATGTGCATGGCGCATTCGTGGCCGGCAAGGGCAAGTCCGCGCTGAACGGTTCGTGCGCGCTCCATGCTTTCGTCGACGATCAGAACCTTCATGTGACGGATCCGTAATTGAAATGCAGGCGCTTGATGACCTTTTCGTGCCCCTGAATCTGCAACAAGCATGCCACGCGATGCGCCAGATCGCGGCCCGTCGTAACAGGCTGGGCCGCGCGGGGCTTGCGCTTTTTTTCCCTTGCTGTATCATCCGCGCCAAAATTAAGTAAGTGTTTAATAAATTAATTCGTAGTGAAATTGATTGGGCGCCGCCCGATGCCCCCGTAGATGCCCGAGGTTGCGTGAGCACTGCAACATGGGCCATGCTTACGCATACGGGGTGCGTTGGTGACGCATGGTGTGGCAACGAACATTCCGGATCAACATCGAGAGGGGCAAACAAGATGGCAGCTGTTCTGAATTTTCCGCAGGTCAACAATCCCGCACCGGGCGATGTCGACCCGCTGGAAACCCAGGAGTGGGTCGAGGCACTGGAGGCGATTCTGGCGCGCGAAGGTCCGCAGCGCGCGCATTTCATTCTCGAAGCCCTGATCGCCAAGGCGCGTCGCAGCGGTGCCTACCTGCCGTACAGCGCCAATACCGCCTATATCAATACCATTCCGCCCCACATGGAGGCCAAAAGCCCAGGGGATCACGCGCTGGAAGAGCGCATTCGCTCGATCACCCGCTGGAACGCGATGGTGACAGTGGCCAAGACCAACAAGGGCGAGGGCGACCTTGGTGGTCATATCGCCAGCTTTGCCTCGGTGGGCACGCTGTTCGGCATCGGCTTCAACCACTTCTGGCATGCGCCCACGGCCGAGCACGGCGGTGACCTGATCTACTTCCAGGGCCATTCCGCCCCGGGCGTATACGCACGTGCCTTCCTGGAAGGCCGCCTGACCGAGGCCGAACTGCTCAATTTCCGCCGCGAGGTAGACGGCAAGGGCATTTCTTCCTATCCGCATCCGTGGCTGATGCCGGCGTTCTGGCAGTTCCCCACCGTCTCGATGGGCCTGGGGCCCCTGCAGGCGATCTATCAGGCACGCTTCCTCAAGTACCTGCATGCCCGGGGCCTGGCCGACACCAGCAATCGCAAGG
>JBMOIY010000191.1:0-1770 GCA_049317085.1 Rickettsiales bacterium | reverse complement strand
TTCAAACGTGTACCTTCCAACGCCTCACCGATGCGCGTGAATGGGGCAAGCAAACTGAAACCGCCATCCGCGAGGGCCGCTACTTCAAAACCGCCGAAGCGAAAAAACACACGGTGGCGGAACTGATCGACCGCTACCTCAAAACCATCGAACAGCGCAACCCCCAACGCTACAACAGCGTGAAGGCAATGCTGTTCTGGTGGCATGACCAGATTGGCAGTTACCTGCTCTCCGATGTGACGCGCGCCTTGCTGATCGAGAAGCGCGAAATTCTCGTGCAGGGCAATGTCATCAACAAGAAGTTGAAACGCTCCAAGCACACTAAACAGCGCACGCCATCCACCGCCAACCGTTACATGGTGGCACTTTCCACCGCGTTTACCATGGCAGTAAATGAGTGGGAGTGGATTCAGGATCACCCGATGCAGCGCATCGCCAAACTTTCCGAGCCGCGCGGGCGTGTGCGTTTTCTAGATGATGATGAGCGCAAGAATCTGCTTGCGGTTTGCCAGCAGATCAATAGTGAGCATCTGTATTTTCTTGTTGTGCTTGCCCTCTCGACGGGTGCGCGTCACGGTGAACTGATCAAGCTGCGCTGGAAGGATGTTGATTTCAAACGCAACGTGATTGTGCTCCACGATACCAAAAACAAGGAGCGGCGCGTGCTGCCATTGGCGCACCATGCGCTGGAACTCATCCGTGAACGCCACCAGGCGCGCACGCTGCTCACCGATCTGGTATTCTCATCGCCCTACGACCCTAAACGCACTTGGCAAAGCCAGGCGGCATGGAAAACCGCCATTGAAAAAGCAGGGCTGGAGGATTTCCGCTTCCACGATCTGCGCCATAGCGCAGCATCTTATCTGGCAATGAACGGTGCATCACTATCGGAAATCGCCGAGGTTTTGGGGCATAAAACCCTCGCCATGGTGAAACGCTACGCTCACCTCTCCGAAGCGCACACGACCAAGGTTGTCACCCGCATGAACGAACAGATTTTCGGGTGAGCATTATGACTGAGAAAAATATCACCCTCCGTATTGCTGGCTTGTCTGACAGCGAATTGCTCGCATCAGAGCGTAAGCCACAGACTGACAGCATCATGCAGGAACTGTTACGTTGCATGCAGGACAAAATGGATGGCAAAGTTTATCCTCTCAATATTCACCAGCCGCCATGGGCTATTTCAGGTAATATACCCTCGTTTGATCGGAATGATTTTGCGCCAAAACGCGTAATGAGTAGTGCGCCTGCGAAAGCACTGCCCCCTGCAAAGCTGCGTGCCGAACAACTGGCGAAGGATCGTTGCCAGACAATTGCCAAGATGCTTTGGAAGGAAAACCCTACTCTTACTATCGGTCAGCTGACGCATCATCCCATGATCAGGGATAAGGAGTTGGGTGGCGGACAATTTTATGAGCAGCGCACGGTGTATGACTGGATCGCCGAAATTAAAAATCATCCGCAGAAAAATAAGCGCGGCAGACCACGCAAGTCACTGAAATAATAGAACAATAAATTACGCTCCTGAAAATCAGGCTCTGCAGCGCATATTTCCATTCGCCGTTTCTACATAGGCTGCTCGGTATCCAGCAACACCGCTGGGCAACCAACTGAACGGAGCATGATATGGACAATCCCGATACCGCCATCAAAACCCGCTTGATTCCAGTGACCAAATGGAACGAGCACCACCAATGGCCACCGCTTGGCGGCCTACGCCACCTGATCTTTCACGAAAAGAGCAATGGCTTTCACAAAGTCATTCGC
>JBMOIY010000190.1:0-1776 GCA_049317085.1 Rickettsiales bacterium | reverse complement strand
CGCCGGAGGTGATTGACCAAGGCGTTTTCCATAATGACGTGATTGCGATGAATACGACCCGGCGGCTGATCGCCCATACGGAGTCCTTTACGCCGGAGGATAAGGCGTGCCTGCAAGGGTTCGCTGCGCGGCAGCACGAATTACGCTACCGTGAAATCACAAGCGAAGAGCTGCCGGTCGCCGATGCGGTGGCAAGCTACCTGTTCAACTCACAGTTGCTTGACCTTGGTGGCGAACGCTTCGTACTGCTCGCACCCACGGAGTCCGAAAATACCCCCCGCGCACACGAAACTTTAGAAAAGTTGAAAGCGGAAGGGGTGCTCGCCGAAGTGCATTATCGGGACCTGCGCGAAAGCATGTGCAACGGTGGTGGACCTGCGTGCCTACGTCTGCGGGTAGCGATGACCAAGGAGGAGGCGGCGGCTATCCACCCCGGCGTGATTCTCACGGAAGATAGATATCATGCACTAAAACAATGGGTTGAGAAGCATTACCGTGATCGGCTTCACCCGGATGATTTGCGTGATCCACAGTTGGTAAGGGAACTAGAGGTGGCCTATCTAGGGCTTGAAGATATTTGCGACCTCCCAGGACTCTACCAAAAATATATGCAATAAACTGATGTGGCTGGGAGTGATATGCGCGCAACAGTTGTCCACAACTTGCACGCCTATTCAGAATAAGACTGGAAACAAATTCCAAAATGGCTAGATTGAATATCCCCCGAACGAGAGATACCCCATGCTCGGACTTATTGGAATTGTCGTTACCTTTGCCATGGTATTTGGCAGCTATGTTATGGGCGGTGGCAAGTTCGGCATCATTATGCATGCCGCGCCACATGAATTTATGGCGATCTTCGGGGCGGCAGTTGGCGCATTCATGTTGGCCAATGAGGGAAACGTAATCAAAGCAACATTGAAGGACCTGAAGAAGTGCTTTGGGGGGCCGAAATGGAAACCCCAGGATTACAAGGACTTATTATGTCTGCTGTTCAGCATCCTGAAGCTGGTGCGCACAAAGGGGATGATCGCGCTTGAACAGCATATTGAGAACCCGGAGCAATCCCCTATAATCCAGCAATACCCAAAGATCATGCATGATCATTTTGCTATAGAACTGATCTGTGACACGCTGCGAATGATTACCATGAGCTTTGAAGACCCCCATCAGGTGGAAGACGTGATGGAAAAGCAGCTCGAGAAACACCACCATGAAACCGCCGCGCCGCAGCATGCGATACAGGCAATGGCGGATGGTATTCCGGCGCTCGGCATTGTGGCGGCCGTTTTGGGCGTGATTAAGACGATGGCAAGCATCAGTGAACCGGTTGCAATTCTTGGAGGAATGATCGGTGGCGCGTTGGTAGGAACCTTCCTCGGCGTGTTCCTGGCTTACGGATTTATCGGCCCCATGGCAGGAAAACTTGGTCAGGTATACGATCAGGATCACCAGTTCTATATGATCATCCGGGCGGTGTTAATTTCCCATCTGCAGGGGAATGCACCGCAAATTTCGGTGGAAATCGGACGCATGAACGTGCCAACGATCTACCAGCCAAGCTTCCAGGAGATGGAGCAGCTGCTTCAGAACCTTCCAGCCGTAGCGTAGCGCGAGGGCAGCATGGCAGCTAAAGGTGGAAAAGATGACGGCAAGCGCCCCATCATCATCAAGAAAATAAAAAAAGGCGGACACGGCCACCATGGTGGCGCGTGGAAGGTGGCCTACGCGGATTTCGTGACTGCAATGATGGCGTTTTTCCTGTTACTCTGGCTG
>JBMOIY010000189.1:0-1805 GCA_049317085.1 Rickettsiales bacterium | reverse complement strand
ATTTTGGCGGATGATGAATAGAGGTTATGATGGATTGGCAGATTATAGCGCAGGTCTTTGGTGGATTATTGGTTATTGTGGTGGGCTATGCCTATCTCTCCGACAAAAAATACACCCAGGAGCAGATTCGAACATTAACCGAGCGTCTCGGCAAGTTAGAAAAGTAACACTTTGCTCTATATCATCCCCCAATATCCGTCTTCACCTTCTTCCCCCAGCTCAACCGCAGCGCATTAGCGATAGCCAGTACGTCGATGAATTCCTGTAATAATGCGGCTTGCACGGGGCTGATGTGGCCTGCTGCGGCGAAGCCCATGCCTATGATGGAAAACGCCATGCCACCGATGGCGCTTTGTAGGGCGATAGTGCGTAGCCGCGCACTGATGTGAATCAGCTCATCCACCTTCACCAGCGAGTTTTCCATGATGACGGCGCCTGCGGCCTCTGCCGTCACGCTGCTGTGCTGGCCAAAAGCAATGCCAACCGTGGCTGAGGCCAGCGCGGGTGCATCATTAATGCCGTCACCCATAAACAGCGTCGGCGCTTTGGCGGTTTCGGCGCGCACAATCGCCACTTTTTGCTCAGGGCTTTGCGATGCGAGCGTTTCCTTGATGCCGAGCAACTCCGCGAGATACGTCACTTCTGATTCGCGATCACCCGATACTAGCATGATTTTATTGAACTGATGCGCGGGTGCGAGGTGGCTGATGAATGATTTTCCATCTGCTCGCGGCGCATCACGGAAGCGGAAAGTGGCAGCGTATTTCCCGTCCATCATGATGATGCTCTCTAAGCCAGCAGCGGTGGGTGGTAATTGTAAATTTGGTTGCAACTGCAAAAGTTTTTTGCGGCTGGTGACGGCGATTTCATGCCTTGCCACCATACCCGTCAACCCTTGCCCCGGCTTTTCTGAAACACTTTCAGCTTCGACAAGTGCGAGCTTTTCTTTCGTTGCCGCTTGCATAATGGCGCTCGCCAGCGGGTGCTTGGAATAACGCTCAAGGCTTGCGGCATGGCTCAAAATATCGCTTTGCGTGATGCCTTCGGCTGGCACTATCTCGGTGAGTTCCGGTTTGCCGTAAGTCAGCGTTCCAGTCTTATCAAAAATCGCGGTGCGGCAGGTGGGCAGGCGTTCCAGCACGGTTGGGTCTTTGATGATGATGCCCTGCCGCGCGGCCATCGAAATCGCGCCGATAATGGTGATGGGTATGGCGATAATCAGTGGGCATGGCGTGGCGATGACCAACACAGCAAGGGCACGAAGCGCATCCCCCGTGATGAACCACACCAACCCTGTTACTATAAGAGCGAATATGGCGAATCACCCACCAATCTGATCGCCCAAGCGGCGCATGGTGGGACGCTTTTGCTCGGCTTCCTGCATAACCTCCATGATTTGTGCATAGCGCGAATCATGCGCGAGTTTTTCGGCGCGTATGGTGAGTACGGATTCACCATTAATCGCGCCTGACAACACCGCAACACCCGGTGCTTTAGAAACTTGGTAAGGCTCACCGGTGAGATACGACTCATCCATTGAGCCGTGGCCTTCGGTCACCACTCCATCGACCGGCGCGGTTTCATGCGGATAAACCAGAATTTCATCGCCAATGGCAATATCGGTAAGCGCAATTTCCTCCACGCCATCGCCCTTCTTGCGGTGCGCAGAAGATGGCATACGTTCCGATAACGCACGCAGCACGGCGGAGGCCTTGTGCATCGCATAAACCTCTAACGCTTGCCCACCCGCGAGCATGCACTGGTGTCCAATAAGATCTTCATGCTGCCAACCAATTGAAATCAAG
>JBMOIY010000188.1:0-1810 GCA_049317085.1 Rickettsiales bacterium | reverse complement strand
GTGATCGGCATTGTCATCAACGATCTCAGCTTTGCCGACGCGGTCGACACCTACACCAAACTCACCATCGGTGACGGGTTGGTCACACAAATTCCGGCGCTGATTGTCTCAACGGCGGCGGGTATTCTCGTCACCAAAGCGGGGGTGGATGGCTCGGCAGAGAAAGCGGTTCTTGGCCAGCTTTCGCGCATGCCTGCACCGCTTGGCATCACCAGCTTTCTGCTGTTTTCGTTTGCGGTTCTGCCAGGTATTCCGTTTGCACCCTTCATGACGCTCGCGCTAGTCACCGGCTACCTCGCTTTTTACATGCATAAAAATAATGCCCTCAAGAAAACAGCCGAAGCCGCAGGCGGCGCCGCTGGCACGCCCGGTGCAGCACCCGGCACGCCCGGTGCACAAGCGCCTGTTGAAGAAAAAATTACGGATGCCTTGATGATCGACAGCATTCGCCTTGAGCTTGGCTACGGCTTGCTGCCACTGATCAACTACCAAAAAGGACACCGCCTGACGGAGCAAATCAAAGCCCTGCGCAAACAGGTTGCGCGGGATCTCGGCTTCGTGATGCCACCGGTACGCATTCAGGATAATATGCAACTTCCGGCGAATGTCTATGTTATCAAAGTGAAGGAAGTGGAAACGGCGCGCGGCGAAATTCGCCCAGATATGCTGCTGGTGATGGACCCAGCGGGCAATAAAATCACGCTGCCGGGCGAGGAAACGATCGAACCCACTTTCGGACTGCCTGCGATGTGGGTGGGTGAGAGTTATCGCGAAGAGGCGCTGTTTCGCAACTACACGGTGGTCGACCCACCAACGGTAGTGACCACCCACCTCACCGAAACGGTGAAAGACAACATGGCCGATCTGCTTTCGTACGCCGAGACGCAGAAGCTGCTTGATGATCTCGGCAAGGAAGAGCAGAAGTTGATTTCGGAGACAATACCGTCGCAGATTTCTGTCTCCGGCGTGCAGCGTGTGCTGCAAAATCTACTGAACGAAATGATCTCCATCCGCGACCTCGCGACTATCATGGAAGCCGTGTCGGAATCAAGCCGCGTGAGCCAGAACGTGGCGCTCATTAGCGAGCATGTACGCATGCGCCTCGCCCGGCAAATCAGCCATCAGGTGACAAACGAGGAAGGCTATATACCCATCCTCGCCATGTCGCCTGCGTGGGAGCAAAGCTTCGTGGAATCGCTGCTCGGCGACGGCGAGGATCGCACGCTGACCATGCCACCAAGCAAGATTCAGGAGTTCATTACCAGCGTGCGGCAAAAGTTCGACGAACTGGCCATGCAGGGCGAGTCGCCGATTCTGCTCACCAGCCCGAGCATTCGCCCCTATGTGCGCTCGATTATCGAGCGTTTCCGACCACAAACACTGGTACTGAGCCAGAACGAAATTCACCCGCGCGCGCGCATTAAAACGATCGGGATGCTGCAATGAAAATGAAAAAAATAATTGCTGAAACCATGAAAGACGCGATGGAACTCGCGCGCCGCGAACTGGGCGAAAATGCGGTACTGATCGACAATAAAAAAGCGGCGAATGGCCAAGGCATCATCGTTACCTTCGCTATCGACGAACCAGACGAAATGTTGTTCGATGATAGCCCTGCCGCGCCGAATTATGCAAATATTCTTCCCTTCTCGCCAGATATTGCGAAGCCCACCATCTCGAAGGTAGAGCTGGCACACCCGGCGTATGAAATGATTCGCGACGCAATGTAGTATCATAGCCTGCCCGCAGCACTCGCTGAAAAACTGCTCGATCAGGTCATGCGTCAATCGCTGAAACCAGATGCGCTGAT
>JBMOIY010000187.1:0-1819 GCA_049317085.1 Rickettsiales bacterium | reverse complement strand
GTTATTGCCGAGGTGGGTAATCAGTCCAATGTCGCTGCGATCTATAGTGACCTCATGGGTAAAGGTATCAATATGTTCTCGCAGAAAACAGGGTGGGGCAAAGTCTGCGATTTGGCGGACGTGCCGACCTCGCACCGCGAGGGCAGCCTTTTCGTCACTATGAAGGATTCCGTGCCGTGGTAGCTTCCGCTGCTACTCCGCCACCAGTGCCGGGCATGGTGACAGCCGTGGTCCCCGCACTGAATGAGGAGGAAAACGTCGCGGCGGCTGTTTCCTCGATTAAAATCGCGGCTGACGAACTGGGCGGCGGCAACGTAGAAATTATCGTGGTCAACGATGGCAGCACCGACGATACCGGAAGAATTGTCGACGAGTGTGCCAAAACAATGCCTTGTGTGCGTGTGATCCATCACGCGAGCCCGCATGGGGTTGGGGCTTCCTTTCGGGAGGCGCTTGCGCAAGCCAAGGGCGAGAAGTTCACTATTTTCGCCGGAGACAACAATGTGTCGTCCGCACTGGTCAGGGATCTTTTTCGCCACAAGGACTCAGCGGATGTCGTTGTCTCCTACATCATGAACACAGAAGAAAGGGGTAGTCTGAGGCATGTTGTTTCCACGCTTTTCTCCATGACCTACGTTCTGTTTTTCGGAGTCCACCTCAAATACATCAACGGCAACACGGTCTGGCCGACGCGCTTGCTTCGGGAGTGCGACATCCGCGCGCGCGGCTACAGTATTATGGCTGAGACCAATGTGAAGATGCTCCGCCGCAACGTCTCATTCCTTGAAATACCCGGCGAAATGAACAGAGCCGCCACGAAGTCTCAAGCGGTAAAGTTCTCCAATTTAGTCGAGGTGATCGGCACATTTCTGCGTCTCATCTGGCAGGTGCATATATCGCGGAGAGGAACTTACGGCTTTGCTGCCCAGCGTGTTTCCGGCCCGCTTATTAAAGCGCAATGAGTGTGCTGCTGTGGGGCCTTGGCGTCCCGACCCTCGTCTTGGTTGCGCAGATCCTGATCTGGCGCATCCGCAGGCCTACACGCGACAACCGCGTGTTGCTCTTCATGATCGTAGCTGCGCTAGTCGGATTTCTTGTCATGTCGGTTCTTCCAGTGCCCAAGGCTTCGATTCTCTATCCCGAGTCCTTGTGGGCGTTGTTGTACGCCTTGGCCTTGGCAGCAGCGGTTAGTCTTCTTTACCTCATCACCTACGCGACACTGGAGGCCAAAAGCCCGTCAACGCTCATTGTGCTGGCGGCGCAGGAGGCCGAAGAGGGTATGACCGCGGAATCCGCGGTTGCCTTGTTCAACGACGACGAGTTCATCATGGGACGGATTAAAGGACTCGAGCGGATCGGGCAGGTGCGTCGCCAAGATGGAAGACTGTTTCTCACTTTGCATGGCCGGCTTTTTCTCGAAGCCTTTGTTTTACCACGTCGATTCATGGGGCTCGCGCACTGGGGAGGTTGAGTAATGTCTGGTCTACAACTTTCCCAACATGCCCTAGTCCTCGTTGTCGTCCTGCTCGTGACTGCTTCCGTGCAAATCGGAAGCGTCAGGCTCTCTCGGCGAGCTTTGGGTGTAGTTGCTTCTCTCTTTGTGGGTTTTGCTACTGGCCTGATCGTTCTGGTAGGTGGCGAGATGTTCTTGGCCTATCGGGGGGTGGGCGCACTGCAGGACAACGTTGCTCTAGGCATCGCCAACACGGTTCTCTTCGTATGCTGCTGGTATTTCTATTTCCACTACATAAACATCGGCGAAGCCTCGCTGCGCATCCGTATACTGCGGGAGGTGGCGGCGTGTTCGGGCTGCCTGCCC
>JBMOIY010000186.1:0-1825 GCA_049317085.1 Rickettsiales bacterium | reverse complement strand
GATGTTAACCGTTCACGTATGAGCCGTATTCGTACCTTCGTTAAGAAAGTTGAAGCGGCAATCGCAACCGGTAATGCTACCGACGCTCAGGCCGCACTTAAAACAGCACAGCCTGAAATTATGCGTGGCGTAACCAAGGGCGTACTCGCGCTTGGCACGGCATCGCGCAAGGTTAGCCGCCTTGCTAAACGCGTAAAGGCGCTGTCCGCCGCTGCGTAACGCAGCATCTTAAAAAAACTACTCTGCTTCTTGTGTGTGTCGCGACTCGTGTGGGTTCGCAATCCCCTTTCTGTTGCCCGATTCCGGCGCAATATCCAGTAACGATTTAAAACACAAACTGACAGGTGACCTATGGCTTCCACTGCTACTGCTCATGTTCCCTTGTACTGACAGGTGACCTATGGCTTCCACTGCTACTGCTCATGTTCCCTTGTATGTTGGCGATGTCGCCCCTGTAGAAGCGTGGAGTGCGCTCACAAGTAATCCCGCTGCGCAGATGATTGATGTGCGAACACAAGCAGAATGGTCCTTTTCAGGTGTTCCATCCCTTGCCTCTCTCAACAAAACACTCAAGACCATTTCGTGGAAATTCTACCCGAACTTCGATCTCAACCAGCGTTTCATTGAACAGTTAGAAGCAGCGGTGCCGGATAAAACCGCACCGCTTTATTTTTTGTGTAAAACCGGTGGGCGTTCTGCGGATGCGGCGATTGCTGCGACGGCGGCGGGCTATCTCACTTGCTACAACATTGAAGGAGGCTTTGAAGGAGACATCAACAGCAACTACCAACGCGGACAGGTGAATGGCTGGAAAGCTGCACGCCTGCCATGGCAACAAGCGTAAACAATACGTAAGTAACGAAAAAACATCTCAGTTAGGCACAAGCACATGAACGAAATTTCTTCCATCCAGTCCCGTCGCCCTGATCATTTTGCCCGTTGGGAGCGCGTGCGTGAACGCCTCCGGGTGAGCTACGGTGAGGCCATTTTCAAAAGCTGGTTACAGCCCCTGAAGTTGGCCGATGTGAAGAATGGCCAAGCCATGATCACGGTGCCAACGCGCTTCATGCGTGAGTGGATTGTAGCCCACTACGCCGACAACATCCTGCGCTTCTGGTGTCAGGAAGATCAAACCGTTCACTCGGTCGATATTTTTGTGAAGGCAGAGCCTGTAGCGGTGAATACGGCTATTCCTGCACAGCCGCAACAATCGCCCGCCGGTCTCGAGGCAGCAATGCTCGGCCAGCACGCGAACGAAGATAAGCCCATCAACCCGGATGCTATCTCCGCACCGCTCGATCCGCGCTATACGTTCGATAACTTTGTGGTCGGCAAACCCAACGAGCTCGCCCATGCCGCCGCGCGCCGCGTGGCCGAATCCGCTACCGTTACGCCTGGCAGCAACCCGCTCTTCTTGTATGGCGGCGTTGGTCTTGGCAAAACGCACCTCATGCATGCCATCGCCTGGCATATCCGCAAGACGGACCCTGCGCGCAAAGTGGTCTATCTCTCCGCTGAGAAATTCATGTATCTTTTTGTTCGCGCCATGCGCAGCAAAGATACGATGGCGTTCAAGGAATATTTCCCGCAGCGTGGATGTGCTGATGGTGGACGACGTGCAATTCCTCGCCGATAAAAACTCGACGCAGGAAGAATTCTTCCACACCTTCAATTCGTTGGTCGACCAGAACAAGCAGCTCATCATTTCGGCAGATCGCTCACCGGCGGATCTCGAGGGGATGGAAGAGCGCGTGCGCAGCCGCCTCGGCTGGGGTCTGGTGGCGGATATCCACGCGACAAGCTACGAACTTCGCCTCGGCATTCT
>JBMOIY010000185.1:0-1841 GCA_049317085.1 Rickettsiales bacterium | reverse complement strand
GGTGAATCTCCGGTTGCGCCCGTTTTCGAAGATGGTAGTAAAGTAGCCACCTTGCGCGGTGGCGATATTGGCGAACAGTTTAAACAGCGGCTTGAAGCATATGTGGCGCGCACCTACGCCAATGGTGCCGGCAAACTCGCTTCCTGATGCATGAAAGGCCTATGAGCAAAAAATTACAACCGGTGCGCGGCACCCATGATCTGCTGACAGCCGACTGCCTTCACTACCGGCATATCGTTGATACAGCGCGGCGCGTTTCCGGCTGCTATGGCTTTGCCGAAGCAATGACGCCGGTGTTTGAGTTTTCGGAAGTGTTTCACCGCACTCTGGGCGAAACGTCCGATGTGGTCTCAAAGGAGACATATACCTTCACCGATCGTGGTGGCGAATCCATTACGCTGCGGCCTGAATTCACCGCAAGTATCGCGCGGGCCTTTATCTCCAACGGTCTACAGGATCAGCTCCCCTGCAAATTCTTTTATTCCGGACCGGCCTTCCGCTATGAACGCCCGCAAAAAGGTCGTCTGCGGCAATTCCATCAGATCGGTGTCGAACTGCTTGGCGTCGAACAGGTGCAGGCGGACATTGAGATCATCGCGCTGGGCCAGCAGCTCTTTGCTGCGCTGGGCCTTGAAACACTAGTCACGCTGGAACTAAACTCACTGGGCGACACCCAAAGCCGTGAAGATTACCGTAAAGCCTTAGTTACATATCTGAGCGACCACCGCACCGCACTGTCGGAAGACAGCCAGTTGCGTCTTGAAAAGAACCCACTGCGTATCCTTGATTCCAAATCGGAAGGCGATCAGTCCATCATCGCCAATGCACCGCTCATGCACGACTATTTCAATGACGCGTCACGCACCTTCTTTGATACGCTGCAATCCGGACTCTCACAGCTGGGCATTGCATATACCGTTAACCCTAAACTCGTGCGCGGATTGGATTATTACTGCCATACCGTCTTTGAATTTACCACCGCCGCGCTGGGTAGTCAGAATGCGGTGCTCGCTGGCGGACGCTATGACGGGTTAATTGGAATGATGGGGGGGCAGCATACACCCGGCATCGGCTTTGCTTCTGGTATAGAGCGCATCATGGCGCTACGCGAAGAAGCAGCAAAATTAACTGCCCCTGCCTCCATTCGCCCCATCGCACTCATACCGCTGGGCGATGCCGCAGAAAAAGAAATGCTGCAAATCGCTTATCGGCTACGAGGCGCGGGATATGTGGTTGACCAATCCTATAATGGCAACATGTCAAAACGCATGAAAAAAGCTGATAAGATGAACGCCATTGCTGCGCTGATACTCGGCGACGATGAGCTGAAAAATGGCCAGATTACGCTTCGGGACTTTGCCACCGGAACGCAAACGACCATCGCTCTGGCATCGCTTGATACCGAACTCATCTCATATAAGGATAGACTATGAGCATTGATAATAAACTCGATAGCCTGATCGGCAGACACACGCAACTGCGCGATCAACTGGCCGCACCCGGTAGCGCCAGCAGCGGCGAATTTGGCAAATTGTCTAAAGAGCTGTCAGACCTGACGCCTGTGGTTGAAACGGCGCTGGCGCTTAAACAAGCGCGGCAAGAGCTCAAAGAGGCGGATGCCATGATCGCAGATAGCGGTGGCGATGCAGAGATGAAAGCGCTGGCTGAAGAAGAAAAAAAGCAGTTGCTGTCGTTAGTGCCCAAACTTGAACACGACCTGAAGCTGGCACTATTGCCTAAAGATGAAGCCGATGAGAAAAACGCGATTCTTGAAGTGCGCGCAGGCACAGGCGGCGAAGAGGCAGCTCTTTTTGCGTCTGAGCTGTTTCGGATGTATCAGC
>JBMOIY010000184.1:0-1854 GCA_049317085.1 Rickettsiales bacterium | reverse complement strand
ATTGCGCGTCTCGGTGAAGGGAATAGATTCGATCCAATCAATCGCTGCATCCAGCTTTTTCGGTGGCATACCCATGTTCCTGATCCAGCCACGTACATTGCCGGGGCCGGCGTTGTAGCTGGCGATGCCGAGGATGTAAGAACCATCGAACCCGGAAATCAATTGCCCAAGATAGCGCGAGCCAAGGGTCAAGTTCACTGCCGGGTCGGTGATCATCGACGGTTTGAAATCGACCTCCATCTCCTTCGCCACATGTTTTGCAGTTCCCGGCAGCAGTTGCATCAACCCTTGTGCATTCGCCGGGCTGCGTGCATCCGGGTTGAACTCGCTCTCCTGGCGCGTGATCGCAAGCGTCAGCGCTGGCTCGATGGGCAGGCCCGCGGGCAAGGCAATGCGTGGCCAGCCATGCGGCGTCAGCACCGTGCCGTTACGCAAGGCTAACTTCGCAGCTTCGACCCCGGTTGCAACACCACCGAGATTCTTAGATAACTCTGCAAGCAATGCCAATTTCGCCTCATTGTCGCGCATACGTGCCGCAGCGGCGGTGATGAACTTGTCGCGTAATTCCGGTGTGCCACCTGTGTAATCCACCAATTTAATGACGCGCACCAACTCGTCGGAATCGAACTGCGCCTGCTCCGCATCGCTCGCTTTTTTTGCCGTTGGCAAGGTCAGGGTTGGCTTCACCTGTAACCAGCCAATGGCGAGCTGGCCGTAGAAGACCGTTGGCCGCGCCGCCGCCTTCTGCATCCACTCGCTCGCGATGTCCCGGTTGCCGTTCTTCTCCGCCGCGCGCCCCGCCCAATACGCCGCCCGCGCCTTGCTGACCGGCGTGTTGGTAGAGGTATAGAGCGCGAAGAATTGTTTATAGGCCGTCCCCGCATCCTTGCGATGGCGCAGATTCAGCCAGCCCTTGGTCCATAATGCTTCCGCTAAATCTTCGCCTTCGAGCGCGCCATGTTGGTTGATGAACTTCAATGCCCGCGCGTATTGGCCAGTGCCGATCGCATCTCGCGCAGCACGGATACGAAGCGGCCACCAGCGATCCGGGCAGGGCGCATCCGACGGTGCAAGCGCCACCAGATCAGCAAACTCATCGTCGCCCTTGCGCAACCGCCACCGCGCGCGATCATACAACAGCCCGGTATCGCGCTGGTAACTAACGTTAAGTTTTTTAAATAGTTGCGGAGCTTTTTTATCATTTTGAATGAACGCTATCCGCGTCGTGTATAACGCGTGATTCGCAGTCGGGGTGAGCGGAATCATCCGTTTCGCCGCGACGAGTTTACCCTCATACAATAAACGGTCGATGCGCGCCCGATGGTTCATACTTGTCAACCGCGCGCCATACGCCATGCGAATAGCATTTTCCTCCGCCTCGTTGAAATCACCCTGCACCCAACCTTTAGACACCCAGGCGGACTGCTGCTTCGCATCGCCCACACCCGCGCTGGCACAGGCAAACATGCCGCGCCCTGAGAGGGGTGGAAAATCCGTGCAGAATTTCGACATGACCTGTTTGCCAGGCCGTTCGAACAATGCCGCTGCCTCCGTGCGCAGTCGGATGGTCTTCTCATCTGGCCAACCAGGGTGATCGTAGAGGAAGCGCGCGCCATCCATGAACTGGATGGTCGCCGCCGCAGGATCACGCAATTGCTGCCAGCTGGAAAAACTCGTCGATATATCCTCTGCCATCGCAGGCGCCCCTGAAAGGCAGGTGCCAAGCACAAGTAGCCGCAGAGCAATGAAAGAGGATGTGCGCATGGGTATGATTCGTACCGAGGTTGGATGCGAGAAGCAATCGAAGGGGAGGTCTCGCTTATGTATCATAGTCCCTGCATGCGCATCTGCAAC
>JBMOIY010000183.1:0-1862 GCA_049317085.1 Rickettsiales bacterium | reverse complement strand
TGAAGCGCGGGAAGAAGAAAAAGTAGTTGTATTTACAACGGTGCCTGCGGTGCAGCCAGCGGCATGCGTTGCTACCGACCATGTTCCTCACTCGCTGGTGCAGGTTGAGGGTGCGAGAACTCAGGGCACGGCACAGGAAATAACGTCAATGCTTAGTGTACAAAAATAAATTCATTTTGCCTCTTCCGGGTAGCTCACACTCGGGTAATTACCTTAAATATAGAATAGAATTCGTGTCAGCATTAGGTTGCTCCAGTTCGGTCTACTGAACAAACCTTCGCGCAGTTTTTGCTGGCTCATGGCTGGCTTGCCCCGCTCGCGAATTTTTTTGATTCTTTTCCTGTTTTCCCACCAACCCAGAAAGAACCTATGGCACGCATGATCCCGTGGCTTGGGCGTGCACGCGCTGAAACCCAAGCAATCGCAGTTAAATCGTATCCCTCGACGACAGCGTACATGATCCCTAGAAGAGCGTGTTCCATAATGTGAATAGCCAGAAAGACCGGGCACATTACGGGTGAGCATCAAGCAGCGGAAGAAGCCGGTGCAGCTATTGTCGCAGCACCAGTGGGAGACACCAATCGGGGTCATCACCGCGCTGTTCGAGGATGCGAGGGGGCTTTACATGAAAGGCAAGCTGTTGCTGGATGTGGCTCAGGCGAAATAGGCCTATGCGTTGCTGAAGGCGGCTGTGGTGCGTTGGTTGAGCATTGGCTGTAGTGTAAAACGCTCGCGGCGGAACTCGGATTCGGGGATTCGCGAGTTGCTGGATTTGAATCTGTGGGACATCAGTTTAGTGACAATGCCTGAGAATGAAGCGGCGCAGGAGACGGTGGTGAAATCGCGGGTAACGGATGGTATGCAGGCGCTGGCGAAAGCCATCGACCGGGCGTGCATCAGTCTGGTCTATGCAATGGGCTCGCCAGGTTTTGGCACTTCGACACGGCCGGAGTGAGCGACGGTGCTACCGCCCAAGACCATTGGTTCGGCGGAGTGGTAGACGGCTTCGCCGCTTGAAATAATGCTTGCATCGAGCGCTGTTTCTTTCAGGTAGAAGACGTTGTTGGCCATGGCCGCGTGGCGGCGTGCTTCGCGCAAATGTTCTTCACTGATGCGGATGACGTTTTCGAAGAGCTGGATGGTCTCACGCGGGGAGAGACTGCGGACACGTTCGTCGAGGCTGAGCTGAAGGCCAGCGGCAGTAATACTTCGAGCCCAGGCTGGGTCAGCGTTTGCAAAGTTCTGCCCGTGTATGTTGTGGTAGGCACGCGCGAGTAGGTCGACGACATGTGCTTTCAGTTCCGGGTTGGCGGCGATCGCGGAACGCGATACGCGACCAAAAGCTAAGGAGAATTCTTGCATATTCTTGCCCGCGCGATGTGCCTTCATTCGAAGGCCTGTTGTTTTAGCAACTGTCGTTTTTAGATACTTCAGCTACCGTTCAGTATGCAAATTCGACCTACAAATGCAAGTGCTTTGCATGTTTCCTCAACAGCTTAGCCAACGGAGCCGCCGTTCTTGTTGTTAACCAATTCTTAACATGTGCGAATGGTTAACACAAGTTAAATTTCATCAAATTTTAGCGAATTTACTATCGTCATTCCAGAAGCAATTTCCGGGATGGCATTCTTCTCAACTCTGTTTAACGATTCTATTTATGACTATTCAAGAAGTGACTGAAGGTATGTATGCGCAGCCGTAGGGCACGCAGAAACTTATTGATGACAGCTCTATCGATATCTAAAAATGGATTGCGACCAAGGTTGCCGACAAGATGGCGCGCCTTGAGTCGATGGCGTTTATCAGCGGGGCACCTCTATAAACCCGATTATGTAGCGGCGTGATCTTACTGGCGATCAAAC
>JBMOIY010000182.1:0-1867 GCA_049317085.1 Rickettsiales bacterium | reverse complement strand
CTGCAACCCGCCTTGTGCGAGGGCTTCCTCGATGCCCGACATCTGCGCAGGCCGCGTGGTGGTGACGATTCGATGATGGCTGCGCGAGTCATCGGCCACCTCGCACCCGAACGCTTCCAGCTCCGCCGCAATCCGGCTACCGCCCTTATCCTTAAGCGCGAGCGCTGTGAGTTTCGCGCCGACCTGTAAAGCCATCAACACCCGCGCCAGCACATAGCGGCGTTCGAGGGTGCCGGGCGGGGCATAGACGACCGCGCCCGTAAGCGACGATGACGCATAATCCTTCAGCTTTGCGCTGCCGGGCATCAACGGGGAAAATTGATTTGAATTGGCAGGTATTTCCACCAGCCCGCGTGGTGGGTCACCGTAGAGAATAGCGATGTTTCTATCGTTCATACTCCGTGTTTACCGCCGCAAGCGCTTGCAAGCAAGGGCGGCGGGGCCTATGAAAGCCGCATGAAGGATAACGAAACACTTAGCCACCTGACGGACAGCCTGCTCGACGCCGTGGCGACCGGCGCACTGGTGAAGCTCACCTTAAGAAAACCCACCGCGACCGCTGGCGACCTCAAATCCATCGATATCCGCCCCATCATGGTCAAGCGCGAGCTGAAACTTAGCTTCACCTACCACCACCAGACACGCGACGTGGTGAAGAACCACCCGCCGCACGAAGCCGCCAGCCTCATCACCGCTCAGTTGCTCGAACATTTCCGCGCCGCGCATTTATGCACCACCGGCGGCGACACCCAACTTACCTATCGTCAAGGTGGCTACCAGCATTCCCACAAAGCCCCAAGCATCACCGCCGCGCCGGAGTTATCGCATGACCGCGCCAAGCAACGTTTCATCGATAGCGCTAACAAGCCATATCTCCATGCGCTCGGCATCGCTGATGCTAAGGGAGCAGTGTATAAGAACGCACAGGACAAATTCCGCCAGATCAATAAATACATCGAAGTGCTGGATGGCCTCATACGCAGCCTGCCGAAACGCGACACACTGCGCATCGTCGATATGGGGGCAGGGAAGGGCTACCTTACCTTCGCACTCTATGATTATGTGACCAATACCATAAACCACAACGTGGAAGTCGTGGGTGTGGAATTCCGCCCTGATCTGGTCACCGAATGCAACAACATCGCCCGCGCTTCCGGGTTCAAGGGCCTGCAATTCGTCGAAGGTAGTATTGCGGGCTATGATTGCGAAGGCGCGGATGCCGTCATCGCCCTCCATGCCTGCGACACCGCAACGGACGACGCCATCGCCAAGGCCATCCATGCGCAAGCATCACTCATCGTTGTCGCGCCCTGCTGCCACAAGCAAATCCGCCGCGCAATGGGCAAGCACAGGCCCGATCACCCGATCGCCGCATCGTTACAGTATGGCACTTATGTTGAGCGCATCAGCGAAATGCTCACCGACACGCTGCGCGCGCAGTTAATGGAGATGAGCGGCTACAAAGCGAATTTGTTTGAGTTCATCTCGGATGCGCATACGCCTAAGAACGTGATGATCGTCGCCAGCAAACTACCTGCCTTGCCGAAAGCTAAGGAACTGGATGAACTGCGTAATTCCATCGCCCGCACCAAGAATTGGTTCTGTATTAGTGAACATTATTTAGAACGCTTGCTTTAGTTCCGTCATTACCCGATCGCGCAGCAACATTCGGGGAATGACGAATCGAAATAGATAAAAGGAGGGGGAGACTTTCGCCTCCCCCCAAGCAGGTTGCAGGAACAATTTCGTATCAGCGCGCGTGAGCACGCACAAACCGTAGCGGCAAGGTCAGCCCGGTGGTCAGCATGATAAGCGGCCACAGTACCGTCGCCAACACAAGGCCGATGGCGCAGGCAGTGGCCAGGAT
>JBMOIY010000181.1:0-1888 GCA_049317085.1 Rickettsiales bacterium | reverse complement strand
GCAAGTATGATCCAGACGAAATGACGGGGGAGAAAGCCTGCCCTTTTAATGCGCTGTACTGGGATTTTCTGGTTCGTCACGAAGATAAATTTCGTAGTAATCAGCGCATGCCTTATGTGTTTTCTACTTGGGATAAATTTGCGCCTGACAAGCAACAAGCAATTCGCGCGCAAGCAGCCGCTACACTTAAAAAAATGGCGGAGAAAACATTATGATTTCTGTATTTTATGATGGTAAATGCGGTTTGTGCCGACGCGAGATTGATCATTACAAACGCATCGCACCTGTTGGTGTTTTTGATTGGGTTGATATTACAGTGGATACGTCCGTTACTCAAAAGCTAGGCATTAGTTATGCCGATGGATTAAAGCTACTGCATGCGCAGGATTCACAAGAAAAACTGCATGTGGGTGTGGATGCTTTTATCCTGATATGGCAACAAATACCTCGTTGGCGGATATTGGCAATCATAGTCGGTGCTGGTTTTATTCGCCCAATTGCCAATTTTGCTTACCAAGCCTTTGCTGCATGGCGTTTTAATCGGCTTGCCCATTGCCAAATAGCAATAAAAGCAGATGATGTAGCTAAAAATTAAAAGGAATTTCTATGACAAAACCGCTCGATCATATCCACCATATCGCCATACAGATTAAAGACATAGAACAGTCTGTTACGTGGTACACCTCTCACTTTGACTGTGAAGTATCTTACCGCGATGACAGCTGGGCGTTATTGAAATTTAATAATATCTCTCTGGCGCTAGTGCTGCCCAACCAGCACCCGCCGCATTTTGCTGTGGTGCGCGAGGATGTAACCTCGTTTGGAACGCCCGTGCCCCACCGCGACGGCACAAGCTCGGTCTATATTCAAGACCCCAGCGGTAATAACGTCGAAATGCTGAAGCTGGCAGATTAAACATGACAGGAGAGAAAAACGTATTAGGCGGAGAACTAGCGCTGCACTGCCATTCACCCAAAACGGGTTTTTACCGCGATGGCTATTGCCGCACGGGTGAGGCGGATACTGGAAGCCATGTGGTTGCAGCGATTGTGACAGATGAATTTCTGGAATTCACCAAATCACGCGGTAATGACCTTCAAACATCTCGACCTATGTATGATTTTCCGGGACTTAAAGCAGGAGACCGCTGGTGTTTATGTGCACTACGTTGGCGTGAAGCGCATGAGGCGGGTGTCGCGCCGCCGGTGGTGCTGGAAGCCTGCCACGAGAAAACCCTGAAATATATTCCTCTCGAAACCTTAAAGAAATATCAAAAGCCGTAAATGGAAGTTTTGCAAAAACAATTCGATGATAGAGAAAGCCTGATTACCTATGTGAAGGCGCTTGCGCCTTGGGCGGAAGGAGAGCGCAGCTATATTCAGGGCGGCAGGCAAAAAGCAGATCTGAAGCTCGTCAATACCGATCCTATTGCGTATGCACGCACGCGCAATCATGGTGATGGAAAAATCACTCGGCTTTCACCTTATATCCATCACGGCATTTTGAGCTTAAACGAGGTTCGTAATCATGCACTTACTAAATGCAGCGAGCCGGTGCAGATCACCAAATTCATTCAGGAGCTGGCTTGGCGTGATTTCTGGCAGCGTATTTTAGTACAGCATCCGCAGTGGGCATGGGAGGACGTAGAGCCTTATAAAACCGGCTTCACCGCCCAGGATTATGCGAATGTACTGCCAGATGATATAGCGCAGGGAAAAACAGGCGTTGCCTGCATTGATGCTTTCATCCATGAGCTCACGGCAACGGGTTACATCCATAACCACGCTCGTATGTACCTAGCAAGTTATCTTGTGCATTTCCGACGCATCAAATGGCAAATAGGCGCACGCTGGTTTTTGCAGCATCTGTTGGATGGGGACGTGGCAAG
>JBMOIY010000180.1:0-1890 GCA_049317085.1 Rickettsiales bacterium | reverse complement strand
CTTGTCCAGCAGCACATGCGAAATCCCCGCCACCCGCATGTAAGTCTGCATGGCCGTCGGCGAAGAATTCGCCCCATTGACCAGCGCCCTCACCCCGCGCATCTGGAAGTGGCTCCACGCGGCTTCGCTATTAAGTCCCCTGCCCGATTGCATCGGCGTACGTAGGTAAAAATAGCGTCCGGACATCGGATAGACCCGTCCCTCGATGAGCGAGGTCTTCAAGTAGTCCTGCGATCGGTCGAAATCGCTGAAGGTCTGAGCCGGCAAACCGGGCGCGAAGAACTTCGTGAAGTAGGCCGACGCATCGAGCAAGAGGATGACGCCGAGCAACCCGGCAACGACCATGCGATCGCGCTTCTCGATCAGTGCATCGAACAGTTGGTGTAGAGCAAGCGCCCCCGCCACCGCGGCGGCGAAAAAGCCCACCTCCCAGAAGCCCCACGGCGCGCGAATGTCACCATACATCGGCAATTTTTCCAAGAGAACGAACCCCGGTATGAAAAGATAAATAAGAATTAGCACCGTGGCCCAGAACCCGCGCCGCCGCCCTGCCGGCAGAATGGCGTAGATCAAGAATGGAGGAATGCAGGTCATCAACCACATCAGCGCGGCGATCCAGTCCGGCGCCTTCTGCGAGCCCTTGAGAAATTCCTGCACCCCGGTGAAGACCGAGAACGGCCCCTGCGAAAGCCACAAAGCCAGCAAGGTCATTCCGACGAACAACCGCAACAGCACGCCGTTTCGCGTTTCCAGCCATTCTGCATGCTTCCGCGACCACCAAAAGACCGCCGCCACGGCAAAAAGCGTGACCAACCCGAGATAGAACTGCCCGCGGTCCGCCACGAAATCAGGCCGCATCTGCGCCAGCACCCCGCTCGCCCGGTCGAGCACCGAGATGAAGTTCTTCATCGAAAACGCCTGCTGCCACCCGGCGAAATTGTCCATCGAGAACGCCGCCACCCATTGGTATTCCCGCGTCAGCGGCAGAAGAAGGACGACGGACATTAGGAAGACCAACCCCAGCGCGACCAGCGTGCCTCGCACCAGCGCGGTCCGCCGCGAAGGATTTTCCCTCATCAACCAGACGTAGAAAACCAGGGCGAACGGCAAGAACATGAAAGCCAGCTTCGCGTAAGTCAGCATGAGCGCCGACCAGACAAGGCCCAGCAGCGCAGAAGCCCTCCACGACCCCTCCTCCGCGACTTTCATGAAGCAAAAGAGAATCAGGGGAATAAAAACATAGGCCACGGCACTGGCAACGTGCTCGAAGTTGGCGATGCGCAATAGGAGCTGGGCATTGAGAGCGTAAAGCAGGCCTGCGATAAAAGCTGTCCAGCCATTCTCCGTAAGTTTGCGAACGAAAGCGTAAGCGCCAAAGGCGCACGCCGGGATGGTGAGAAGGCCGAGAATTTTGAGCCCGTTGGGACTACCAAAGATCTGCTCGAAAATAAGAGAAAGCGCCAAAAAGAAGGAGACCGCAAAATAGGTAGCGGAGGAGCCGCCCTGCATGAAGTTGGAAGTCCACCACTTCAGCGGGCCATCAAGAAACAGTATCTTGAACTCGTGCAGAAAACGGCCCGAGTCGCTGAACAACTCCTCATGGGATGGGGTCTGACGGAGCCACCCCCAAGCCAAGACGGCGGTGACCGCTGAAACGGCGAGCACCAACGCAGGGAAAGACCCGTCCTTCCGGAGGGGCGCACTACTTTCGGCTACCTTTTTGAGTTCTTTGTTCATGAAATGCTGCTCTTCAGGACGAAGAAGCCTTTCCCATTAGCAGCCAGCGTAAAGCGGCGAAAGCTTTTGCCACCAACACCATACGTGGCTGCCCCGCATGGTATCGTCCAGCACTATGGAGAAGTTGCCCGTCTGCCACGAGTCTTTCCATAC
>JBMOIY010000179.1:0-1890 GCA_049317085.1 Rickettsiales bacterium | reverse complement strand
GTAGCGTGCCGGATACATCAATCGTGCTGTTCGCGCTGAGCGTCACCGTACCCGGATCGTCCACACGGCTGACACCCGCACCCACTTGCTGGTTGATGGCACGCATCACGTTCGTCGCCGTCGTCACATCCGGGTTGCGAAGCGACAGGCGCACGCTGTTCATATCGTTCAAGCGGAAATCGATCTCGCGCTCCACCGTCGCCCCATTACTGATGAAGCCATTCGTCGGCACCCCTTTAGTGATGCCACTGCCACTGCCCCCCGAAGCCTCGAAGCCACCGATGGTGACTGGGCCTTGTGCCACCGCATACACATTCCCGTCCGGTCCATAGAGCGAAGTCGCGAGCAACGTGCCGCCCAGCAGGCTCTTCGCATCACCGAGCGCACTGATCGACACGTCAATACCACCACCGGCACGTGCGAAGGGCGGCAATTTCGCGGTTACCGTCACCGCCGCCACGTTCTTCGATTTCAGCTGCACACCACGCGTATTCACGCCCTGCCGCTCAAGGAAGCCGATGAGCGACTGTTCAGTGAACGCGTTATTCTGCAATTTATCACCCGTGCCGTTCAACCCGACCACGAGCCCATAGCCCATAAGCATGTTGTCGCGGATACCTTCGAACGCCACCACATCCTTGATGCGCGCCGCTTCCGCTGTATGGGTGCTGAATACCAGCAACGCCATCGCGCACAGGCATAACGTCCGGGTAGCTAGGCGCTGCTGTGGCTTCATCATCGGCAGGAATCCTCGGTTGGTCATCGCGTCGCTCCATCACTTTTATTTTTATAGTCACGCCCATCTATGCGACAATCATGCCAACTTCCCGTAACCCATGGCGCAGCGTAATTTTCTGCGCCTCAGGCACATTCTTTCAAACTCGGCAATTTTTGCCTCTTCATTCTCCGCGAAGCGGCTGTGCGCAACCGCGGCACTGCCTTGCATCGCTGACAAGCGTCAACTATAGTCACCTCCATGGTCGATAAAGTTGGATACACCCGCCCCGTTTCCTCTGCGCGCCCGGTGAAAAAGGCCGGTAGCGTCAGTGCCCCCGGCTTCGCCGATGCGCTGGCCAAGGCCGAAGGTGTCGGCGCCGTAGATGGGGTGGAAGCCACCGGCAGCATCGCCGCCGTCGGCAGCCTTGGCGGTATTCTCGGCGCACAGGAGGTGGATGAACGCGAAGCCCGCCGCCGCAAGGCCGCCAAACGCGGCAAGCTCACGCTCGACGTGCTGAGTAACCTGCGCGACGCCCTGCTCATCGGCTCCCTGCCTTATTCTACCCTCCGCCAGCTCGAGCGCCTCGTCGCTGAAGAACGCGACGAACTCGACGACCCCATACTCGTCAGCATCCTGAACGAAATTGAAGTCCGTGCCGCCGTTGAGCTAGCCAAGTTAGAAATGTCGGGCATGTCCGTTCCAGTATTCACTGAACAGCCAACGTAAACCTCCAAACCAGCTGTGCATATCCACAGCCAGTTTCTTGCAGCGCTCGTATGGTTTCTTTATTTTACGGGGGTTAGTCACTCTAGAGCGAAGGTTGCACCCATGGCAAAATCCTCGGCGAAGAAAACAACGAAACCCATCACGAAAAAACCCGCATCCGCAAAACCGGCAGCCAAACCTGCCGCGAAACTAGTCAAGAAAGCAGCTCCCGCCGTGAAATCATCAAAGCCTGTCGCCAAAGCCAAACCAGCCGCAAAACCTGTAGCCAAAGCTCCTGCAAAAGTTGCGGCCAAGCCTGTTTCGAAACCTGCACCAGCCCCCAAAGCTGCGCCAAAGCCCAAGCGCGACTATAAACCCGCGACGCTTCCTGCAGGGTATAAGCCGGTTGCGAGCGAAGAATATATGAATCCGCAGCAACAGGAATATTTCCGCCAGAAGCTGCTCGC
>JBMOIY010000178.1:0-1903 GCA_049317085.1 Rickettsiales bacterium | reverse complement strand
TCAAACGGTTCTTTCGCCAGCCAATGGATGATCGGTAGCATGGTCGGATCAACAGGCCGCTGCCAAATAGCAAGATTGATGTGGGATTTGCGGATGGATTCCAGATATTCCGCAATGTTTACGAATGAGTAATTATCCTGCCAAATGTTCGCTTGTGCCATTTTAATGGATGATTGGGCGCTCATAATGTCCGCGCCTCCGACGATGTGGAAGGCTCAACACGCGCTTTCCAGTCTTTGGGCTTTGGTGCGTCCTCTTTCTTCTTATCGGGTTTGCCGTATTCGTTAATCAGATAGGCTCCGACACCCACGGCAGCGACAATACCAGCTACCCACCAACCCGCATTGGACTTGCCCTTGGGCAGGTGTGGCTCATGTGCGCCGCCGCTTGGCGCGTGTGAGTGCGAGCATGGTGTATCGCCGTGATAATGCACGCCGCCGCCAGACGATGAACTCGGCGCATGATCGTGACCGCAGCCGGGACCGTGAACATGGCCGCTACTGCTGGATGGTGGTGTCGGTGTATGATGGTCATGGTTACAACTCGCGTCATGCACATGACTATCGGGTGGAGTTACTTCCGGGATAATTGGCGGAATTAGCGGCTCATGATGATGGTTGCAGCCGGGACCATGCACATGGCCACCACCTTCTTGTGGCGGCATGGGCAGAATGGTGAGCGGTGGCCGCGCCTCAGCTGCTGACGGGGGCGTATTTGTCCGATGCTGCGCTGGGGTGATCGCGGTATCAGCTTCTTTTGCCTTCATGCGCGAAGGCGATAGTCCTGCCCAGCCAGTAATCAATGCGCCAAATTCTTCAAGGTAGGTCGTTAGCGGTCTCAGGGCTTCTTCCAATACAGGATGCTTCACGCCCTTAACCGTATGTGCATTCGGTGCGCGTGAATTGAAAATGCTTTCCACGGAATAGGCATGGCTTGCGAGTTCGCTACCTTCGGCAACCAGCTTTTTTGCTCCCGTTAGCGCATCATGCGCCGCGTCATGCGCTCCTGCCCAATGCGGCTTTTTCATGACCTCGCCAAGCTGAACGAGCTTTTCTGATGCAGTAGGCGCAAGCGGCACTTCCTCGAAACCCGCCGCAAATTGCGTGAGTGCTTCCGCTTTGTGCTGTAGCGGCTTTATCCCGTCTTTGCCTTCGAGGAATGTTTTTGCATCTGGCAGGGGATGGATGGGGTTTTCTGCATCGCTCATCACGCCGCCTGCTTGTTTACGCCCCAGACGGGGAACGGATCAGGCAGCTGCTTCCAGCCGATTTTGCCTTTTCGCATTTCTTCATTGGTGAGCAATGCCGCATCGAACATGGCGGTGAGCTTTTCCTTATCCATGCCCACCCCGATCAGCACCATTTCCTGCCTGCGGTCGCCATGTTCGCCAGCGAAGTATTTCTTGATGCCAGCGCGCGCTTCGGGATGTTCTGGCCAGTTTTCCTTCGGCACAGCATCCCACCATTTTCCAGCCATTTCATTGCGGCACACCGCACCCGCCTGCGACCAGTTCCCCGCATAATCATAGCGGCTGGCGAGCCAGAAAAACCCTTTAGACCGAATCACACCCGGCCATTCGCTATCAATCAGCCGCTTGAAACGCTCTGGGTGGAACGGGCGGCGTGCGCGATAGACGAAGCTGGAAATGCCATATTCCTCGGTTTCCGGCACATGCTCGCCGCGAAGCTCTTTCATCCAGCCCGGTGCTTGCTCGGCTTGCTCAAAATCAAAAAGGCCAGTGCCAAGCACCTGAGCCAAATCCACCTTGCCGAACTCGGCAGGGACAATCTTGGCGCGTGGGTTCAGCGTGTTCAGGATGGCAATCAGCCGTTGCAAATCCTCACCACTCACCAGATCGGCCTTGTTCACGACGATGACATCGCAGAATTCAATCTGCTCGTTA
>JBMOIY010000177.1:0-1939 GCA_049317085.1 Rickettsiales bacterium | reverse complement strand
GGGTTGCACAATGGAAGGCTTTCGCCGTCACCCTCGGCAAAATAATGAACCTAGCGATCCAGACACCGCAAGAGATCTCGGCAAAAATGCAGAAAAATCTTGCAGGGCGTCAGCGAGATCAATGGTTGCATCCAGCGTTTTGCCGGGGCCGGCTTAATCTATTGATTTAACCAAACTGTCCATTTCTTTTCATTGGGTGCCCTATAACAAAGGCAGTTGGGCAACCAACATAACCAGCAGGAGATGAGAATGAGTGAAGATGAATGGTCGGCACATGGCGATCATGGTACCATGACACCCGAAGATATGAATAAATTGATCGAAGCCAAGAGGCGGGAAGGCCGTCCACTGGAAGCCTTGCCCCTAGCTGGCAAGGCCCGCGGTTTCAGGGAAGCCCAGAACTATCGGGTCGCAATCGCAGACCCCAAAATTGCCGAGCCGAAAGGCCGCACATAATTAAAAAAGCCCCGTAGCGATGCGGGGCTTTTCTTTAGCATCCTGAATCAGCGCTACAGATAACACGCGAAAACTG
Organism: Rickettsiales bacterium; assembly: GCA_049317085.1. Taxonomy (GTDB): domain Bacteria; phylum Pseudomonadota; class Alphaproteobacteria; order Rickettsiales; family UBA3002; genus QFOX01. The sequence goes on along the minus strand of JBMOIY010000177.1, from coordinate 1,407 downwards.
GAGGATGATTTCTACAATAAGAAGCGTATACTGCGCGCATGAAGACGCTGCAACCAGTTCAGAATTCGCCTGCTTTATGGAATATTCCGCCCCTGCGCCCCGAGGACCATAAATACACACGTGGCCATGTGCTCATCCTGGGTGGAGAGGAAATGACCGGCGCTGCCCGCCTTGCGGCGCTGGCCGCGCAGCGTTGCGGCTCAGGGTTGGTGACCATCGCCGCTACACCGAAAACTTGGCCGGTCTACGCAACATTGATGCTCAGCGTCATTGTGGGCAAGGCAACAGCGAATCAGTGGCAGATGTTGCTGGCCGACGATCGTATCCATGCCGTCCTCATCGGCCCCGGCGCGGGTGTGAATGCCCGCACCAGAAATGCCCTTCGCGCCGCCGCACGGGCGAACAAGCCCCTTATCCTCGATGCCGATGCACTGACGCTGCTGGCAACCGACAGTAAGCTACGGGCCGATTTACAGCACACAGCAAAAATCCTAACGCCACACGAAGGCGAATATACCCGCCTCGCCACTGCGTTGAAACTTGATGTAACCGCTAACAAACCCACGCGCGCCACGGCACTGGCCAAAGCATTGAATGCGGTGATCGTCTTCAAAGGCAGCGACACTATCATCACCGATGGAATCCACAGTTGTGTCACCCACCCGCCCGCATGGCTCGCCACCGGCGGCACCGGCGATGTGCTGGCGGGCATGATCGCGGCACTGGTGGGGCAGGGGATGGGATTATATGAGGCTGCTTCAGCAGCTGTGTGGCTGCATGCCAGTGCGGCCAATACGCTCGGCCGCGGGATGATCGCCGAGGACATCATCGCCGCCATTCCGGGAATACTGCGCACCCTCCAATAAAAAAGGCCCCGTGATAGCTCGCGGAGCCTTTTTCAGCAATCAGGTTGCCTACGCAGCGTGCGCGAGCAGCGCCAGCATCAGTATCGCCGCGATGTTGGCGATCTTGATGAGTGGGTTCACTGCCGGGCCCGCCGTATCCTTATACGGGTCGCCCACGGTGTCGCCGGTCACGGCCGCTTTATGCGCTTCCGAACCTTTGCCGCCATGGTGGCCTTCTTCGATGTATTTCTTCGCGTTGTCCCACGCACCGCCGCCCGAGGTCATCGAGATGGCGACGAAGAGACCCGTGACGATGATACCGATCAGCATCGCGCCAACCGCAGCGAAGGCCGAAGTAGAGCGCGACCGGGGTCAGGATCGGCAGCAGCGACGGGATCACCATTTCGCGGATGGCCGCTTTAGTGAGCATATCGACTGCTTTCGAATAATCAGGCTTTGCGGTACGTTCCATGATGCCCGGGATCTCTTTGAACTGGCGGCGTACTTCGACCACGACCGCACCGGCTGCGCGACCGACCGCCATCATCGCCATGCCGCCGAA
>JBMOIY010000176.1:0-1959 GCA_049317085.1 Rickettsiales bacterium | reverse complement strand
TCCATCGTGCACCGTAGGATTTCTCGATAGTTTCAGTACGCGTGCCTCTACTATCACGCACAACGTAGCTTTCATCAGCAGTTGCGGCTGTCCCGAATAACAGTAGGGCAGCAAAAACCAGTGTAATCTTTAGCTGCATATCACCATCCTTTTTCAGGATAATGTTCGAATCGGCGACATATTCAAGCAAAAGAAGTTACATCAGCGATTTTAGGATTTTTGTAGGATTTGCCTTGAGAAGGCGGGTGATTCTCAGGAACTCAATTACATCCAGACGCCGCTCGCCTAGCTCATATTTGGCTACAAATGACTGCGGTTTATCCAATTCCTTCGCTAGTTGCTGCTGTGTCAGCCCGGCAGCCTCCCGCACAGCGCGTAATGCAGCGCTGAGCTTGGCGGATTCCTTAGAATGGATGGTTTTCTTCACTTCGGCCGCACAAACGATTGGATATGTTGTGCAGTCAGAGCTAATCCTATCTTCGGATTATCCCAAAACAGGATGCTTTATGGTGAAAGAAGATAAGATAGAGGCCAAAGTCTGTCGTTATATTAAGCTGGGCGGTAGAGGCGGCTGGGAAAGCCTGTGCCTGCGTGACGGCACAATGCGTATCGGCTACTATGAAGTGCCGCATGCGCTCGGAATTGCTGCCGATAGAGATGCAATCAAACAGATATACCAAGTAACGGCGGACTCCCGAAAAGCGAGCGATCATGCACGACAAGTGATCGATTTTTATGACCCATCACCTGACGTGCTCTGGGTTACGTTTGCGGATGGGCATCTTTGGTGGGCGAAGGCCGCGCCGGATGTCACCTATTATGGCAATGACCCTGCCATTCACCTCGACGGCAGTCGATCACGGAGAACCCGTGATGGTTGGCATAAGACAAGCGTGAATGGCAAAGCATTACGCATCATGGATTTGAATGGAGAGCTGACAAAGACTGGAGCCTACCGCGGTACCATCTGTGATCTAAAGCCCCATATGAGAGATTATGTGCTTCGAAAAATCAACGATGAATATTTGCCCGAACTGATTGACGCCCAAGAATCAACAGCAAGCCTATTGCAGGCAGTTAAAGGCATGATTGCCATGCTACACTGGCGTGATTTTGAGCTTCTTGTAGATTTGATTTTTAGCCATAGTGGCTGGCAACGTACAAGCGTTGTGGGGGATGGACTCAAGACAACGGATATAGAGCTTCTGCTGCCGGTGACAGGCGAGCGGGCGATGGTGCAGGTGAAGTCACAGACATCGCAAGCACAGCTCGATGATTACATCGCTGCATTTGCGCGGTGGGACATGCAGCGACTATTTTATGTTTACCATACCTTGAATGATGCAATGGCGCTGGATGTAGAGGACCCGCGCGTAACACTCATCGGCCCAGAAAAGCTTTGCAGGATGGTTCTGCGTGCAGGGTTGGTAGAGTGGCTCATGGGCAAGGCGGGTTGAACTATAAACATAAAGCTGTTGTGCGCAGAAATACTTGATTTTTCTGCCTATTCGACTATATTGGTCTCAGCTTAGATGGAATGTTGATGTGCGGCATGGGTTGCGCATCGTGCCATTGCAGATTAGGGGTGCTGGCATGGGTCAGTCCTAATTGAAAAGCCGCACGACCTCCCATGGGGGCAGGCGTGGTTCTCGGAAACTTTTCCGGAGCTGCGTCTGAAATGAGTAGCTCCGGTTAACCACGTTAACCTTTATGGAGGCTACTCATGACAAAACTCACCATTCTCTATCAACCAATTGATGCGCTGAAACCCCGCGCCAATAATCCACGCACGCACTCGCCCGATCAAATCAAGCAACTGAAGAATTCTATCTCGCATTTCGGATTCACTAACCCTGTGCTGATGGATGATAATAATACCATCATCGCCGGTCATGGTCGCGTGATGGCCGCTAAAGAGCTTGGTTTTACCGAGGTTCCGACTGTCTGCCTTTCCGGCAT
>JBMOIY010000175.1:0-1983 GCA_049317085.1 Rickettsiales bacterium | reverse complement strand
AAATGTAAGTTCGCAGCCATTGTTAAAAACATCTAGTTTCATTGATCTTGTTCATGATGAAATGCAAGTTGAAGAACAGGCGGATGAGGAACATGAGGAGCAATCAAACGAAAATTTGCTTTGATGGTGAAAAGTTATTTTGGAGGAAATACGCCCGAAGCGCACCATGGCTATCATAAATATCTTCTTTGGAGAGCACGACTAGACTAGGAGCGGGAAGACGATCGAGATAGTTTGCATCCCTGCTATTCACCATAAAAGCATCTCCCTCCTGAATCCGTTCAAAGTCGTTGACATCCTGAATAATGGCGCCAAGGCCATAGTACTGTGCGCCTCTCGAGTCAGCAGCCCACCAGACCACACCACCGTCGCCGATTGTTTGGCGCGCTAAAGCCGCGGCAGTGCGGTACCCATCCTTCGCGTGTCGCTCTAATATACGATATCCTACCGCAGAACTTATCATTGCTAGGATGGCGAGGCCCGTGATCGTGCGACCGGCGGTTCTAAGTGCTCCCATCCATAGCGTGCCTGTAGTGACCGAGAGAAGAACAAACAAGAAAGGAAGCAACGGCATTAAATGGCGACCAACTACGCGGAATTCGCCAAATAGTCCAACTGCAAAAGTCGATAGAGCGACCACTGTTGGGATGATGCAGAAAATTAGCCAAAGCTTTCGCTTTTGGTAGAGCCCTCTCCGCCTATACTCCGTAAAAATTCCCCCGCTAATGAGTAGTGTCATGGCGCACACGTATAAAGTAAGGATTGGTATGAAAGGTATGATGGCCTCGGCAGAAACGCGAAGGTCGCCCCGGCCAGGACCTAAACCGGCGAAGCCTATCAATTCGTAAAGTGTATGGGCCACATTGAGCAGGCCTGTTTTTCCGACCGATGAAGCCTTCGCTCCGACTGACAGGGTCCACCAATAATACAACCCGAGCAATAAAAGAAACGGCAAGCTGAGGCCAACCGCAACGCGAAGGTCTTTTCGGGCAAGGAAATCTGGCAAGCGCTGGCTTTCCAGTGCGAGAACTAAGAAAGCGACGAAGAACCAGAACGATGCAACAACGCCCAATAGACTTGAACCGCATACGAGGAAAACACCTGCGGCGAAAAGAACGATGTCAGATGTTTGCGGAGGTTTGGTTGCTGCGGCCAAATTGGCCAAGGGAATAGCGCAGCTTGTGGCACCAAGAAACTGCAAAATGTAGGGGCGTGCTTCATCGAGGTAGGCCCACAAAAAAGCAGATGAACAGGCGAAGATAACGAAGAAAATGCGATTGAGCTTCATGGTGCGCCAGCAAGCTGCTGCAATCCCCAGGGCCGTAGCGAATAGCGGGATATTCATGGCGCGGAGAGCAAACTCAGAGTGTCCGAATAGCTTCTCCCATAACCAGAGCATGAGCATGTAGAGCGGCATCTGCAGATCCGAGCCACGCTCGTCACGCATAGCGCCGAAGAAGGAGGTTATGTCGGGCGCCATAGCCTTGACGGCACTGTTGGCCTCGTCGATCCAGAGGCTCTGTGTGGAGACGGCGGCGAAGCCGATAGCCGCAGCCAGCGAAGCTGAGAATAAGCCTTCTTTAAATCGCAAGGTCACAGGTCTTATTGTAGCTGTTTGATGTGCTCTCGCAACTCTTAGCCGGCTTTAGTGAGCTTCAAATCTCGGAGACTGGTATTGTCGTTAAATGCTGTCTAAATGCGCATGGCGGTGACGCATGTTACTGACAAGCAAAGCGTCATGACATGACTTGAAGAGCGATGTTCACTGAACCTTGCCTCTGAGCTTGGCTAGATCGAAAAGCATAGAGACGCCCAAGTGAGCAACATTAAGCAGATTGATGCTGTTGCTGCCACCTTGGCGGGACAAAAAGCGGATCGGAATGTATTGCCATCGCAAATCTGGGTTTCTCTTTAGAACAAAGGTCAGCGCAACGTTGTGGATATCGAAGGAGGCGGGGATAACCTGTAAGGCGGCAGCTAACG
>JBMOIY010000174.1:0-1983 GCA_049317085.1 Rickettsiales bacterium | reverse complement strand
AGAAATCCGGCCTACGAGTTGCTGGCTGAACTGGAGGATTTTGGTTCCCACACTCCAGTCTCCCATGGCACCAACACCGAGCAATCGGTTAATCACCACAGCAGGACCGATCGCTATGACTTGCTGGCCCAGCATGATCATCATGACGTTCGCAGAGAAACGCGTCAGGGAAGGGATCACCGCAAAATGGAAGGGTGCCCCGCGCAAAGACGGCATGAGGCCCAATCGCACGCACCATACTCCGGCAAGGACTGTACCCGTGAGCGTGGTCACCCATGCAGAGAAAACGTAGGAGAAGAGCCCGTAACCCGAAATCAACGCACACACCAGCACAAGCGCGCCGCTGGTCTGTGCACCCATGGCGATGTAGTTGATGATGTCGATACGCTGGTTTGCGTAAAGCAATTGTTGGACGGGATTGAAAGCGAACCCCAATGCGCATGAGAATAAACACCAAAGCACCACCACCTCGAACTGCGACTGGTATTGACCTGGTATGCTGAATAGCTGTCCCAATGGAGCGACGGAGGGGATGGAAATAACCACCAACAGTGCGGCTTGTATAAAGCCCAAGAGGAGGGCCGTTTTCACGAACGACGCATAAAGCCTGTCATCCCCCCGGCACTTGAAATCAACGACGAAACGCGCCACTGATGGGCCTACGCCCATTTGCAACACTTGGCTGAAAGCTAAAATTTGCAGAATGGTCGCCGATACGCCGAAACCGTCGCGTCCCAGCGCCCTCAGCGCGAAGGGAACGCTGACAAGATTGAGAAGCGCAAGGACAAAGACGGACGCATAGCCAGAAACGACTGCACTGAAGAATCTGCTGGAGCGTTTCACTGTGGCAGCGGCAGGCAAAAAAGCGCCGGCGGCTCTAGGCGGAACCTCGGAAGCCGTAAATCATACCATGCGTTCCGGAGTGTTCGTCGAAACTCAGACAGGCAAAGCCGTTGGCACGCAGGATGTCTTTGAGTTCGTCTGGCCCCCGACCATGCCACTCAATCATAAAGACCGTCACTCTGGTCAGCAGCTTCGCATCGCTGAGAGAATTCATCACTTCGTATTCGGAGCCCTCACAGTCCAGCTTGCAAACCAGCGCATCCGCTCCGGCATCGCGGAACGTGTGCTCCAGCGCGGTGGAAGCGGAACGAAACTCGACAGCTACCTTGATGGATTTTGGTCTTTTTCCGTCTGCGAACGCGTATGACGGCAGACCCATTTTTCCAGTGCTTCCCTTCAAAGCGGGAAAGTAGTTCAACTCGGCAGTTTCATTGTTTGCACCAAGGCCGTAACCATGAATGCTTATTTTTTTCGCGAGAGGAGGATTCAAGGCCAGATTCCGCCTCGCGCGTTCAACGGTTGCAGGAAACAGCTCAAATGCATCTACATGCGCGCATTGGGGGCTAGCCGCATGAAACAAGGCGGTGGTTCCGACATTCATTCCCACATCTATCAAGCGATAGGTTCTGTCCAGCGCGACATTGTAGATGCCATGATATAGAACCTCATGCGCAATAAAGAGTTCTTCCCAGTCACAGATAAGCAGCTTGAAGCCTGCGCAATCGAGAAGCACCTCATTCGGTCCCGATGAGGTAAAAGTCGCCCCTTGCGCCCTTCTCAAATCATTGACCAAGGAAATACCGCGCAGCATGAATTCGTTGCTCCCCCACTCAATTTGGACATTTGTCCCGGCGAGAACCAACTCACCGCGATCAACATCCAAGCTGCCGGCGGGGACATCGCGATAAGCCGATAGGAGCTTCAAGTGTTTCGGTTTGAGAGTTAACCCGGCATACCGAAAGGCGCGCAGCAGACGATAAAAGAAGTCCATCATGTCAGGCTCGCAAAGGTGCAAGCGCTACGTCCGGGACGCCGTTCTTCGCCACCATGCGCGTGTTTTGATCGGCGAGACTTTTCACGTAATTTCCGGTCATATTAAGCAGGCCCGACCAAAATAAAAGCTGGGGATAGTTGCTGTCG
>JBMOIY010000173.1:0-1988 GCA_049317085.1 Rickettsiales bacterium | reverse complement strand
GATCGCGCACACGCTTGCGCCATTGCCAAGATGGCAGCTGATAATCTGCAAATCGGTGACGGGTTTTCCAAGTTCCCGCGCCACACGCAGGGCGACATATTTATGCGACGTGCCGTGAAAGCCATAACGCCGCAGCCCTTTATCTCGCCATTCCTTTGGCACGGCATAGGTGGTGGCGCGGTCAGGAATCGTGTGATGAAAGGCGGTATCGAATACGGCGATCTGCGGCACATCCGTCCATATCTCACGGCTGATGGTAATGGCTTTCAGGTTCGCGGGGTTATGCAGCGGGGCGAGCGGTGTGCAGCTTTCGATATGCTTTAGCACTTCATCATCAATAAGCGTTGCGTCATGAAACCGCTCACCGCCATGCGCCACACGGTGACCAACAGCATCAAATTCAGAAAAGCCAAATTCTTTGAGGATTTCCGGCACGCGCACAATGGCATCCTCCACCGTTGCGAGTGGTTCACTGCGCTTTTGTTCTATGCCTTGTTCGCCGCCCACACGGAAATGCAGCGTGCATGTGCCATTTTTGAAACCTTCAAACTCGGCCTTGAATACTCGACTATCTTCGCTACTCATATCGAATACGCCGAATTTAAGGCTGGAACTGCCAGCATTGAATACAAGGATTTTCATACGTCACCATCCGAAGGAATGTTCAAAACTTTGCCACAATGCTTGCAATGCACCGCGTCACTTTCATGCAGGAAAAGGCCGCAGGCATCACAGGTGAAGCGTACTTTTGAGGGGCGAAACATCGTCTGTATAAGCCGCAAAAACAACGACACCCCAAAAATCATGATGATGATGGAAAGTGCTCTGCCAGAATCGCCCTGCAGCGTGACATCGCCAAACCCTGTAGTGGTAAGGGCGGCAATGGTAAAGTACATCGCATCCAGAAAATTCGTGACGGCGGGGTTGCTGTGGACTTGCGTGACGAACACCAGTTCGGTCATCATAAAAACAAAGATAAATAGATTAGTAGCACTCATGATGACATCTTCGTGCTGTCGAAAATACAGGAAATCCTTACGCAATCGCGATTGCAAACGATAGGATCGCAGCAACCTGAACACGCGTAATGCGCGCAAGAAAGCAAAATTTGCACCCAGCAATGGCGCCAAAAACGAAATCATTACCACCAGATCGGCAATGTTCAGTGGGTTGAGGAAGAAGGCTGGTTTCTTGGGCGCAATCCAAAGCCGCGCTGAGAAATCAAGCGCGATATAAAGCCCGAATAGCGCATCAATCCATTCTACGATGGCGTGGCCATAGAAAAAGGTCGAGGCGATAAGAAACAGAATCGTCACTACATCGAACACTAGCAATGCGTAGCGAAAGCGATGAGAGGTTGCTGAATCCCCTTCATACAGTTCGGTGATTTTTTCTTTAAGCGTTGGCGAATGCATTTTGTTCCCTTAATTTTTTGATGATTTTTTCAATGGCGCCGTCTTCGGTGCCCACCTGTTGCATGAGTAAACGTGCTACACTCAGGCTGGATTCCAGCGTTTCGGCCACGACATATTTTGCTCCCATGTCATAAAGTGCGGCCATATCCGAGGTGTCTTTCGCCCGCACAATAATGGGCAACAGTGGCCACTGCGCCCGAATCGATTTTAAGATACTGTGGGTGGCCGCATGGTCGTCAATGGCGATAACAGCAGCGATCACATGATCCGTATGTAGCCTATGCCATAGATCCAACTTCTTGGCATCACCGTAAATGATACGGAATCCCTCGCGTTTAAGCGCCTGCACTCGCTCGGCATTATGGTCAAACCCGATATAGGCAATCTGCTGCTCGGCCAGTGCGTTACCTAATAATTTACCGACGCGACCAAATCCGGCGATGAGCACCACACGCTCGCCAAGCTGAGGAATATCCTGCTCTTGCTGGGCAGTTTTTGACATGGATTTTGCCATGCGTGCTGCCAATGGAGCACATCTGAATAGTAATGGCGTGGCCATCATTGCGAGTGCTG
>JBMOIY010000172.1:0-1993 GCA_049317085.1 Rickettsiales bacterium | reverse complement strand
CGCAGGTGCGCTGCAAGTGGAAATCCTCGCCGCCCTGCTCGATTTGTTGCGCCGGGCCGACCACCAGTTGCGCCTTGTTGTCGTCCGGTTGGTCAAACCAACGCCGATTGAAAATGACCGTATCGATGCGCCGGTTACGGAGCGTCGGTTTTTCTTGTTTGAGGCCAAAAAAATTGCCTCCAATTTGCCCTTAAGCGGGCCAGCAGCAAAGCTCCCAACGCGCCTGCCTGGCCCCAGCTGATACTCACGCCGCGCGCGCGCAGCGCCACCCACATTGCCATTGCAAAACTGACGCTCAGGTTGACGAAGCCGATCATTCCAATGCCGATGAAGGCCTTGGTCGCGAGGGCAGGATCGACATTGAAATCCAGCGCCACCAACGCGAAGCCAAAGTTAGCCGCGGAAAACGTGACATGGCGGATATCGAGCGGCAAGCCGGTCATGTAGCCGATGGTGCCCATGCTCCCCAGCATGATGCCGAAGAAAAAATTCCCCGCCAAGGCACCGAGATTGTTATCGAGATACGCCGCAAAGCGTTGCAGGCGATCCGTGCCCAGCATGCGGTGCAGCCAGCGTGTCGCTTCGACGCGTTCGCGGAGCCGTTCGTAGGCGGCGAGGTTATCGTAATAGCCTGAGATCAGCCCAGAGAGGAACAGACAGAAGCCGGCAATTGCCGCGTAGAACAGCGCAAGGCTATCGGTGGGTGAGATATCGACGAGCAGGTGATGGGCCTTCTCCGCATCGATGAATGGCTTGCCGGCCAGTTGTGCGAGGATAAACGCGATCAGCATGGCGGTGGGCATCGCGATGAGAATGTTGCCGCAGATGGCGGCAAACTGGCTGCGTATCACGTCGATCAGCATGGTCGCCAGTTTCTCCACCTCGCCCAGTCGGCCGCGGACTTCGCTGATCGCGCCGGCAATGGTCGCTGCGGTCATCGCAGGCTGCTTGGTGGCGATGGTGAAATGAAGCGCATACACCAGCAAGAAGCCAAGCGAATAGTTCATGCTGTACATCAGCGCGTAACCCAGTGGCGCAGTGTCGGCCTTTGACATATAGATTTTCAGCAGCGCCATGAACCCCACGATCAAACCGGCGCCCATCGCCGAGCGCCACATCTCGAAATACTCTCCTCGCGAAGAGGTGATGTAATGCTCGCCCGTTCGGCTGGCGTTGTCGGTGACCCGCAGCGCCAACAGGCCGATGGTACGGCGCACGTACCCGCGAACGCTGCCTCGCATGCCTTCACCCTGAACTGCTTGGCCGAGCAATCCAACCCACAGATCCACCAGCGCCAGCCTGTCCGCGCCAGCCTCAGCCGGCTGGTGATGCATCGCGAGCATGCGGACAATCAGGTCGAGCCTGTTCAGGCTTTGCTCGAGACGGCGCATCAGATAGGTCAGCGCGAGGCTGGTGCCGACCGTGGCGGCTTGCGCATGAACCTTTGCCATGACCGCGCGGCACTGTTCAATCATCACATGCAACTGTCGTTCGTCGTCGGCGGGTACGTCGCCCCCATTCAGATAGGCGCGATAGGATTCCGATAGCTGGTGTGTTTCCACCGTCAGCGCGAGGAAAGGCGAGTCACCTTCCTCCAGACGCGGAAAGAGGCGTGCCAGCTCTGGCTCAAGACCCATCGCGCCGATCCTGGTCACCAGAACATCGGTCGCAGTGAGCAACTGCCCGAGCGCCACCCGCAGGACGGCACCGTCGCGGGCTTCACTCATCCGCAACGCCCGCCAGAAACGAAGCTTCAGCGTGGTCGGTACCGCCTCCAGCCAGACGTAGTCCTCGTGCTGGTGAAAAATGAGGTTTACGCAGTCCCGCAGGCTGGCGGTATCTGTGATCGCCGGAAGAATCCGCTGCACCAAACGGCGCCACAGTTCGGAAAAGAAACCACTGTTCGGCAGGATGCCGCTGTCGGCGAAGAAGCTGACCTGCTTCTTGCAGGCGAACAATTGCAGCAGCAGGCCGCGGAGGGACAGACGAAACT
>JBMOIY010000171.1:0-2032 GCA_049317085.1 Rickettsiales bacterium | reverse complement strand
GACGGTAGACCAGCTGCGCCAGCGACTTGAAGCGCTGTGAGTCAGGCCGACGCACGCGAAGAACTCAAAGCGCTGCTGCTGCAGCGTCTGGCGTTCGCCTCGCCGGGCGACTAGGCCCTTAAGTATGTCGGTTGGTTCCATAGCTCAGCTAGATAGAGCAAGCGTTTCCTAAACCTAAGGTTTGGTTTTGGTAAGCTATTCCCAACGAAGAAAATTACGGTTAAATAGCCGTGGCTGCGGCGCCGTAAGAAGGTTATAAGAAGGTTATTTATCGTCCAAACAAACGTTGTGGTCCCGTAGCTCAGCTGGATAGAGCAAATCTTTCCTAAAGATTAGGTCGGGGGTTCGAATCTCTCCGGGATCACCAGTTTTCCTCGTTTAGCCCTGCCGCAATTGCATGGCGTTCTTGAGCGGGCTATCGGCCAGGATGTCGGCCAGCCGGTTCATGAGTTGCTGGGCTATCTCGAACTTGTTCAACTGAATCAGCAGCCTCACGTTCTCGTGCAGCAGCTTCACTTGCTCCGAACGCACCTTGTGCTCACCGTTGATGAGTGTCATTGCGCGCTCGTGCGTGTCTTCGAGGTGCCGCATACGCAGTGCATAGTTTATAATGTTCTTGAAGACGATGATGCAGAGTCAGTCTAGAGATGAAACCCCGGAGGCAAACTTTTGCGCAACGCATCCACTGGGATATCCGTGGTGCATGCGAGCTGCCAGTCATTAGTGATACGCTTCCAGCGTGAATGCTGGGCGCCACCAATATAGGAGCTGCCCCGCGAGACGTTGTAGTAATCAGCCCCAACGTTGATAAGCATGGCCGACTGCTCACGGTCATCTGGTCCATTGGGGTCATGCAGGACTAGCTTGGTTTCAAGGCAACTTAAAGTGCCGACAAAATTCTGTTCAAGGTCTGCCCGTGTGCGATCAAAGCCAGAAAGGGGGTAAAAATGCCAAGAATAGGTATCGAACATGCGAAGACCAAAACCTCTCGCATCCGCTGGCTCGCCATTGCCCATGCCTATCGAGCCAAGCGAAGAGCCGCCATCCGGTTCGATACGGCCATCGGAAAGGGCGTTGCCAGTCCCAATCAGAACTGCATGTCCATCCCCATTGCCACTAGTCATTCCCGGCCCAAGGAAAATAGAGTGCCACGTGCCATAGGTGTTCGGGTGTGAGTTCAATGAATCTTTACCACCGCTTACCCAGGTATCATCAAACAGAAGCGCATAGATAAACATATTGCGTACCTGCACGCGCGTGTTGGTCGAGGTATTGCGAAGCTGATAGGCATCGCTCACCACCACCCATGGGATCAGGTTCACGATATCGCCAGATCCCACACCTGCTTCCGCCAAGGATGTGCGGCCCGGGTAAGGGTTAAAGCCCGTTCCCGAAGGCCCCAAGTCCGACGCGCGTATTTTCATATCCACATACGCATAACTGCCAGTAGATGGATCACCCTCTGTATTTGCACCCCAGACATGGTTAAGACCGCGCTCTGGGAATGAAACCACCCATAGCGAGGGATACATGCCCTGTGTATTGGGTGCGATCATATCGTTGATAGCAGATTGCACCGAGTAAATATCTTTTCCAAACTTGGCTAGGTATTCTGAGGTCGGTGTCGATTGAGGTAACGATGTTGCAGAAGTGGTCGGGGCAGAAACATCGGATTTTTCTACCGTGGTAGGTGTAGTTGGTTTTCCAGCGGTCGTCACTGGTTTTGCGGTTGTTTCAGTGGACGCATTATTGACTACTGAACCAATGTTGCCAGTAGCGACAGTGGGTGCAGAGATAACGTTGTTGCTCGAGAGCTTACGATCATTAGAGGCCAAGCTGCCAGTAGAGGCAGTTTCGCCATTGCTTTCTTTCGTAACGGAATCCCTAGAAGCAGTGTGCTGCAGGCCATTCTTAGCAGAGCTCGCGGGTGCTGTCGCCGCATCTGGCTGGCTTGCCACATCGGTTGCGGCAAAACCGAGCCCGACCCCCATCAGCCCTAGCAGCCTGAGCTGCATTGATTTGGAATAGGCGG
>JBMOIY010000170.1:0-2070 GCA_049317085.1 Rickettsiales bacterium | reverse complement strand
TGATGTTATTGCGGCCCAACAGAAAATTAAGGTTCATGCTAACAAGAAATACTACGCCATAAGCGCAATAAGCGAGAATTACGTCAATTCGTGGATACAGCGCGAGGCACGCGGCCGAGTTTTTCTTGACTACGCCTGCGGTAACGGATCGCGCGCAATCTTCGCTGCTTCGCGTGGCGCCCATCTTGCCATAGGGCTGGACATCAGCGATGTCTCTGTTCGTAATGCCAGAGGAAGCGCTGAGCAAGCCGGCGTCGGCGAGGCCTGCATATTTGTTCAAGGAGATTGCGAAGCCACCGAATTACCTGACGAATCTGTCGATTGTATCTTGTGCTGCGGCATGCTCCATCATTTGGATCTCAGCCGCGCTTACCCCGAACTTTACCGCATCCTGAAACCTGGTGGCCGCATTCTCGGCGTAGAGGCCTTTGGTCATAATCCAATCATTCAACTCTATCGCAACCTAACTCCCCATCTCCGCACAGATTGGGAAAAACAGCACATCCTTAAACAGCGTGACATAGACGCTGCTCTGACGCATGGCTTTGTCCACGGTGAACTGCGCTACTGGCACCTGTTTGCGCTTGGAGCCGTCCCATTCCGCGGCACATTTCTGTTCAAACCGTGCTTGACCGTGCTAAACACTCTGGATCGCGGCGTGTTAGCGGTGCCAGGAATTCGCCTGATGGCTTGGCAAGTAACATTCGAGCTGATCAAGCCGCCTGCGAAACAGACCTGAGATGCGGAGCGAGCGGGCGCGGATGCCAAACATATCGCAATACAATCCATCCGAGCGGAATCATTATCAGAAGCTCGCCGGGTCTTGGTCACTGCCACCTGCATGAGCGATCCATATCGAGACCGCGAGATCGAGCGCCAGCGCTACAACGCGCGTGCCGAGCAGACCCTCACCGCCGTCGCACCCACGATCGATGCCGATGGCGCCGAGGGCGTTGATCTGTTGCTGCGTCAACCCTACTCAGTTTATGAACAGCATATCCGCAACTGCGTGACCCTGGGCATGGAAGTGCTTGATCTGTGTTGCGGTGACGGACGGCATTCGCTCACCGCGGCACGCTGTGGTGCGGTCCTCACTGTTTCTGATATCGCCGCAAGCGGCCTAGCGGTCGCTGCGCAACGCGCCCGTCGCGCAGGACTGGTGTTGAAATATGTGGTGGCCGATGCGGAATCCGTGCCCCTCCCCGACAGTTCGTTTGATGTTGTCACATGTGCAGGGAGTTTGTCATACCTAGATCACAGCCAAGTGCTTGCTGAAATTCATCGCATACTAAAGGTCGGCGGGATGTTTATTTGTGTAGATTCTTTAAATCACAACCCAATCTATCGACTTAATCGATGGATTCATTACCTTTTAGGGGATCGGACAAAAAGCACGCTTTTGCGCATGCCAACTATGCGAGTATTTGATGATTTTGAACATGAAATTGGACCGGTGGTCTACCAAAGTTTTCACGGTATTTTTTCCTTTTTGATTCCGCTTCTAAAGCCCCTTTTAGGGGCATCTACAACAGGGAGGGTTCTGGATTATTTGGACCTTTCGTTTCCGGCATTACGCAGTCAGGCGTTTAAATTTGTGGCCGTTGTGCAAAAAAAATCTAAAACTCTCCCGCTTAAACCATCATGAAAATTCCCTTTTTCAGATATGAGCACGTCTTTGGGCAGCAGAGGGATGAGATTCTCTCTGCATTGCTTCCAATTTTGGAGAGGGGTTCGTTTATTTTGCAGAGAAATGTTCTAGAATTTGAATCCCAAATCGCTAAATTCGTCGGAGCGAAATACGCTATTGGCACAGGCAATGCCACCGATGCCCTGGAACTGATTATCAAGGCAGCAGGTATTGGACCTGGTGATGAAGTAATTCTGCCATCACATACATTTATTGCCTCAGCTGCGGCGATCCACAACAACGGAGCTATTCCTATCCTTGCCGATATTGGTAGTGATCATCTTGTGGATCCTGCTTCCGTCGAGTCACTAATTACCCCGCGTACGAAAGCAATCATGCCAGTACAATTGAACGGACGTGTTTGCGACATGGAACGCTTGGGA
>JBMOIY010000169.1:0-2085 GCA_049317085.1 Rickettsiales bacterium | reverse complement strand
CTCATCGGCACCAATTCGGAGTCTGAAGCCCTCGAATCTATTGCCGCCCGCGTCCCCGGCGCGCTGAACCTCTGCGGCAAAACCACCATCGCCCAGCTCGCCACCCTCGCTCGCCTAGCGACCTACGCCGTAGGCAACGACACCGGCCCCATGCACGTCATCGCCGCCTGCGGCTGCCCATCCACCGTCCTCTTCAGTCACGCCAGCGACCCCACCCGCTCCGCCCCCATCGGCCCCGCCGTAACCATCCTGCGCGAACGCAACCTCAGCGAACTGAGTGTCGATAGAGTCCTCACCGCTCTCTAATTCGTCACCCCGACGGAGGCCGGAGACCATGCCAAGCCACACGCATACTGAATGGCATGGATCCCGGCCTCCGCCGGGATGACAAATGTTGACACCGCACCCACAAACCGTACTGTGTGCGCCCATTATCGGAGTTACTATGAGTCAAGCCGCCCCCGCCACACGCGACATCACCGTCACCCTGCCCGACGGCAGCACCCGCGCCTATCCCGCCGGCACCACAGGTGAACAGGTCGCGGCCAGCATTGGCGCGGGCCTCGCCAAAGCCGCCGTGGCCATGAAGGTCGACGGCATCCAGCGTGACCTCTATTTGCCGCTGAACGAAGATTTAAAACTCCAACTCCTAACATCCAAAGACCCTGAGGGTCTCGAAATCATCCGCCACACCATCACCGCCCAACTCCTCGCCCGCGCCGTGAAAGAACTCTACCCCAGCGCCAAGCTCGCCATCGGCCCCACCATTGAAAATGGCTTCTACTACGACATCGAACTCAGCACCCCGCTGACACCCGATGACCTACCGAAAATCGAAGAGAAGATGAAAGAAATCCTCGCCCGCGGCAAAGCCGTCACCCGCGAAATGTGGGACCGCGAAAAAGCCATGGCGATGTTCGATGGCCGCGGCGAAAACTATAAAGCCGAGATCATCCGCACGTCGAAAGACGAGGATGGCCCCAACACCGTTAAAGGCAAAGTCTCCCTCTACCGCCAGGGCGAAGGAGACGACGCTTTCATCGATCTGTGCTACGGCCCCCATGTCCCCAATTTCGCCAAGATCACCGCCGCCTTCAAACTCACCAAATTCTCCGGCGCCTACTGGCGCGGCGATGCGAAGAACAAAATGCTCCAGCGCATTTACGGTGTCGCCTTCGCCAGTGAGAAGGAGCTGAAAGCCTACCTCACCATGATGGATGAGGCCGAAAAGCGGGATCACCGCCGCTTGGGCCGCGAACTCGAACTCTTCCACATTCAGGAAGAAGCTGTAGGTCAAGTCTTCTGGCACGATAAAGGCTGGACATTGTACCGCATCCTCGAGAACTTCATCCGCACCAAGCTTCGCGCCAGTAATTATATCGAGGTAAAAACCCCCATCCTCGTCGACCGCATCCTCTGGGAAAAATCCGGCCATTGGGAAAAATTCCATGAACATATGTTCACCAGCGTGTCGGAGGAAAAAACCCTCGCCATCAAACCGATGAACTGCCCTTGCCACGTCCAGATTTTCAACGTCGGCATCAAATCCTACCGTGACCTTCCCCTGCGCATGGCCGAGTTCGGCTCCTGCCACCGTAACGAGCCCTCGGGCGCCCTTCACGGCCTCATGCGTGTACGCGGCTTCGTGCAAGACGACGCACACATCTTCTGCACCGAAGACCAGATTACCAGCGAGACCATCGCCTTCTGCGACCTCCTCAAAGAAGTGTATGCCGACCTCGGCTTCACCGAAGTCCGCGTCAAATTCTCCGACCGTCCTGAAAAACGCGCGGGTACGGACGCCACGTGGGACAAAGCCGAAACCGCCCTCAAAGCCGCCGTGAATGCGACGGGCCTCGAATGGACGCTTAACCCCGGCGAAGGCGCCTTCTACGGCCCCAAACTGGAATTCGTGCTAAAGGATGCCATCGGCCGTGATTGGCAATGCGGCACCCTGCAGGTCGATTTCGTCCTCCCCGAACGCCTCGACGCCAATTACGTCGGTGAGGATGGCCAGAAACACCGCCCCGTCATGCTCCACCGCGCCATTCTGGGCAGTTTCGAGCGGTTCATCGGCATCCTGAT
>JBMOIY010000168.1:0-2108 GCA_049317085.1 Rickettsiales bacterium | reverse complement strand
AGAATGGCGTCAGGACTATAATGAGCAACGACCGCACAGCTCGATTGGCTATCTGACGCCGAATCAATTTGCAGACAGTTTTTAACCGCGGACTCTAAATTGGTTTCGTACTAATTTGGGGGGCAGGTCATGAGGAGAGCAGTATCATGGCTGTGCCATCCCTATTGTGGCTGATGGGACTATACCTACGGAATTTCAGAGAGCTGCATAAGCAGATCAATGAATAATAAGAGGCGGTACATTCACTGACCTACGCGGACAGGTTAAACAACCATAGTCATCGAGGGCTGGCGTGCACATATTGCTGTTTGGACTCAATCAGCTGCCACTTATTATTCATAATCAACAAAGAGATATCCTAAATTCTGATAATTTAGATTTATCCGTTATTCAGCTATATTGACTTTATCCGAATATCGGATATATTGGTTTTATCTGAGTAATGGATATTTTTTATGTCAACCGCGCCCTCATCCCAGCTTGTCATCACCACACCACAGCTAGGTCAACTGCTGTTGTCTACGCGCAAGCGGCGCAAGCTCACGCAGACCGCCGTAGCGCATCGCCTTGGCTTAAGTCAAAACCGTATTTCACACCTGGAACAACATCCGGATGAAATCAGCGTAAAGCAGTTGCTCAGTTGGTGCGCGGTAATCGGGCTGGAGCTACGGCTCAGCGAACGAATCGAGGATGAGCCTAGCAGCTCTGCGGAGTGGTAATCATGGGCCGCCGCGCACATAGCCAAACACTCAACCTCTGGGCAAATGGGGACTACGTCGGGCGCTGGACGGTCAAAGCCTCGGGAGAATCCGAACTGCAATACGACGCGGCCTGGTGCAATTCCCCACGTGGGCGTCCGATCTCGCTATCGCTTCCATTTAATCTTCATAACGAACCGTTAAAGGGAAACCGCGTTTTACACTACTTTGATGGATTGTTGCCAGATAGCGACGCCATTCGCAGACGGGTCGCAGCCCGCTTCAAGACAGGTTCGATCGAAGCATTCGACCTACTCGCGGCTGTTGGTCGGGACTGTGTTGGTGCTTTGCAGCTTCTGCCTGAGGGCATCACCCCACAAGGGCAAGGAAAGGTTGACGGCATCGTCGTTGATGATGAGGACATAGAGCGACACTTGCTGGACGTGATTAATCCGGGCCAATACGGCTCCATGCAAGACCCTGATGACGACTTCAGAATTTCGCTGGCCGGCGCGCAAGAGAAGGACGCATTCCTATGGTGGGACGGAAAATGGATGAAACCGCGTGGCGCAACATCGACGACACACATCTTCAAGCTCCCCATCGGGCTGGTTGGTGGAAAAAAAGCAGACTTCACTACGTCGGTCGACAACGAGTGGCTGTGCCTGCGTCTGCTCAAAGAGTACGGATTGCCAACGGCAAATGCTGAGATTATGACTTTCGGTACACAACGAGTGCTCGTCGTCGAGCGTTTTGACCGGACGCTGTCGCACGATGGTGAGCAGCTGTTCCGACTGGTTCAAGAGGATTTTTGTCAAGCGACCGGAACCTCGCCACTAATAAAATACGAAAACGAGGGCGGCCCGGGCCTGCGGCAGATATTCACCTTGCTGCAACAGTCACAACAAGCGGTCGCAGACATGCACACACTCATGGCTGCGCAACTTCTGTTCTGGATACTACGGACGCCAGATGGTCACGCCAAGAACTTCAGCATCCAGCTACTCGCTGGTGAACAGCGCTTCAAAATGACACCCCTCTATGACGTGATGTCCGCCTACCCTGCTATGGGCAATGGTCCAAACCAGTGGGCAGAACAGGACATCAAAATGGCTATGGCACTGCTCGGAAAGAACAAGCACTACCTGGCGCATAAAATCACGCGACGCCACTTCAACAGTACTGCGAAAAAAGTAGGTTACGGCGACAGCGCGGAACCCCTCATACAGGATTTCATTACCCGAACACCTGCAGTTATAGATAAGGTCCGCGCGCAGCTGCCAGCCGGGTTCTCTGAAAAGGTCGCTGACCGAATTCTCGGTGGCGTTCTCGCGGCAGCGCGCGCCCTGGAAGGAATGTCCACCGTCTGACTGCTTGCCTGGATCACGGCACATAAGGCGCATGTAATCA
>JBMOIY010000167.1:0-2246 GCA_049317085.1 Rickettsiales bacterium | reverse complement strand
TGACGGAGTCATGCAATCTTTACGCAGAAAAGACAAAGCAGCGCCCTGTTGGGAAGGACACGCTGCGCCATTTCTTCTATAACTACAAGGATGCCAGCAAAGCAGAAAGCCGCGTGCTATCCGACCGCGTGGTGTTCATGCTCTATAAGGCCTATGGGTTGGAGCCGAGCTTTGCTCCCGATATGCTTTACCGGATGGAAGACGATAAGGCCGGCATCTCGGAATATGCCAAGCTGTGCAAGCAATACATCACCGATGTTTCAATGGCTCAGGGCATCTACCGCACCGATGTTGCCAAAAGCGCGGGAATTTCTGACGGGGATTTGAGCCGACTGTTTAACGATAAGCTGCCGAAAGGCTTGCCGCTCAAGAAGCTGGAAGCCATCAAGGAAAAGCATAAGGTTAACTTTCCGCCCAGATTGCGCAGCCATTTGGAAGCGAAGTCTGAGGCTAGGTCAGAGATTCCGTTGGTGGGCTATGTATCCCTGAAATCGAGTGATCAGATCTGGTTGCTCAATGAGAGGGAGCAGCGCGGCATTCCTTTACCTGATGGCATGGATGCCAAGCGCGGCAGAGCGATTGAGCTGCGTGGCCCCACGATCAGCGCATTCGTGAAGGACGGAATGGTACTGTTCTACCACGAGCCCGCCAAAGGCATGACGGAAAACTGCCTCGACCAGACCTGCTTTGTGGAACTGGAGGATGGAACGACCTGCATTAAGCTCATTGAGCGCAGCAACCGCGATGGATTCTACCGGCTACACTCACTGATTGATGGTGCAATCGAGGAATCAAAAATCAAGCGCGCGGCAAAAATTGAATTGATCCGCCAGTAACCCTTCTAGAAGCCCCTTCACTCTGCATCACGGCGCTTTATGCGGCGCGTGAGCGATTTCCTGTTGACGGTATTCCTTTATTTTGCAAGTATGCCTATATGCAAAAGAGTAACATCTTGTGCTAACAAAACTACCACAACCACCAAAAACCAAAACGGACACCATCATGAGCGTGCATACCAAAGCACCCCTCCTACCATTGCCAGACGAGCCACTGCCCGAAGCCGACCCTGAAATAAGGATTGAACGGCAAGGACATAAGCTCATCGCAGAGGGCGAATTCGTCCACGAGCTATCCTATTTTGCTCGCGGCGATTCCGATGATGGCAATGGAGGACTCCATGCCAGAGCTATGGTTTAACGCTTGGGAAAAAACAACTCCCCACCCGATAACAGGTAAGCCCGCGCGCGAGGTTCGCATTGAGAGCGAAGCGCTGGCTTCCTACGACGATGCAATGCAGGAGCTGGAAGATTACGCCGACAGTTGGCGGCGGCACGGCTTTACCTATTACGGCACGTATCAGCACACGCTGGATACCAAAGGCAAAAATGCTGGCATCACGTTTCATGATGACTTGATGGACGATCTCGATGCGTGGATCCGCGATAAAGAAGCGGATGCAAAGGCATATCGTGAAGCCGCCACTTTATCGGCGCATCAGCTCTGTGATGTAGGGAGGCGCGCATGGTAGTCAGCACGCTGTCGCTCAAGCCCACGCTGCAATCGCAGTATCCTGCATCCACGGTGCTGGTCTGCCCTGAATGCGGCGGGGATATGATCCTGCGCAAAAGCCCGAAGTTCCCGAAGCCATTTTACGGCTGCACGCATTATCCGATGTGCCGCGCCACACATGGCGCGCACCCCGATGGTTCGCCGCTAGGCATTCCTGCCAATGCCGAAACCAAACGCTGGCGCATTGCCGCGCATGCAGCACTCGATCCGCTCTGGGGTCGTGATGATGACGCTCTGCACCAGGTCATTAAGAAGCGTTACCGCCACGCGGTGTATGACTGGTTGGCGTATGTCCTGCAAATCAATGATGCCAAGCGCGATTGCCATATCGCACGATTCGACATTCACCGCTGCCAGCAGGTGATTGAAGTCTGCAAGGGTGTGACCCGTGAGCAAATTCTGAATTGGCATCAGGCACGATTCCAAAAGCAAAAGCCAAAACGGAAACGGAGGCCGCCGCGTTATGCTCACTATTGAGAAAACCGTCATCCGCTCTTCTGGCTTGCCGTCTTATGCGGATTGCCCTCGGCGTGCGGCAACGAAATTCCTGTGGGATGAGCTGATAAAGGCTGGATACGAACTACGCGAAACCCCGCAAGGCATTGGTGCGGCACTTGGCAGCAGTACCCATGCTTCCGCAGCCTATTCACTCAATAGCAAAATCTATGATGGCAATC
>JBMOIY010000166.1:0-2252 GCA_049317085.1 Rickettsiales bacterium | reverse complement strand
AGCCATGGCAGAGATTTACGACTACATCACTTCTGACAATGTAAATGTTTTTAGAACATGGCTTGGTAGTCTTAAGGATGCTCAGGCTTATGTACGTATTACACGCCGTATTATGCTACTTGAACGTGGCGGGTTTGGTGATTGCAAGCCACTGCAAGAAGGTGTGTGGGAGTTGCGGATTGATCACGGCCCCGGCTACCGCGTGTATTACGGCATGATTGGAAAAAAGATAGTGCTGCTCTTGTGCGCGGGAGACAAACGGACACAACGCCGTGACATTGAGAGTGCTGTTGCATATTTTGCAGATTATAAACGGAGATTGATATGACAAAGAAAAAAGTGGTTTCCCCCAGTGTTTCTCATGATGTGGCATTGATAGAGGATTTAAAAAACAACCCGCAGCTTGCGGAAGAGTTTCTGCGTGTCGCGCTTGCTGAAGCGGGAGAAGAAGGTGGAGACTATCTCTTGCAAAAAACACTTCAACTCGTAGCACAGGCGCGCGGCATCGCAAAAGTAGCAAAGTCCGCTGGCATCCCACGCGAAAGCCTTTCGCGTGCATTATCAGAGCGTGGCAACCCTAGACTATCAACGCTTCAAGCGGTAACTGCAGCCCTTGGATTAAAACTAACTGTTACCCACATTTAAAAAGCCATGGGGCAATCTTCTCAGCTCATCGCTCAATAGATGTAATTGTCTTGGTAACCAATGATACTGATTGCATACCCGCTATGAAGCACGCGAGAAGGTCGGGCATTCAAGTGGCACTCGCAACGGTTCCGGGATACGCTCCAGCACCAGAACTATTGGCGCATTGTGATTTTCGCTACCCGATTAGTTGGCCTACGCCATAAAATTCAAACTTAGACACTACCTAAAGTATAAGCCCCTATCCTTTAATAGTGATTTATGCTATTAAAGGATCCATGCCAAAGAACCCACGCATTGGAACCTATGTAAAGATCAGCACGGCGGGCGAGGTCTGCAAGGCCTATGTTCCTGCGCCGCTGCCGTTTTATCCGCCTTTGGATATGGGAACACTGGCTCCGCATTTGGATGAGGCGAATCGCGTGCTCGGTATGCTCAGTGGCATTACTGAGGTACTACCTGATACATCGCTGCTGCTTTATTTCTTCGTGCGTAAAGAGGCGCTCATTTCTTCCCAAATCGAGGGCACTCAGTCGTCACTGGATGATTTGCTGCTATACGAAAGTGATCAGGTACCTGGAGTGCCCGTCGATGATGTCGAAGAAGTATCGCGCTACATCGCGGCTATGCAGTATGGGCTGAAGAAGATACGCGAAGGCTATCCGATATCATTACGCTTGGTGAAAGAGCTGCAGAGTATGTTGTTGCGCGGTGGACGCGGGAGCAAGAAGAGCCCTGGCGAATTTCGTCGGTCGCAAAACTGGATTGGCGGCACGCGCCCCGGCAATGCCATCTTTGTTCCGCCCCCTCCAGAGAAGCTCATGGAGTGTATGGGCAACTGGGAGCTTTATATCAATGACGAGTTTGGCAAAGTACCGACGCTACTGAAAGCGGCCATTAGTCATGTGCAGTTTGAGACCATTCACCCCTTCCTTGATGGGAATGGCCGTACAGGTCGGCTGCTGATTGCGCTGATACTGTGCGCTGAGGGAATGCTTCCGGAGCCCGTCTTATATCTGAGCCTTCATTTTAAGAAGCATCGCAAGACCTATTACGAGCTGCTGAATCGCGTGCGTGAGGACAAGGCTGGCTGGGAAGTGTGGACGGAGTTCTTCCTAACAGGCTTAATTGAAGCGGGACGTGAAGCCATGACGAGTGCACGTCAAATCACGGCGCTATTTGCTGATGATCTGGCAAAAATTAAGACACTAAAGCGCGCGTCACCCAACGCGCTAAAGGCATTCGAGTATCTACAACGCCGTGCGCTAGTGAGCATCCCCAATCTAGCCAAAGCAATGAAGGTCAGCCAACCTACGGCGACAGCAGTGCTGCACAAGTTGGCCGAGCTTGGCATTGTTGCCGAGGTGTCTGGTAAAAAGCGTGATCGCATGTTTGCATACCAAGCCTACCTCGATATACTGAAGCAAGGAACAGAGCCTCTGTGAGGGTAAGCAAGTGCCAAGTCCCCACCCCAACTGTCCCATAAACAGCCAATGGAGCCCTTTAGCTAGGCCGCGATAGGTGTAAGGGTCTTCTGACTATGATCGCGCTTTGTTGTCCTTTTATAGGAATCTGGACGATAAGCGCGGGCGGACTTAAGGGCTCTG
>JBMOIY010000165.1:0-2288 GCA_049317085.1 Rickettsiales bacterium | reverse complement strand
TCTTGATGTAGTGGCCGCCCACCGCCTCGTCTCGCCCCTACCCGCGCCCGACCAGGCGGAACTGTTCGAGCAACTGGGCCATGATGAACGCCGCTGGCTAACCGACGCGCTCGCCGCTGACTTCGATTCCGAGACCTTGGCCGAACTTTCCCCCGAAGCAGCGGAAGATGTCATCGAAGCCCTCGGCACCGAAAAATCAGCGGAAGCACTGGCCGAGCTTGAAACCGATGATGCCGTGCACATCCTTGAGGATCTGGACCCCGACGACCAGCGTGAGATCCTTGAAGAAATGCCCCTCGAGACGCGTGAGGACATCGAGGAAAGCCTGACCCACGATCACGAATCCGCGGGCCGCCTCATGCGCAAGGCGCTCGTTGCCGTGCCTGAATTCTGGAATGTCGGCGACACAATCGACTTCCTGCGCGCCGCCGACGAATTGCCCGAATATTTCTACGTCATCTATACCGTGAACGGCAACTTCGTGCCTACTGGCCGCATCATGCTCGGCACTATCCTTGGCCATAAACGCGACGTACCGCTCGAACAGATTCGCCAGACGAACCTCTATGCGGTGACCACCGATACCAACCAGGAAGAAGTTGCTTACCTCTTCCGCAAATACGCCCTCGTCGAAGCACCGGTGATCAACTCCGAAGGTGTACTGGTCGGAACCATCACGGTCGATGACGTGGTCGATGTACTCGTCGAGGAAGATGAAGAAGATTACCTGCGCGCCGGGGGGGTTGCGGGTCAGGATTTCCAATCCAGCGTCTGGGAAACAACCCGCGCTCGCTTCGGCTGGCTGTTCGTCAACCTCATCACCGCGGTGCTAGCATCCTGTGTCATCGCTTTGTTCGAAGGCACCATTTCCCAGATCGTCGCCCTTGCGCTGATGATGCCGATGGTCGCCAGCATGGGCGGCAACTCCGGTACCCAAACCGTCACCGTCGCCGTGCGCGCCATCGCCACCCGCCAGTTGAACGATGCGAACAGCGGCCAGTATATCCGCAAGGAAACCCTCATCGGCCTGCTCAACGGCGCAGGCCTCGGCTTAGTGATGGCCTTTGGCGTGTTCATCCTTTTCAGCGACCTAAAGCTCGCCCTCGTCATGTTCCTCGCCGCCACCGGCACCATGACCATGGCTGGCTTCTGGGGCGCGCTCATCCCCATCTTCCTCTTCCGCCGCGGCTTCGACCCTGCGATTTCAAGCACTATTTTTCTCACGACCGTGACCGATTGCGTCGGTTTCTTTAGCTTCCTCGGCCTCGCCACATTGATTCTGCTCTCGGTCTGACCCATATACCCTAGCGCATCTTGATAAGGAGTATCTCAATGCTACGTTCCTTCATCGCCCTCATCCTCATCTGTTTCGGGAGCATCGCCATGGCCGCAGACACCACCGCTACCACCAAAACCGCCCTCTTCGGTGGCGGCTGCTTCTGGTGCATGCAGCCTTCGTTCGACAACACCGCAGGCGTGACCGCGACCAGCGTCGGCTATGCGGGCGGCGATGCGAAGACCGCGACCTACGATCAGGTCTCAACCGGAAAAACGCAGCATGTCGAGGTGATTCAAATCACCTACGATCCGGCGAAAGTCACTTACGAAAAACTCCTCGATATCTATTTGGAGAATATCGACCCCACCGATCCAGAAGGCCAGTTCGCCGATAAAGGGCCGCAATACCAGACCGCCGTTTACTACGCCGACGACACCCAGAAAGCCGCCGCCGAAAAAGCACTGGTTGCGTTAGCCCCGAAATTCAAACCCGCCCCGATTGCAGTTAAGCTGAAGCCTCTCAGCCCGTTCTATGCCGCCGAAGACTACCACCAGAAATACTACCAGAAGAACGCCGGCCACTATAACGCCTATAAAGTAGGTAGTGGTCGCGCGGATTATATTGAAAAGACCTGGGGTAAAAAATAGTGAGCCGTGTTACGCGCTAGCTGATCAGGCGCAAATTCTCGAGGATCTTGATCTCGCGCTCGCTCTGCGGTTCGTCATTGTCGTTGCTAGTGTCGAACGTCGAATCCATCACCGGCATCACGTTGCGGCGTACCGAATCAGCGCGCATGTCTTCGAGCGCGAGGCGCTCGGTGCGTTTCAGTTTACCGTCGACAATCGCGCCATCCTCGATGGTGATTGATTCATGCATGATGGTGCCACGCACATGCGCAGTCGCAAATACTGTTACATTCTCGGCCTTAATGAGCCCATCCACCGTGCCATGCACGAACACTTCCTGCGCCATCAGGTCGCCACGGATGCGGCCATTGGGGCGCACGGTG
>JBMOIY010000164.1:0-2293 GCA_049317085.1 Rickettsiales bacterium | reverse complement strand
GCATCGCTGACTTCATCCTTCCACTCCAGCACCTGCCGCAGCCAGGCAATTTTCTCCTGGTATCCCCGATCAGCGCGCCCACCTTCCTTGTACTGCCAGTGAGCGGCAACGCCCAACTCGGAGTGTTCGTGCATCTCACGGGTACGGATCTGGACCTCCACCGACTTGCCTTCCGGTCCAATGACTGCGGTATGCAGCGAGCGGTAGTTATTGACCTTGGGCTTGGCAATGCAGTCGTCAAACTCCTTCGGCAATGGCGACCAAAGGCTGTGCACAATGCCCAGCACGGTGTAGCAGTCCCTGATATCGACCACCAGAACGCGCACCGCACGAACGTCATAAAGTCCTTCAAAATCAAGGGCTTTTCTTTTCATTTTACGGTGAATACTGGCAATGTGTTTAGGTCGGCCACTGACCTCACAGACAATGCCCGCCCGCGACAACTCACCTTTCAACAGCGCCACAACGTTCTCAATGTACCGTTCCCGGTCATGCCGCTTTTCGTCAAGCAGTCGTGCGATCCGTTTGTAACTGTCTGGCTCAAGCACATGCAGCGCAAGATCCTCGAGCTCCCACTTGATCTGCCACACCCCCAACCGGTTGGCGAGCGGCGCGAAAATATCGCGCGTCAGTTCAGCCAATTCGGTGCGCCGCGCAAGGTTGACCGATTTGACCAGTGCACGCAATTCACGCAAATGGGCCCCGAGTTTGATCAGCACTACGCGCACATCCTGCACCATGGCGAGCAGCATCTTGCGCAGAACCTCGTGCTGGGCCACCTGCGCCTCGGGGCGCTGCGGCGACGCAGCCTTGCTCGACAGGGCGCCGATTTCACCCATACGTAACGCGCCTTCAGCAAGGTCGATCAAGCGCGAACCGAAACGTTCTCTCAATGCACGCGTCAGATCCGGCTGCACGCGTAACAGCGGCACCAACAACGCAGCGGCAACACATTCAGGATCCATCGCCAGCTCAAGCAGAATGTGTGCCGTGTCCTGCGCTTCCTGAAGAACCTCCGGTGCTTTCTCCCCGACATAGCTGTGCACCTGCAACAGCAACGCGCGGTCCGTGGGAGTCAGAGAGTCCGCAGAGAAAGCTTGCTTCGGCCAATCGGCAGCCACCAGTTTTAAATTCGGAGGATTCATGTTGCGTGTATGTTCAGTTATGGAACCCGATGATCTACGCCGTTCGTCGTGCGTTTGATGCCCAATTTCAGGGCATTTTATGTCTATTTTTAGTTGACGCACCAGAACGGTGCGCTCTTAATAACAATCCTCTCCTGCCAGCAGGTGCAATTCCCCAAAATGACACCCTTATACCTAGCTGAATAACCTGATCAACGAAACTGGCATAGCCGTTGCTAAACTCACTACGATGCTGTGCTTAACACTTGAAATAGCGCCTACCGGGCGGAAACATAAATGAATTCAAGACGTCCCTACGACGAAATGCGGGCAACCGACGGATCGATCCGTCGGCATTATCGCGCGCATGCCGAATGGCTCTCCGATAAACCGCAGGATTTTCTTCCGCAGAAACAGCGTGAAGCGAACGCGCTGTACACGCGCTTGGGCATCACCTTCGCGGTTTACGGTGACGATTCCGGAACCGAACGCTCGATCCCGTTTGACATCATTCCGCGCATCATCCGACCCGCCGCATGGCAAATCATCAGCGACGGCGCCTGCCAGCGTGTCCGTGCGCTGAACGCTTTTCTCAAAGACGTCTATCACGATCAGGAAATCATCAAGGCCGGAATCATCCCCGAAGCCCAGGTCATGGGCAACTCAGCCTACCGCCCCGAGATGCGCGGGATGCAGGTTCCGGGTGACGTTTACGTTCATATCGCCGGAATCGACATCGTCAAAACGGACGAAGGCCAGTTCTACGTACTCGAAGACAATCTGCGCACGCCGTCCGGCGTGTCGTACATGCTCGAAAACCGCAAAATGATGATGCGGCTGTTTCCCGACCTCTTCGGCCGCATCCCGGTAGCACCAATCGATCACTACACTGACGTCCTGCTGGAAAACCTGATTGCAGTGGCGCCGCCTCGCGCCACGCAGCCCACGGTCGTCGTGCTGACCCCCGGCTCCCACAACAGCGCTTACTTCGAACATGCATTCCTCGCCCAGCAGATGGGCGTGGAACTCGTCGAAGGCCAGGATCTGTTCGTCGCAAACGATGTGGTCTACATGCGAACCACTGCCGGTCCGCAGCGTGTCGATGTCATCTACCGCCGCATCGACGACGATTATCTTGACCCGCTGGCATTCCGCCCGGATTCGGTACT
>JBMOIY010000163.1:0-2343 GCA_049317085.1 Rickettsiales bacterium | reverse complement strand
TCCCTATCTCGCCATCAGCTTCGTCGTGTGGCTGCTGATTGCCAATCTCATCAATGAATGCAGCGGCGCGTTTATTGCCGCGGAGGGGTTTATCAAGCAGATCAAGCTGCCTCTCACCATTCACATTCTCCGGGTGGTCTGGAAAAACCTGATCATTTTTGGCCACAACTTGGTCATCGTGGCGCTGGTGTTCCTGTTTTATCCGCCGGAATGGGGCTGGCATCTGCTGCAAATGCCTTTGGGTGTATTTTTCATTGCGTTGAACGGACTTTGGTTCGGCGTGCTGGTGGGTCTTTTCTGCGCGCGATTTCGCGATATTCCGCAGATCATCACCAGCGTCGTCCAAGTCGCCTTTTTTCTGACGCCTGTGATGTGGAAGGCCGACATGCTCGGCAAGCACATTTGGGCGGCCCAGATCAATCCGATTTACCACTTCATCGAGATAGTCAGGGCACCACTGGTTTCCGGCGGAGCAAGTTTGTTGTCCTGGGCGGCTGTTTCAGCGGTCACTCTCACCGGCTATCTGGTGATGATTCTGGTGTTTAGCCGCTTCCGCGCGCGCATCGCTTACTGGGTTTGAACGTGACAAGCGTCGTTGCGAAAAACATGATGGTTGAATTCCCGATCTACGGCGGGAAAAGCCGGTCACTGAAAAATACCTTTATCCGTGCCGCTACCGGCGGGCTGCTGGCGCGCGATGCGGCCGACCGGGTTGTGATCAAGGCGCTCAACAATGTGAGTTTTGAGTTTCGTGAAGGGGACCGCGTCGGAATCATCGGCCACAACGGGTCCGGCAAGTCGACACTGCTGCGAACAATCGCCGGGGCTTACGAACCGATCAGTGGCAGCATCGACGTCACCGGAAGGCTGGCAACGATGCTGAGCATTACGCTGGGTATGGATACCGAGTCTACCGGTTACGAGAACATTTTCCTTCGTGCGCTGATCATGGGGCTGACACGGAAGCAGATCGAACCGTTGGTCGGCGAAATCTGCGAGTTTTCCGAACTCGGTGATTACATTGATATGCCGATGCGAACATATTCAAGCGGGATGGCCATGCGCCTTGCGTTTGCGATCTCGACCAGCATTCCTGCGGACATCGTGCTTATGGACGAGTGGATGAGCGTGGGCGACGCGGAGTTCTCGGGCAAGGCCCAGGCGCGACTGCGGACCATGCTCGACAAGGCGCGAATCCTGTTTCTGGCATCGCACGATGAGCAGCTAATCCACCGAAATTGTAATAAAATCATGCATCTTGACCATGGCGAGATCGTCCGTCTGGAGAGCATCTAGAAACCGTATACCTGCGGGCCCGGGTGAAGTGGTCTTTATGGCTGGATTTTTCAACTTCAGTCCTTTACTGCGGGGTATTTCCGGCCTCCCGGAATGATCGTGTTTCCGTTCAACATACTGGAATAAATTCAGCATGAAAATTTTTGTTACAGGAGCCTGCGGATACAAAGGCACTGTCCTCGTTCCCAAGCTGTTGGCCGCCGGCCATGAAGTGGTCGCGTTCGACATCATGTGGTTCGGCAATCACCTCAAACCCCATCCCAAATTGACGGTGACCAAGGGCGATGTGCGCAATATCGAGGAAATCAATCTCGATGGTGTTGATGCCATCATTCACCTGTCTTCGATTGCGAACGATCCTTGCGGCGACCTTGATCCCAAGCTGACCTGGGAAGTCAGTGCGCTGGCAACCATGCAACTCGCCGACAAGGCGGCGCGCATGGGTATCAAGCGCTTTGTCTACGCCTCCTCGGGCAGCGTTTACGGCATCAAGGACGAAGAACAGGTCACTGAAGATCTGGAACTTAAACCGATCTCCGAATACAACAAGACCAAGATGGTCGGTGAGCGGGTGGTGTTGTCCTACAAGGATGACATGGTGGTGCAGATACTGCGTCCGGCGACGCTGTGCGGCTACTCGCCGCGCATGCGCCTGGATGTGTCGGTCAACATGCTGACCATGCAGGCGCTGACCAAACGCAAGATCACCGTGTTTGGCGGCCAGCAGACGCGCCCCAACGTTCATATTGACGACATCACCGACGCGTATATCTTCCTGCTCGAAAATCCCCAGCACACCGGCGTGTACAACGTCGGTTTCGAGAATATTTCGATACTCGACATTGCCGAACGGGTAACGCGACAGGTGGAGGCGGAGATCGTGGTTACCGAATCCAATGATCCGCGCTCTTATCGGGTGAACTCTGACAAGCTGCTCGCGACCGGCTTTCGTCCGAAGAAAACCGTCGACGACGCGATCAGCGAAATCATCCATAAGTACAAGTCCGGCGAACTCAAGGATGAAGACAGCCACTACAACCTGAAGTG
>JBMOIY010000162.1:0-2374 GCA_049317085.1 Rickettsiales bacterium | reverse complement strand
TTGCCATAGCATAACGCTACATATATGTCATGCTATTTAGTTGCTTTGGTATAATTCTATAGGGGTTGTCGCACGCCGTACCGCAGTCATCAGAGTTTTTCTTTCATCTGACGATGTCTCCACTACAGACTGCTTTATTGTTTCGTAGGTTGCTTGTAAAACTTCTGCAGACAACCCTCGATATTCTTGCTTCAGTTGTTCAGCCTTATCTACAACATATTCTCTTTGCAGCGGCCCTAATTTTTTCTGTATAAGCCGCCTTTCTTCCGCTATAACTCTCTTATCTTGCATTGGCTTACCAATTGATTCGTTACCCAAAGCTCGATGTTTTTCTCGCAAGCCTTGCATATCCAACCCCCTATATTCGCGGATGCGACCCCTTGCTGTCTCTCTAATTTCTTGATCTTTTTTAAATACAGCGTCGAATTGGTCATGGCTCGTTTTATTTGTCATTCTGTCTCTCCCAGTATTAGCTTCTATGTGTGAATTACTAAATTGCTGATATTGGCTAGAGTATTATTGCTTTCGCGAGTGTTAAAGTTTTATGACATTTGCCAACATTCGCAGCATCAAGAGCCGACGGAATGCTAGTAATGCTTGTGTGTAACTGTAGTATTAAGGCCGCGGATTAGTCTGAAATTCCCACTAAATGTAGTGGTGCAAAGAAAATACACCCACCACCATAATTAATGCTGGACAAATTCGCGACAGATAGTAACTTTTGGGCAACAGCAAAAAACATAGCGTGCTCAGCCAAGCAAAGCATATTCAAACCAAACGCTAGAAGGTTGCTTCCATGGCCGCAGATATCCTTGTCATCGATGATGAAGCCGATATTTCCTCGCTCATCTCCGATATCCTAACTGATGAAAAATACGCAGTGCGCACCGCCAATAACTCGGACCGCGCGCTGAAAGCGCTCGCCGAGCGGGTTCCCGCAGCAATTATCCTTGATATATGGTTACAAGGTTCCGAGCTGGATGGCTTGGGCATCCTTGAAATCGTCCAGAAGAAATATCCGCATGTGCCGGTCGTGATGATCTCTGGACATGGCAATATCGAGACGGCGGTGACCGCGATCCGCATGGGTGCCTATGACTATATCGAAAAGCCGTTCTCGGCGGAGCGGATGGTCATCATCGTCAAACGTGCGCTCGAGGCGGCGAAACTTCGCAGCGAGAACACCGAGCTGAAGAAGCGCGGCAGCAATGAATCTGAACTCATCGGCACCTCCGCGGCCATCAATACGGTTCGCCAGACGGTGGAGAAAGTGGCGCCGACGAATAGCCGTATCCTCATCACCGGTGCGCCTGGGACGGGGAAAGAGCTCATCGCCCGCCTGATTCATTCGCGTTCGATGCGTGGTCACGCATCCTTCGTGGTGCTCAATGCGGCCGCCCTCACCCCGTCGCGCATCGAGGCCGAACTGTTCGGCACTGAGGACCCGAACCCGAATGGTGGTGCTGAGAAGCTCGGCCTGTTGGAGCGGGCGCATGGTGGCACGTTGTTCATCGACGAAGTCGCCGATATGCATATGGAAACGCAGGGCCGCTTGCTGCGCGCGTTACAAGAGCAAAGTTTTGAGCGCGTGCGCGGGAATAAGCGCGTGTCGGTTGATGTGCGTGTGATCGCTGCTACCAATAAGGACCTGCAGGAAGAAATCACCGCCGGTCGCTTCCGTGAAGATTTGTTCTACCGCCTGAACGTGGTGCCGTTGCGCATGCCGAACCTGCGGGAGCGCCGGGACGATATCGCGGCTCTTAGCAGCCACTTCCTTAAACGTGCGGCGGATGCGATGGGCTTAGCCACCCGGGCACTTGGTGAAGACGCGCTTTCGGTGCTGCAATCCTATAACTGGCCGGGCAATGTTCGCCAGCTGCGCAATGTGATGGAATGGCTTATCATCATGGCGCAAGTGGGTGCGAACGGTGAGATCACCGCTGACTCGCTGCCGCCGGAACTGATCGACAGCAACATCACGGTGCTGCGTCCGGAGCTTTCGAACGACATCATGAGCATGCCGCTGCGCGAGGCGCGTGAGACGTTCGAGAAGCAATATCTCGCGGCGCAGATCAACCGCTTTGGTGGGAATATTTCCAAGACCAGCAACTTCGTGGGCATGGAGCGCAGCGCGCTGCATCGCAAGCTGAAGATGCTCGGGATTGGGAATGATGAAAAGCAGGTGGCTTAGAAAGAAAAAGTAATGCCTCATTGCGAGTGCTTGCTACATCAATCATGCAGATGTAAACATGCGTGTAATGGTGTTCTTCGCTTGCAATGGCCCCGCACTAAATTAGCGTTCAGCCTTGTTGAGCTTAGCATTGTTCTCTAATTCGCTCTGTCAAGTCCTACCGGCCCTCCTTTCTTTTTTCCT
>JBMOIY010000161.1:0-2395 GCA_049317085.1 Rickettsiales bacterium | reverse complement strand
CCGCCTTATTTCGATGGTATGACGCTCGATGCGGGTGATGGCAAAATCGATGATATTGCGAATGCAAGCATTCTGGCGCTGCTGGGCGATAGCATCACCACCGACCATATTTCTCCGGCGGGTGACATTGCAACCACCGGCCCTGCCGCAAAATATCTGAATGAAAATAAGGTCATCAAGGACGACTTCAATTCCTATGGCTCACGCCGCGGTAACCATGAAGTGATGATGCGCGGCACCTTCGCCAATATCCGCATCAAAAACGAGATGATTCCGGGGACTGAAGGCGGGTTGACCAAGCATATTCCATCCGGTGAACAGCTGAGCATTTTCGACGCCGCCATGAAATACAAAACCACCAACACTCCGCTGGTGATTGTGGCGGGTAAAGAATATGGCACCGGCTCCTCGCGCGACTGGGCGGCCAAAGGTACCTTCCTGCTGGGTGTCAAAGCCGTGATTGCGGAAAGCTTTGAGCGCATTCATCGCTCGAATCTGGTGGGCATGGGCGTTATCCCTCTGACTTTTAAAGACGGCGTGACCCGCCAAACCCTGAAACTGGATGGCACCGAAACCATATCGGTCAAAGGCTTGGCAGCAGGCATCACCCCGCGTATGGATGTGCAATGCACGATCACCCGCAAGGATGGTTCATCGCAGAATATCGCACTGCTGTGCCGGATTGACACCATCGACGAATTGTCGTACATTCAAAATGGTGGCATACTTCAATACGTTATGCGAAACCTAATCAAAGCAGCCTAGGGAACATAGGAGAGCTATGAAATGAGTGAAGAAATCGTCGTACCGGATACACCGAATAACAAGTTCGATCCGGATAATATATCACGCATCATCATGTTGATCTATGGATCGCTGGAGACCGGCGTTCCCTTCTGGTGCTATGTTGCGGTGAAGCCGAGCATGTATGATAACTTCCGTACAGCGGAAGCGGGAGGCACGTTGGATCTCTACAACTTCGACCCTTATGGCGAGGTGGTGGTTTCCGGCGAAGGCGAACGCCCCCCTGCGGAGGTGACGCAAAAAGTGGCTGAGATGTATAATTCGGATGCGAGCAAATTCTTCATGCCGATCGACCCGAAAAAAGAAATCGAAGCCAAAATTGCCGCACTCAAGGCGCAAGAGCAGAACAACGACTAGTGCTGCGTTTCGTATTGCTTCACTCGTTTTCACTTATCGTTCTCCGGTTGGTTCCGGTGCTCGGCGTTCCCTATCCCTGTGGGAGAGAGCTAGGGTGAGGGTAACGAACTCACCATCAGCCACCACACCAGCGGCTCTTCCCCACCCCCTCACCGGCTAGCGGTGTGCACCGCGTTGCCATCCTCTCCCACAGGGAGAGGATTCAATGATCGTCACCCCGCATTACCCGGAGAAATCTCACAAAAATTCAGCGAATTGTCACCAAACCGTCATCGACAATTCATGTAACTGTCACACACAATCCCCATTCCCTGTGGTAAACCTAAAGGTAAGGATAGATAAAGCCACGAGCATTTGGAGATACGATATGGCTACGACATGGGGATCAATGATGAGCGCACCGGGCAATATTGCCAGCGGCGTGATCGGCGGTGTGGGCAAAGCGATCAAATACACCATTTATGGCGCAGTTATTTGCGGGCTGGCCGTCGGGCTCAATCAATTTGCATCGAATGCTTTTGGGGTAGATAACTGGGCCGCGAAAGGCGCCGATTGGCTTGGAGATAACGTCGGCCCATATGTCATGAAAGTGTTCAACTGGCTTACGAGTTGGCTTGGTGTTACGCCCGCATCAGAAAGTACAATAGGAACGTTTATTGGTGGGACAGCGCGTACGGTGGGGGCAGCCGGATTTCTTGGCCCTGCTTTAGACAGTGCTGGCGCTATCGGCACCATTCAGGGTTGGGCAAATAGTATTGGTAGCAGCGTGGGCGGCTGGATTGGACCATATCCCCTCTCAGGAGGCCCAGGAAATATTGAAGCAAATACCAGAATTGCCAACGGTGTATTAGCCGCAGGCGGAACAGCGCTGGCCACAGGCGTCGTAGCAGGCAAATGGCAAGCAGCAGAAGAACAACGCCGCGCGGCACGCGCACAAGCAATGCAACAACTGGGTTAATGAGTAAGGAAACACGGCCATGACACACGGACAACAAAGTGGATTCACCTGGGGCGGAGCCCT
Organism: Rickettsiales bacterium; assembly: GCA_049317085.1. Classification (GTDB taxonomy): domain Bacteria; phylum Pseudomonadota; class Alphaproteobacteria; order Rickettsiales; family UBA3002; genus QFOX01. The sequence goes on along the minus strand of JBMOIY010000161.1, from coordinate 213 downwards.
CAAAGGCGTCGCCATGATCGCTGGTAGCATCGCAGCCGCCATTGTCGTTTCCAGTGTCGCGGGTTACGCTTTGACGAACGTTGGTGGATGGCTGGCTGCTCCCGTTGCAGGCTCGACCGTAACCACTGCAGGAGCAGCCGCTCCATGGTACGTTGGAGTTGGCACCACAATGGCAAATCTTGGAGCAACCATCTCAGGGATTACCGCCTCGGT
>JBMOIY010000160.1:0-2434 GCA_049317085.1 Rickettsiales bacterium | reverse complement strand
AAGGGGGTAGCTGATGAGCTAACCCCTTCTTTCATTGACTGGTAGGAGGTGCGAGATTCGAACTCGCGACCAACGGATAAGCCAGTGGGGATGCCCTGCGGACCGGTAGAGACTGATTTCTTAGCTAATTCCTGGGGTAAACAAGTTAAATTGCACCGCGGAAAAGATCGATTCATTGATTCTTAAACCAGAACAATCTGCGAGCGCATGCTGTAGAGCACGAATAAAACTTCTTCCTGCTCGCGCTGACCTATATTGTTTTTTTTCAGGGCAGCCAACGCATCGTCCAACACTGCCATGAACTCCATAGGAGAAATATTCATTCCCTTGTGAGCCGCCAACATATCCTTACCCTTGTAAACATCGCCTCCCCCGGTGCCCGCAATAAAGAAAGTGGCTGCGGCGTTCTTCAACTTTTCAACGTCGCTATTGGCAAAGCGTGTGGCAATAGCGTTGTTCGTCAAGTGATTATCAACAACATCACCCGCCAGCTTAGTGATGCCTTCATTTCCGCCCAAACGCTCGAATAAAGATTGTCCCATTATGCAACTCCCAAAAAATAGATTAGGAAATATTAAGAGGATGCCCGTTAAATTCAATAACATAATATTGGATGCCCGACGCAAGGTCAAAGCGCCAAGCGGTGCGGCCGGCTGCGACCACTATTGAGCCTTCCATAATTCATGACATTACCAAAGTGTAGCCTGCATCCAGCAAGCAGCGATGATCGAAGGTCGTTTTTGCACGCTCCTGAGCTTGTTGCGGGCGGTGGAGTGCAGTTCGGTGAGATTGTTGGGGCAGTAATTGGCCAGCGCATGACGCTTGAGCCAAGCCCAGAGATATTCGACTGGATTCAGATCGGGCGAGTACGCGGGAAGGAAAGCGATCTGGATATGCCCGTCGATCAAATCCAGATGCTCGCGCACCAGGCGGCTGCGATGCGCCCTCAAGCCATCCCAGATCACGAGCAGCGGTTGGCGCAGGTGGGCTTTGAGCGCTTTCAAGAACGCCACGATTTCCTCCTTCTTGATACTGCCCTCGTGCAGCCGGAACAGGCAGTTGCTGCGCGTCAGGCCGGCGATGACCGAGACATGATTCCAGTTGAAGTGAAACTGAATGACCGGCGTCTGGCCTTTGGGCGCCCAGGTGCGAACCCGCGTGGGGCGTTCGCTGATTCCCGACTCGTCGATGAAGACGATCAGGCGGCCGTCTCTCTGGGCTTTTTTTTAAGCCCCGGCCATGTGCGACGCTTCCATTCGCGCACGCCATCTTCGTTGCGCTCGATGGCGCGTTTCTCGGGCTTCTGCGCACTGAAGCCCAAGGAACCCAGAATTCGCCAGATTTGCGTCTGGCCGAACTGCACGCCGTGCAGGCGCTTGATAACAACACCAACGCGCTTGAGCGTCCACAGTTCTGTACCGAAGCCGTGCTCGGTAGGCTTTTGCAGCATGGCCCGACGCACCCCTTCAAGTTGTGCCGCGTCCAGTTTCGCTGGCCGACCCCGACCCGGGACGGCACGCAGCGCGTCGATCCCACCTTCATCGAGCAGCCCCTTCCATGTGTACACCGTCTGGCGCGCAACGCCCACCGCCAACGCCACTTCGGCGGGGCGCTTGCCCGCCAGCAACATGCGCCCGGCGCGCAACCGATTCTTTGTTGCTTCGTCCAACCGCTTCTTTGCCATGCCCATCATTTCCAATCAACCCTATGGAAATGTAACGCATGAGCGAACGATCGGTTGTCATGTATTTAGGAAAGATCAATAGTTTGCGCCAGGGAACACCATCAGAGGTGGCGGCTCTAGTTCTTAATGGCAAAGCAGATTTCTCAATTGCGACAAAGCCAGTGGATGAACATGACGGATTAGTGATGCTGCCTTGCTACGAACTTCAGAGGATTATTTTGACCCCCGCCCGTCATCCATTGCTAAAAATAAAGAAACTGACTTTGGATGCACTTGTTCGATACCCACTTATCACCTATGACTTCGCCTTCATGGTGCGGTCGGAAGTTACTTCAGCCTTTGAACGTGCCGGCCTAACTCCAAACATCGCTCTCAATGCCATTGATGCTGACGTAATTAAGACCTATGTAGATCTTAGCTTGGGCATCGCCATAATTCCGGAAATAGCATATCAACGAAAAATAGATAACTCCCTTAGGGGAATAAAAGCTAACCACCTGTTTGCCCCCAATATCATCTATCTTGGCCTACGCCGTGACCACTATTTACGAAATTATGCGTATACCTTCATCAATTACTTTGCACCTCGCTTAACTCGAAAGGTCGTTGAAAAAGCGTTGAGAGTTAACTAATGTCTATTCGCCAACTGACCATTGTGGTGACACAGGCCTCTGCCATACGCGAAGGCAAGCGAATAGATTTAGTTCAAACGAAGAAACTTTTAGCACGCGATTTTCGGCCATTTAAAGT
>JBMOIY010000159.1:0-2531 GCA_049317085.1 Rickettsiales bacterium | reverse complement strand
GTTGATTAAAACATAAATCGCAGGCCGATAGAACCTGATATTTCGTCATTATCCTCGCCATGATTTTTAGCTATGGATGAGGTTTCACCGATTTTTCGGCCATAGTGGAGATCCACATACGGCGCGAATTTCTTAGTGAATTCGTAGCGGGTCTGAAGCCCTATCTTTCCGTCCGTCACGCCTGCACCAATGTCCTGAACGCGCACATCCTGCGCCGAGAGATTAACTTCAATATAAGGCTGCAAAATCAGCTTCTGGGTGAGCAAGAAGTCATTTTCCTGCCGCAATCGCGCCGTGACATCGCCATGCTCGCTGATGAACAGATGCGCTTCGCTTTCAAACCATAGCGGTGCAAGTCCATTAACCCCAAGCGTCAGATATGCCGTAGATTCAGGCTTGATATCAACGCGAACACCTGCCTGCGCATCCCAGAATGTCGAAACATTGCGGCTATAGAGCGCCCAGAACTCGGCGCTTTCCAACTTGTTATCGGCGCGCTCACCCTCTGATTTTATCCAGAGTTTATTTTCATCCGTACCAATCCACCCATCCAAATCCCAGCTTTGAAGCGGCGTGCCATCGGTGTTTGAACCAGCATCAGCTTCAAGCTTGAACATGTGGAATATACCGCCGCCATGTTCGTGCGCCATATCCGCATGAACCGAGTGTTCTTGCGCCATAGCGGGCTGGGCAAGAATAGTGGCGAGGCACAATGCCATTAAAAGTTTAGTGGGCATGGCGACCTTCCTCCTTCGCTTCACTACGGCGTGACACGCCTTTGGTTTTTGGTTCTGTGGCAGGCATATCCGCCGCATCAAGTTTAGCGACAACAACCTGACGCATCATGCCGCTGGCCATGTGGTATAGCAGATGGCAGTGGAATGCCCATTCGCCGAGTTCATCCGCCGTCACCAGCACGGAATACGAACCGCCAGGCGACACAATCACTGTGTGCTTGTTGGGCAGCTTCGCCGCTGGCTGGCCGTTCTCCAACTGCACGAACATGCCATGCAGATGCATCGGGTGCGCCATCATGGTTTCGTTAGTGAAGTTCAGCCGCGCCCGCTCGCCATATTTCAGGCGGATTGGTTCGGCCTCCGAGAATTTCTTCTCGTTAATCGTCCAGATATAGCGCTCCATATTGCCACCCAAACGCACATCAATGGTGCGTTCTGGTTTGCGCTGGTCTTTCTGCACACCTGCATAACGCAAATCAGCATAAGACAATGCTTTTTGGCCTTCTGGCGTTCCCGTTTTCGCCCAGCCGCTAATCATATCGGCGGGTGTCATTTCCATGTCGGGATCGTCCTTCATCATCATTTCCATGTTCATATCGCCCATAGAAAGCAATGCGCGGGGACGCTGGGCAGGAATCTCACCCTTCATGCCCTCAGCGGTTGCCAGCGTGCCAATTGCAAAGCCAGTGCGATCTATCGGCTCGGCAGCGATGGTGTAGGCTTTATCATCCTTCGGCGTGACAATCACATCGTAAGTTTCGGCTGGGGCAAAGCGGAACTCATCCACCGCCACTGGCTCAACGTTTTGACCATCGGCCTGAACCACACTCATTTTCAGCCCAGGAATCCGTACATCGAAGAACGACATCGCCGATGCATTGATAAAGCGCAGACGCACGCGCTCGCCTGGCTTGAAAATCCCCGTCCAGTTCTGCTCTGGCGATTTACCGTTGGTCAGGAAAGTATAGCCTGTGACATCGGCCAGATCGGTACGCATCATCCGCATGCCGCCCCAGTCTTTGGCATCTTTCCACGCCTTATCCCAGCCATGCTCTTTCACCTCGGTGAAGAAATTACCCACCGTAAGCCGCGCATTGGCGTAATAATCCGAGGACATTTTGAGATTCGCCATAATGCTGCTTGAATGCTCTTCTGAGAAATCCGACAGCACCACCACATAATCGCGATTAGCCATAATCGGGTCTTTGCCTTTCGGTAAGGCGATGATTGAACCATAAAGCCCATCCTGTTCCTGACCGCTGGTGTGCGAATGATACCAGTACGTTCCGGTTTGGCGGATAGGAAAGCGATAGGTGAAGGTTGTTCCGGCCTCTATCGCCTTGTAGCCGTTGAAACCTGTCACACCATCCATTGCGCCATCCAGCAGCAGGCCATGCCAATGGATAGAGGTTGGCTCGTCCATTTTATTGGTGACGTGAATCACCGCTTCATCGCCTTCGGTAAAGCGAAGCGTGGGGGCTGGGATGCCACCATTGACGGTGATTTTCTCGATTGGTTTGCCCGTAATGTTTACAGGCAACCGCTCAATCGTAAGCGTATATTCGGATGTTTTGGCGTGTGCTGGTGTGGTTAGAAACCCCACCATAAGCAGCGCCATCATCATGGTATGATGTATTCGCATAATTAATCCTTGATTGAATTGAAAATAGTCGCCACGCGCAACTAGGGCGCGTCAAGTTCAACAGAAAAACAGGATTAGGCTTTGGGAGGTCGTTTTAAGCGGTTGGCCAGCGCGGATTCCACCACATCGTTGGTAAAGGTAAAAGTACCAGT
>JBMOIY010000158.1:0-2574 GCA_049317085.1 Rickettsiales bacterium | reverse complement strand
CATCGAGAAGGATACTGTCCTCACCCGAATGCTGCCGAAATTCCTTCTTCCGAGGTAATGATGCGCCAAGCCCTTCTGCTCGCCCCTCTACTGTTGGCAAACCACGCCCTCGCCGCCCCATGGTCAGTCGACCCCGCTAGCTCGAAACTCATCTTCCACGCCGAACAATCCGGCGAGAAATTCTCCGGCAGCTTCCCGAAATTTAACAGCGAGATCGACTTCGACGAAACCGCTCCCGAAAAAGGCCGCATCCACATCACCGTCGATACCGCCACCTTCACCATCGATGGCAGCGACCGCACCGAATCATTCCCGACGAGCGACTGGTTCGCCGTGAAGCAATTCCCCACCGCCGAATTCACCTCCGCCGCCATCAAAAAAACCGGCGAGCATCAATTCATCGCCAACGGCAACCTCACCATACGCGGCGTCAACAACCCTGCCGCCCTACCCTTCACCCTGAAAACCACCGGAAAATTCACCATCGCCACCGGCGAACTAACCATCAACCGCAACAACTACGGAGTTGGGCAAGGCCGCTGGGCCACCGACGAATGGATCAAATCCCCCGTTCGCATCACCTACGAAGTGCATGCCATCCAGCAATAATAAATACCGGTGAAGAGGTTATTTAGTCCGACTATGCGACAATTTTTAACGCATTAGCCGTTTGCGAAACCCTGCTTCTGTTCCCATTGCCTGCGCACGGTGGATAGGGCTGGTCGTTTTCGCTAAACTGCGGGTAACTCGGCATGCAATAAGCTTAAGGCTTTTAACGTTCCACTGGCGGCTGCTTCGGGTAATAAATTAGCGATGTATCATATCCCATTGCCTTTACTTTGGTAATGAGCATACCCATCTGTTTATCAGCGAGCACGGGTTTGCGCGATAATATCCAGAGATAGCGGCCTGATGGTTCGCCCACGATGGACCAGCTGTAATCATCCGCCCTGTCTAACACCCAGTAATCGCCTACATAGAATGGGCCGAAGAATGAGACTTTCAGCTTGGCGTTATTTGAGCCTTCGACAATCTTGGCTTTGCCGTCGGCAGTAGAGACAACGCCATCAAGCGTGTCCTTGCGGCAGGTATTGAGGATGCCAATAAGCCCATCTTCACGCGCAGTGTAATCCGCCGTGACACCCTCGCAGCCTTTTTCAAAGCCGTTCTCGTAGCGGGCGATTTCGAACCAGCGCCCAAGATACTGCGTAAGATCAATTGCCTTCGCCGGTTGCGGCACATGGGCGTTACCAACTGGACCGCCATAGCAGCCGCTAAGCAATGAGCAGATAACCAGCGCGTTCAGGACTTTCATATCATGCTTCCTTCGAGAAAATTCATGGTTGGATGGTTACTATAAACGCCGTATAAGCGCACGGAGAATATTAGGTACTCTGCGTCGAAAGTTATTAGATTGCAGTAGCGCAAGTGGGCGCATGCGTAAGCGGCGCGTAAAGTTCAGTGGCTACGTTAGGGACGTATTGCTAAGCGGCGAAGAGGTCTTCGAATAATAATCGTACCCTGCTATTCTTTGAAGGGATAGATGGATGATAATGCCTTGCGTTTTGACGCTTCCCTTATAACGGATGCCATCTTCGGCTTGGTATCTTTACGCGCCTGTTTCTATTTCCTCAGTACTGATGGAATTATCTATCGGCAAACCAGTGTTCGCACTGAGAAAATGGATTAGTTATATGCCAGTAGAACAACATAAAAAAGCAGCTGAATCACTCAAAAAAGCAGCGGATATGCATGACAAAGCCTCGACAGAATATAAAGCAGGCAATGCTGATAAAGGTGCGTCTGCTGCCCAAGCTGCGCGTGGTCATAAAGAAGAAGGTATGACTGCTTCGACCGAAGCCAGCAAAGAACATGCTAAGAAATACGGCACGAAATAGTTTTAATACCTATCAATATTATGCCCTCCATTGGTTCGCTGATGGAGGGTGTTTTATAACGGACTAAGGAGCGCATATGAAAGGCTTTGTAGATAATATCCAAACACTGACCGAGAAAAACTCAGATTTCCGGCATGTGCTCTATACTGGCAAGAATCTCCAGCTTGTGCTGATGTCCATCCATCCGGGTGAAGAAATCGGCGAAGAAATTCATAAAGACCACGACCAGTTTTTCCGCGTTGAAAAAGGCGAAGGCGAAATCATCATCGATGGCAATCGCTCAAATATCAAAAGCGATGATGCGATGATAGTTCCTGCCGGAGCGCGTCACAACGTCATAAATACAGGCAAAATTCCTTTGCAGCTATATACCATCTACGCGCCACCACAGCATGCCGATGGAACTATTCGTACCACCAAAGCTGATGCAGAGGCTGTAAAAGAGCGTTTTGATGGCAAGACGACGGAATAGTTTAATTCCCTTCGCAACGGAAAACCACCTCATGAACCGTATTGGCTGGCTGCGCGCGTCGGTATTGGGGGCCAATGACGGGCGATGGGAGTTGACTTGTAACTCATTGATTTGATCGATTGAGGGGTAAATTCACGCAAACTTCACACTTGGCTGACTCAAGTTTGAAACGCAACACCTATACTGTAACGAGTATAGGAGGTT
>JBMOIY010000157.1:0-2638 GCA_049317085.1 Rickettsiales bacterium | reverse complement strand
ATGGTGAACGCCACGATGGAATCTGAATATCCCGACTTCGATCAGCGTCTCGCAGTCTGTAACACTCAATACAAGCCAAAATCTAAAATATGATCGCACAAGGAATAGCACTCTCAGCTAAACAAGCTTTTTTGTTTGGCATGCACCAACCGACCGACACCTACAAGATCGCGCTCTATACGAAACGAGCAAACATCGGCCCCGCAACCGAGCGCTACACCGACGAGGGGGAAGTTAGCGGTCAGGGCTACACTCGCGGCGGCATCACGCTCACCGGATACAAAGTGACAACGGTCGGCAAAAACGCGGCGATTACTTTCGCGGATGTCAAGATCGACCGCGCTACCTTCACCGCGCACGGCGCGATTGTTTACAACGCCAGTAAGAACAACTCGGTGTTGTGCACTTTGAACTTCGGCAACGATCGTCCTGTCTTCGACGGTGCGTTTGAGATTCGCTTTCCACAACCTAACGAAAATTCTGCTCTGATTTTATTCGCATGATTGGCGCAAACATTCCAGCACCACCGGCAGCGGCGGGAGTAAGTGGCTCCACCGGCTCAGTTGACAACGCCATCCTCCGCGCAGACGGCACGGGTGGGACCATCCTGCAAAACTCCGGCATCGTCATCGACGACGCCACCACCTCTACGCAGAACAATGTAGCCATCACGAACCAGCACAGCGGCCAAACCAACTCCTCGCTCGTCCTCACGCCGAAAGGCACTGGGGCGCTGATTGCTGGGCCTAGGCCAGATGGAACTTCTACCGGCGGGAATGCTCGCGGAAATTATGCCGTTGATTTGCAATTACAAAGATCTGCAGCAACACAAGTTGCAGGTGGATTAAATGCGGTAATTTTAGCAGGTCTAAATAATACTGCTTCAGGAAGTTATTCAGTTGCTGGTGGGACAACTTGTATAGCAAGTAATTTTGCCTGTGTAGCTATAGGTCAATACATGTCTGCAACTGGACCGGCTGCGGTATCAGTTGGAGGATTTTTAGGACAAGCTCAAGGGAGTTATTCAACAGTAATTGGAGGTCAATCTAATATTTCTTCTGGATCAAATTCTGGTATTTTTAGTTCTGACAATTCAACAGCATCTGGTAGCACTGGGGTTGTATTAGGAGGCTCAAATTCTCGGGCATCCAATACCAACTCTGCAGCATTTGGAGTAAATGCCCTTTCCGACAGGAGGGCAATGCAGGCTTACTCTGCGGGTCAATTCTCCGCCCAAGGCGATGCCCAACGCGCCCGATTTGTCCTTCGTAACAAGACGACAACTAACAGCGCAGTCGAGCTAAGCCTCGACGGAAGCGCAACCCGCCTCACGATTCCTTCTGGCAAGGTTCTTGCGCTCACAATCAACATCACAGGCATCTCAAGCACCGGTGCAGCAGTCGCGCACTACCTCCGTCAGTATGCTTTGAAAAATGTATCTGGGACGACCAGCGAAGTTTACGCCCCAATCACCATCGGAACCGACAACGCCGCTGGCACATCCATCGCGCTCTCTGCAAGCGATGCGGCAGACGCCCTTGTAGTCAGCGTCACCGGCACGACTTCCACCATCTGGCGGTGGGTCGCCTCGGTCGATGCCGTCGAAATCGCATTCGGAACTTAACCAAACACAACCATGAGAACATACGGACTTATATTCGCAGACGGACGCAAAGAACTCTCAAGCATCGTTCTGGACGAAAGCGACGAGCCACGCATCGACACCATCCGCCCCTATCCCTGCCCGGAAGATTGGGTTGATCCGCATATCGTGCCTCTCATCAAAGTCGATAAACCCGAAAACGGCGACTGGGAACCGAACCTCGTCTGGTTCGCAGATCGCGTCGAGCGCCAGTGGATTCCAGCTAACTCCTAACCAAACACGACCATGGCAAACGAACTAAATACAGCACAACCGACGAGCGGCCTATCGATCACCGCGCAGCTTTTCAAAACCGGAATCACGGTCGGCTCGCCGATAACTTGCTCCGAAGTTAGCACGTCAAGATTTTACAGCGGAAACATGCCAGCGATTACAGCGGGAACCTATCAGGTCGTCTTCTACGACACCGGTATTACGCCGCTATCGAGCGGCATCGTCGCGTGGAACGGCAGCGCCGAGATTCTAATAAACGACCTCTCCACCGCCACCACCGCAGGCATCGCAGATGCCGTGTGGGACGAAGCCACTACCGATCACACTGCAAGCGGAACCTACGGAGGAAGGGTCGTGCGTGCGACAAACGCAAACAACGAATTGCAAATTAATGCGCAAAATCACGCAGCAGCCAATGTTCATCAATTTCAAACTGCCGCTATCACTGCATCCGCTTTCGATGCAAGCGTGCTGACCGCATTTGCTGTGCCTGAATTGCAAGAAATCCACGCGATCCACGGGCTGAAAAGCGGCAGCGCACTCACGGTCACACCGTCCAGCCGGGCGGCAGGGGCGATAAGCCAAAGCATCACCGGAGACGGCACCACCACCACAACCGTAACTCGCACTTAAAATGATCTTGACCTCCCTGCTCATCGCAACGCAGGGCTTGCTGCCAAGTCCTACGCCGATCTCCATCGGCTCACAGGGACTCTTGCAGACAGGAGAGATCCCGCCTACGCCGCCGCCTATTGTCGTGCC
>JBMOIY010000156.1:0-2673 GCA_049317085.1 Rickettsiales bacterium | reverse complement strand
GAGCCCGCGCCGATGATGGTGTGGATCTCATCGATGAAGAGGACTGCTCCGGGCAGTTTTTCGATAGATTTGATAACGGCTTTCATGCGCTCTTCGAAGTCGCCACGGTAGCGTGTGCCGGCGAGCAGGCTACCCATATCGAGCGAGAAGATGACGGCGTTGCGCAAGACTGTCGGCACTTCGCCGCGTGTGATACGCAAGGCGAGGCCTTCAGCAATGGCGGTTTTACCCACACCAGCTTCACCGACGAAAAGTGGATTGTTTTTCGTGCGTCGGCAGAGAATTTGAACGGTGCGTTCAATTTCGGCTTCGCGGCCGACAAGGATATCCGTCTTGCCATTTTGGGCTTTTTTGTTGAGGTTTACGCAATAAAGGTGCAGCGGGTCCTTGCTGTCCTTCTCTTCGCTAGCTTCTGCATGGGGTTTTTCGGAAGTGTAACGAATCGAGCCGTCGCCCATTTCCTGCTCGGTATGGTCGCGCGGCAGGGCGATGCGGGTGAGGTCGCCGTATTTGACGATGCCATGGCTGATATAGTTGACCACGTCGAGGCGGCTAACATCCTGTTCCTGAAGAAAGAAGACGGCATGGGATTCGCGTTCAGAGAACATGGCGACCAGCACATTCGCGCCGTTCACCTCATGCTTACCTGCGGACTGGACATGGATAGCGGCACGATGGATAACCCGTTGAAACCCTGCGGTCGGACGGGCTTCCTCGACATGGTCGACGACCAGTGTGGATAATTCCTGTTCCATGAAATCAGCAAGGATGCGTTTCAATTCGGCGAGGTTGACGCCGACTCCGCGTAGCACGGGGCTAGCATCCGCGTCCTCGGTCAGCGCGAGCAGCAGATGCTCCAGCGTCGCGTATTCGTGGCGCTGCTTCTTGGCGAGCTCAAGCGCGGTGCGAAGGGTGTTCTCGAGGTTGTGCGAAATCATATTTTTCTCTGTTCCTAGGACTCTGGCTCAAGAGTGCACTGAAGCGGATAATCATTGATCCGTGCGTATTCGATGACCTGGTCCACCTTGGTCTCGGCCACGTCGCGGGTGTAGATCCCGGCGAGCCCAGCGCCTTTCTGATGCACTTCCAGCATCACGTTCAGCGCGTCGGAGTGGGGTTTGCGGAAGATCTGCTCCAAAACCATCACCACGAAATCCATCGGCGTAAAGTCATCGTTCAGCAGGATCACCTTGATCATCGGCGGTCGTTTGGTCTTCACCTTCGGTTCAGCGACCATGAGGCCGCCTTCGCTGTTGGTGTGGCCATCCGAGCCGTTTTGCCCTGATGCACCCATACAGCGGGGATGGTCGGTCGGCAGAAGGAACTGATCAAAGCCACTGCTGGCCGTTCGCTCATCCACCACTGTACATCTCCAATATCCCATAGAATCCCTAATCTTCCGTTAAGAACGCCTTCGCTTGGATTTCTGTGGTCAATAGCGTCGTCATGTCCTGTGCTCAAATTCTCACGTAGCGCTGCTACGCTGCGTTTCTGCGCGCGGTGACTCTTAGCACTTACCTCACATAAACCCAAGAATGGCATTCTTTTGAATGTATTTTTCTGAGGCTAATATAGGGCAGTCGATGGGCGGCGTCGAGGTGGATTGCTTGAAAAGGTGGAGACGGGCTCAATCTGAGCCGATTCAGGCTTTAGCGGCGCCACCACGGAGTTCCCAGATCAATGATGTCGGGGTCGGTCATCGCACCGGTGGCTGCACCTACGGCACCGCCAATGAGTGCGCCTTCGCCGACGGCGCCGACGGTCGAACCAATCAGGGCACCAGCGCCAGCGCCGATTAATGCGCCAGAGGCGGCGCGGTCCTGCTTGGTATTGCCACAGGCGCTGAGGGTGATCAGGGTCGCGACTAGAAGCACGTGATGGCGTTTCATGGAGGTCTCCGAGCGTTGTTGTTTTGTCCACAGTGCGCGTGCTGAAGATTATTTTCCATCCGTATGGCTTATCCACGCTACAAACCGATTCACAAAATCTGGAAATGTGGCGGATTTGCTATAATCTCGACGGGTATAAAGATTTTTTTATTTTGTCGTTGACGTAGCCCGGTGCATGCGATTATAACGCCCATCCCTTCGACGGGCTTTCGATTCGTCAAACAGTTCTTGACTGTGATGCGCACCGGAATATAAATGTCGAAACGCGGAAACGACTATACCACCCGACGAGGGTAGATAGAAACGAGCCGCTGCTTAGTGAAAAGTGAATAGGTATCTACAACGCGCTTTATGGGTGTGTTTCGAGCCAAGACGATTCTTTGTCTAACCTGAGTCGTCACGAAACTACCGCTGAATAAGCAAACATAGAGACGTTGATGCTGATTGTATAAAATTAGTTCGTACCAACACCGCAGGAAAGAATGGCCCGAGGGTTTTATTTCTCTGACATGAAGTTCGAAGGCAGGAGCCGGGTTACCCGCAGCCTTACACTCAAGATGTCGCTAGGAGAGATGCTAACTTAAAAGTCTGTTTTGTTCTGTGCGTGGGGTGCATCATAAAAATCAATCAAGCGCTAAAAAATACTACATTTCCTGCATTTTACTAATGCAGGTGATAATTAGTATAGATCATAGATCTAGATAATTAGAGAAGGGCATATGGTGAATGCCTTGGTGGTAAGAGGCGATGAAGGACGTGTTACACTGCGATAAGCTTCGGGGAG
>JBMOIY010000155.1:0-2750 GCA_049317085.1 Rickettsiales bacterium | reverse complement strand
CGCCGAAATCAAAGGACGCCCAGCTAAAGTAAGCGACGGTATGAAATCGGATGTCTATGAAGGCAACTGGGTCGATACGAACAAACATGGTGAAAAGTTGGTATCGCCGAAAGCGCCCAAGCCCATCAACACCCTGCGTGCCGATCCGGGCATCAGCGGCTGGAACATTGTCGGCAGCAGCGCAGGGGAGATGGAATTCGCGCCCGGCTCGCATTACCTTGTCGATGATAGCGGCAAGGCTACCGGGCCGAACCCGAACAACTTCCAGAAGATGGAAGTCGGCCCTCGCATCGTGCTGCAGAACGGTATTCCCCGTGCGGTGGCTGACATGAAGGCGCTTATCTCCGAGAACCGCCGCGAAAACTCCGAATATAGTGGCGTACTGCGCGAGGCTTTCACCGCCGTGAACCATCTCGATAAGCTGAACAACACCGGCGAAGGCGTGCAGCTGGTGACGACCTATCTGGGTATCGAGAACGCCTACAAACGCATCAACAAAAGCTTTGATATCACACGTTCGAGCCGTGATGCAGAAGAATTGCTGCAGCTGAACGTACAATCTGCCCTGCACCCGCTTGTCTGGTCGGTCGATTCTTACGGCGTACCAAGCAAAGGTGCTGCCGTACTGCAGCAGGAAATGCGCCGCGTGCTGGGTGAGATCCCAGCCGGCGCGGAAGGCAACCGCCTCCGCCAAGCCTACGAACAATACGTGCCGCTGCTGGATAACCCAACTGCCCTCAAGGCGAAGATCGAAGAGAATGGTGGCCGCGGAAATTGGATCAACCCGATGGAAGCCTGGGCCGCCGAGCGGGCCAAGCTCGACTTCATCCGCGAAGGCTATGGCGACATTCCCATCACTGAAGCTAAACGCAAATCCAAGCTCGGTGATACCAGCCACATGCAATACACGGATTACCCAGCGCCGCAACTCGGCCGCAAGGAGATCACCGAGCTGCAGCAGGAAGAGACCAACCGCCGCGGCGCAATTGCTGCCCGCAATGCCTGGAAGATCATCGATGCTCCGAAAGAATCGGAAGTCGCGCTCGGAACCGGCTTACTGCATAACCCTGCGGCACAGACCGAAGTCGCCCTATCTGCCAGCCGCATCGCACTATTGAAAAAGCTCGATACCAACCCGAAAGCCCGTGCGGCATGGATGGACCACATGCTGGCCAGCAAAGGCGGTATGGAACCGCTCGCGGGCCTACTGCATTACAGCTCCAACGAGGATAGTGGTAACCACCAGCTGCTGAACTACGGCACCGAGGCCTCGGCCCGTGCCGGTGCCCAGCGCATCGCCAGCAATCTTGCAGGCAAGGAACAGGGTGCCGCCCTGATGCGCATCGAGCATGGTGCGTTCGAGAAACTCGGCCATAGTATTATTCGCATGGGCACGCTTGGCTTTGTGAACCCGGGCAAGGGCGTCAACCAGAACAATGGCCTCTTCGGTTTCGAGGAAGCGACCGCCGTACGCTGGAACGATCCTAAAACGCGCGAGGAAGTGGATGATGCCGTGCGCAACGTCATCAAGCGCGCCATTGCCGCCGAAGGCAATGGCGTTGGCAATCTCGCCTCGAGCGAATTGCTGCGCACTATGGACCCAAACGCCGCCGAGGACCATGGCACTACCTCTACACGCAACGCACTATTCAAGGAATTGGGCGACAAACATGCTCTCACTGCTTACAACCAAATGGTGGTGAACCTAAACCTCGCCGGTAATCGCGATGTTACTGCCGCTGTCGGCAAACGCACGGCTGAGCGTGTCGATGCTGTCACCGTCGATGAGACCACCGCCATTGCTGCTACAACGGATGGCAGTGTCAAACTCACCGGGCCCGAGCGCAAACAGGTAGACCGCACCGATAAGGATGTCCAAGTGACCGTGACCACACTGCCGAGCGGTAATAAGGCCGCCGCCGCTGCAGCCGCATGGACGACGGCCGACCCAAGCAAAGTGACGCAGTCAGAGATGAACGCGCTGCTGGTGCACTCCGCTGCGAAGGATGCGCCTTCCATCCTCGCTACGTCCACCGTCCACGCCATCGTCGCCGCCCAACTGGCGAATGACACGGCACAGATCGCTTCACTGAATGCGCAGGTTAGTAGCCTTGGTAAGGATAACGGCCCGGCCGGAAAAGCTCTCGCTGCGCTGGTGAGCGACCAAGTCGCTGCCGTCACCGTCGCCAAGGATAAATTCGCAGCTATTGCTTCCACGCAGGAAACCTTCGCGAGCTTCTTTGCCGAGCCTGTGAACGTGAAGACGAACGCACTTGCTGCCAGTGTACTTGCCAACGGCCTCGCTTCGAATGCGAACACCGCCGCCCTTGTCGCCGCACCGCTGCAGGATAAGGAAAGCGGCTTCATCACCGCACTGCCTGCGGCAGCGAAAAAGCAACTTAGCGCCATTGGTGATATTACCGACCCGTCGAAGCAACAGGAGGCGCTGAACGCCTTCGCCACCACCTACGCCGACCAGATCAACACTATCAACGCGCATACCGGCATCTCGGCAGTTGAGACGGCGAAGATGCTTTTACTTGCCGCTATCGTGCGCAATCAGGTGCTGAAGCATCGCCATCGCGGCGAGCAGCCACCGGCTCAGCCCGAACCACCGCCGCCCGAGCCAGTGACGCCACCAGCGCCACCACCAACCGTGACGCCACCAGCGCCACCACCACCAGCACCACCAACCGTGACGCCACCAGCGCCACCACCACCAGCACCACCACCAGTGACGCCACCAGCGC
>JBMOIY010000154.1:0-2799 GCA_049317085.1 Rickettsiales bacterium | reverse complement strand
TTCAAACGTGTACCTTCCAACGCCTCACCGATGCGCGTGAATGGGGCAAGCAAACCGAGTCCGCCATCCGCGAGGGACGCTACTTCAAAACCGCCGAGGCAAAGAAACACACGGTGGCGGAACTGATCGACCGCTACCTGAAAACTATCGAGCAACGCAACCCCCAACGCTATAACAGCGTGAAGACGATGCTGTTCTGGTGGCATGACCAGATCGGCAGTTATCTGCTCTCGGATGTGACTCGTGCATTGCTGATTGAGAAACGCGAAATCCTTGTGCAGGGCAATGTCATCAACAAAAAGCTGAAACGCTCGACGCACTCTAAACAGCGCACACCATCCACCGCCAACCGCTACATGGTGGCTCTTTCTACCGCGTTTAGCATGGCAGTGAATGAGTGGGAGTGGATTCATGATCACCCGATGCAGCGCATCGCAAAACTCTCCGAACCGCGCGGTCGTGTACGCTTCCTCGATGATGACGAACGTAAACGGCTTCTTGCAGCGTGCCAGCAGATTAACAGCGATCATCTCTATTTTCTGGTCGTGCTCGCCCTCTCGACGGGTGCGCGGCATGGCGAGCTTATCAAGCTGCGCTGGAAGGATGTGGATTTCAAACGCAACGTGATTGTGCTGCATGACACCAAAAACAAGGAGCGGCGCGTGCTGCCACTGGCGCACCATGCGCTGGAACTTATCCGCGAACGTCACCAGGCGCGCACACAGCTCACTGATCTGGTATTCCCATCGCCTTACGACCCCAAACGCACATGGCAAAGCCAGGCAGCATGGAAAACTGCCATCGAAAAAGCTGGGCTGGAAGATTTCCGCTTCCATGATCTGCGCCACAGCGCGGCATCATACCTTGCTATGAACGGCGCATCACTGTCGGAAATTGCTGAGGTGTTGGGGCATAAAACCCTCGCCATGGTGAAGCGTTACGCCCACCTTTCCGAGGCGCACACGACCAAGGTCGTCACCCGCATGAACGAACAGATTTTCGGGTAGATCATGCCCATCAATTACGCAGCTTCTGACTTATTGCACCGCTTCACCGTCAACGAAGCGGCATTGTTGTGGTGTGATGTTGGCAGGATCACGGAAGAACACTACGCCCAGTTCATGATTATTAAATCTGCCATTGTGGAAGCATTGAAAACTAGAAAATTGAAAGCTGACGAGATTCCCATGAAAATTGTGGAACGCAGGATTAATAGCAGCAGATATGATATGGAAGAGCGCGATTATGACAAAGCTACGATAAAACGTAACGCACTCAGAAAATGGGCGGAAAAAAACAAACAGACACCCAAATTTCTATTTCCTGAAGCGCGTACTGAGCATGATATTTCTCCGATGGGTACGCTGATAAACCAATATCATATCAGTGCGGATCATGTGGTGGTAACACCAACACAAAAGCCCACATCCACTAAAGGCGAGGTATCTTCAAAACCCGTAAGCACAACGCGTGAGAGTGAAATGCACGAACTTATTGAACGCGTGTATCTGGCGTTACGAAAAGAAATGCAGAATGAACCAAGCAGCAAACAAGTGATGCATGCAATAGAAACGCGTCAGGATGAGTTTGATTATGCCAGCATTGTGCAGGAAGTGAAACAAGGCGAGATATACTGGATAAGCTCACGCGGTGCAGAACAGCGTATGAAGCTCTCGACACTCCAGAATATTGTCTCCAAAATCCGCGCCTCTCAAAAATAAATTTCACGGCTAAGTTCACGGCTTCACGAAATGAAGTTAGCCGTGAATTGCGTGTGCTTTTCTGAGTGCAGCATCGTGCAATACCGCACCGTGCAGCAACCATCTCAGGAGTACACTATGACTGATTCCTCAACCGAACCTGCTGTAAGGCAGACACGCTTGATTCCAGTGACCAAATGGAACGAGCATCACCAATGGCCACCGCTTGGCGGACTTCGCCACCTGATCTTTCATGAAAAGAGCAATGGCTTTCACAAAGTCATTCGCCGCTGCGGTCGCCGCGTGCTGATCGATGAAGCTGCCTTCTTCCAATGGATGGAGGCGCAAAATGGATAATGAATTTAACGTCATCGATATGGCTGGCCTCAAAGCTGCCATTGATTACCACGGCATCGGCGATCTGCAGGCATATCTGCACAGGGAATTTGATGGAGTGGCAATCCATCATCCGTGGAGCGCAATCTGCAATCCGCACTTTCCGTGCGCCATTGAAAAGCGCAGCCTGATCTTCAGCCGCCACACTGGCTACTGGATTGATCGCAGCTGCGGCGATTCTGGCCCCGACCTTGTGTCGCTGGTGGCATATCTTTTTCAGCTGCCGCCGAATAAAGCCGCACTCCGCATCATCGAAGAGATGAGGTTAAGCCATGGATAATGCCGCACGATTCTCAACCTATCACTCGCTCGGCTGGTGTCCGATGCCGCTGAAGGCGCGTGATAAAATCCCTATGGGTAGCTGGAAGGCGTATCAACGCAAACGCCCTTCGATGGAGCAATGCTTGGTGTGGAACGGTGGCGACAGTAATGTCGGCATTGTCACGGGTGATATATCGGGCATTTTCGTGCTCGATATTGATGGCAGACAGGGTGCTGAAACCCTTGGCAAGCTGGAAGCGGAGCATGGCGCGTTGCCGCAGACTGTGACCGCTTGCACAGGTAATGGCTGGCACTGGTATTTCCGTCTGCCCGAGGGCTATGAAATCCGAAACTTAAGCGGACAATCCGCCGAGGGTGCGGAGCTTCCTGGCGTGGATGTGCGCGGTAATGGCGGTTATGTCGTGGCTCCTCCATCTATTCA
>JBMOIY010000153.1:0-3022 GCA_049317085.1 Rickettsiales bacterium | reverse complement strand
CAGACCCCCGAGGACTTCAGCTTGTCCAACAGCGAGAGAGGCATAGCAGGCTTTGGCACCAGGGTTGTTAAAGTCGAGCTGTTTGAGGTCAAACATTTTTTCGGCGGTGCTGCCATGGGCTTTGGCGTAGCTGTTCAGGCGGTCCATGATGACTGTTTTCGTGGAACTCGATTTCAGATCATCGGCGTTACTCAGAAAGGTAAGCAGTCCTGGTGCTGGGCTCCAGCATTGAAAACCCGTCGGGGCAAAATAGACGCTGTCGGGCGTGGCGGCACCGGGGTTGAAGGCAACAGTGAGTTTGAAGCTGTTGGTGTATTGGGTGTTCGCGAGAAGCGCCTTATTATCAGCAGAAAGCCCGAGTGTTTCAAGCCCTGCAATGTCGCGGTACGCATAGGTAGGCAAAGTCAGCAGCAGTTTGTCGGTACTGGTGTTGAGTTCGGGATTGCTGAAGATGAGGTCGGTCTTGCCATTGACGTTTTTGACGGCACTGTTCAGTTGCGCACCGGTATGGAAGCTCACGCCACTAGCCTGTAGCTTTTCGCGCAGGGCGGTGATGATGGCTTCGGTGCCGCCTTCGACACGGTAGTTGCAATCGCTGATGAGGAATTGGTCAGGCTCGCCGCTGGTCTCGTTCAGGAACTGGATGGCGCTGATGTTGCGCATGGGCTGGCCGACTTCGGATTCATAAGCAAGCGCGGCGGTGCGCATGACCTGCTTTGCGGAGTTGCCCTTGAAGGTGACGATATCTGTCAATGCCTGCCAGAAGCCGCGGGTCACCGGCGTTACTTTCTGTTCAAGGTATTCGCTGTATTGGGCGAGTGTCATCGCGCCTAGCAGCTTGGCCTGTATGCCGTTTGGCTCACGCATGATGGCTTCGCGGTCCTGCATCACCTGCTCGGCGTAGGGGCGGTAGGCGGTGTAGAATTCCACATCGCTCAAGAGTTTGCCATCCGGGCGCTGGAATTCTTCGCGCTCCATGCGTTTGTTCTCGATGAGATTGATGCCGAGTTCCTTCGCCAATGCAATCAATTGCGTGTGGTCACTGTCCACGAACTCCGCGCCGCGGTTGATGGTCTCTCCAGCTACGGTGCCTGATTGGATTTTACCGCCAAAGCGGTTGGTGGCCTCATACACATGGATGTTGGTCTCGCCTCGTTTTACGGCCTCATACGCCGCACTCAGGCCTGTGATGCCGCCGCCGATGATGGCGAGGCGTTTGGCATCGGGCGTGGGGGCAGTGGAAGCTGGGATGGCTGTGGTCATGGCACCTGTCTGATGGAACTGGTTTTTAGTATGGCTTTTTTGGGCGGTTCGCAGTGTGAAGATTGCGTTACAATTGCGCCTAAAAACCCGAGTTTTGGCCATGAACCGCACAAATCTGCCACATCTTAAAAATCAAGTGGCTTGTTTTGCGCTGCAGCGGAGCAAAGTGCTTCTAAAATCATGATTTTTATGGCATAGTGCGTGGAACAAGTTCACGAATTGGAGCATGTATGTCCTCAGCCGTCATTGTCGGTTATCTGCGTTCCCCGTTCACCCCTGCTTATAAAGGCCAACTGGCCAATGTCCGCCCAGATGATCTGGCGGCGGAGGTCATCAAGGCGCTGGTGAATAAGACGGGCGTTGCGCCTGCGGATATCGAGGATGTGATCCTTGGCTGTGCTTTCCCGGAAGGGGAGCAGGGCTTTAATCTCGCCCGCATGGTCGGGTTGCTCGCCGGCTTGCCGGTGACGACGGGGGGGGTGACCGTCAATCGCTGGTGCGGGTCGAGCATGGAAGCCATTCATATCGCAGCGGGGAATATTGCCTCCGGTAAAGGTGAGGTGTTCATTGCAGCAGGGGTCGAGTCGATGAGCCGGATCCCGATGGGTGGGTTTAACCCGCTGCCGAACCCGGCGCTCTATAAAACAATGCCGGATGCCTATATCGGCATGGGGCTAACGGCGGAGAACCTCGCCAAACAATTCAAAATCGAGCGCAAGGCGCAGGAAGAATTCGCGCTGGCTTCGCATAAAAAAGCGGCTGCGGCGAACATGACGGACGAGATCGTGCCGATTACGACCAAAGCGGGCGTGGTCGATAAGGATGGTACGATTCGTGCGGAATCGACGCCGGAGGACCTTGCGAAACTCAACCCGGCATTTGACGTGTATGGCACGGTGACGGCGGGGACGAGCAGCCCGCTGACCGATGGTGCGGCGGCGGTGCTGGTGGTGAGCGAGGCCTATGCGAAAAAACATAAACTGCCGGTGCTGGCGCGCATCAAGGCGATGGCGGTCTCGGGCCTTGAGCCGGGGGTGATGGGCCTCGGGCCGATTAGCGCGTCGCAGAAGGCGCTCGCGAAAGCGGGCCTTGAAATGAAAGATATCGATGTGATCGAACTGAACGAAGCGTTCGCGGCGCAGTCGATTCCGGTAATTGGTGAGCTTTGTATTCCGATGGAAAAAGTGAACGTGGAGGGCGGTGCCATCGCGCTTGGCCATCCGCTCGGTGCATCGGGTGCGCGCATTACGGGTAAGGCGGCGCTGCTGCTGAGCCGTGGCCAGGGCAAGTACGCGCTGGCCACAGCATGCATCGGGGGCGGGCAGGGCATCGCGACGATTCTGGAGAAAGTATAGTGCGCATTCTGGCGGGTATTGCGGTGATGCTGCTGCCAGCAATGGCATGGGCGGCGCCCGAGATCAAGGAGCGCAAGGACTGGCGCTATTGTTCGGAGGATGCGCAATGCGTTCTGATCGAGGGAACCTGCGCCAAAACGTCGGTGAATATGAAGGCAAAGAATGCAGCGACGGCTTTCTACCGGGAGCAGGCAAAGCGGACGAATTGTGCGCCGCCGCCATTCTGGAAGCCTGCGGGCAAGAAAGTTGTGGCACGCTGTCGTCTAGGCGGGTGCGAAACCATTCTCAAGCAGCCCGCTGAAGATGCGGCAACCAAATAATGGAGTGATGACGTGAGCGAGATCAAACAGGTTGCGGTGCTGGGTTCTGGCGTCATGGGTTCGGGGATTGCGGCGGTGCTGGCG
>JBMOIY010000152.1:0-3093 GCA_049317085.1 Rickettsiales bacterium | reverse complement strand
GATGCGGGTGCTGGAGAATGTCAGTGTCTATCGCTCCCTTGCAAATGAAGATGCAGCGTTAAATATCGAGAAGGATTTAGTGCGCTAATGCCTAACCACCGCCGCAGGATGGCGCGTCGTTGATAACGGCACAGCCTTTATAGGTGGTTGGCTGGCGGTAATAGGCGTCGTTATCCTGATAGGTGCTTGGCAAATCGTACATGTTCGAAATATTGGACTTGCTTTGGCCGATGGTGCCGCAGGCAGTAAGGGCGGCGCAGAGCAATACGGTCAGGATATGTCGGTATTCTTTACGGTGCATAGGCGTCACTTAGCATAGGTCTTGGTGCAATGCAGCAAAAAGGTAGTAAAATCCGCATCTAACGCTTAAATTAACCATTTTCTGGTAATTTTAACTAAATGTTAACGTTGTGAGCGTAATGCTAGTAAGCCGCATGAACACATAACTAATTTCACGAGTTGAGAAAGATGCCAGGTTCGCCGCGCTTCACCGGTGGGCGAATGACCTCGTATTGGTTGTGGTTGTAGTTTTTTTGCCCAACCTGTTTGTGGCACTACATTTCGTAACCACTGAATTACCGGCCTATAATCGGGGGTTAGATGGTTTATGGCTTACGCTGCATACCCTTACGCTAACCTCTGCGTTGATCTGGCTGCTGTTCAACCTAGGCGTGCTGGCCATGTTGCTTACTCTACGCCAATGGCTGTTATTACCCTTGCGCTGCATTGCGCATTATCTATAGCAGCTGTACATCGCATATTATCAGGAAACACCGCGGCGAAAATCCTCACCCTTAAGCGTCGTATGTATCGCTAGTGATCTGGGGCATTTTGCCGCGTTTGCGCTCCAACATTACCGCAAGCATCAGGAGGTGGCGTTGGCGCTCTAGCAGTCACGCCAGATCATCGCGCAGTTCGTGATGCAGCAGAAGGCCATCCCGGGCAGCATCAACCGCGAGATCGCGACGCAGTATAAATCGGTTCTGAGTTATGCGAATTACCTTGAAGGGCAGATCATCAGCAACAAGCTGGATTCGGGCATCCGCTATGATTTCGACGATGTGTACGAGTCCAGCTTCAACCTGAAACTCATCGCGGGGGCTCTGAGTATGTTGAGTGCCACGGCACCGGCGACGCTTGCCAATGTGCCCCTCGCGCCGCTCATGCAGCAGACCATAATGGCGCTAGCTCCTTCGCTCGACCGGCGGAGCATGAAGCTGACGACGGCGGAGGTCGATATGTCAGTCGCGGCGCGTGGTGATGCGACCAGCTTCGCGCATATCCTCTGGATGATGCTGCTTGGGATGATCCGTTACGCGGCGGATGAAAGTAAGTTGCGCATTCGCTGCCTGCATTGCCGGGATGGGAAGCAGGCGCTGGTGAGTATTGTGGTCACCGAGCTGGCGCCCGGTAAGATGACCGAGGACGAGCGTGGCAACCATCTGGCTCGGCAGTTGCAGCATCTCACGCCGCACATGTTCGCCGAGACCATCCGTATTCACAGCAACATCCAATTGGCGGATCTGCTTATCAAGCGCATCGGCGGTGAAATATCGGTGCTGCCGCTTACCGCATATTCGTGCGAAATATGCCTGACGCTGCCATCGGCGATTATCCCCCAGCAATGCGTGTAAAATCAGTTTCGCTTCAGGGCGGCGCGGTATAGTGTTCTCCTGTCCGGCATGGTGCTGGCATTTCGCATAAGGAGAGATGTATGAACAAATTTAACGCTTCAGTAGTTAGCATGGTTGTTGCGCTTGCGGCCACAAATGCCCTTGCAGAAAGCATTCCTGCGTCCAGCCAACAACCACCAGCAATGACTGCCGGTCAACCTGCTGGCCCCGGTGCGCATATGTTCAAAGAGAACGATACCAATAATGACGGTGCTATCTCGAAAGATGAGTGGCGTGCCAAGGGTGATAAGATGTTCAGCGAGACCGACACGAACAACGATGGTAAGCTGACGCCGGAAGAAATGAAGGCTCGCCATGAAAAGCGCCGCGCCGAGTGGAAAGAACGTCGCGAGGAGCGCAAGGGAAAAATGGGTGAAGTGCGCGACCAGTTGAAGCCGACCACGGCACCGGCGGTATCCGCCACGCCTGCTCCAGCTGCTAAGCCTTTGGCGCCAACAACGACGCATTAAGCGTTTTATCATCTATTTGCATGAAACACCCTGCCCTCACTGGCAGGGTGTTTTTTTATTGCGTCAATTTAGTTTTAACCTCCGCCCTCTCCATCGTCATTGCGAGCGCATTGCGAAGCAATCCATCTTGGCCAGCAGCACAAGCGGTGCAACAGGTGGATTACTTCGGCTCTACTCAATGCGTGTTTGTTACACTCACGGTGAATGCATCGCAATGACGGTGGAAAGTGTGGGAATCTAGTGCCGGCTCAACAAAAACACGCCCTGTTCACCGAACAGATTCGCAATGATAGCGCGGCCGGAGAATTTTGCCTTGTGGCCGCGTGTGTCCACCACCACGCGGTGCTCGATGGTGATGCCCAGTTCCTCGCAGAACACCACGAAGTCGGTGATGGTGCAGAAATGGATATTGGGCGTATCGTACCATTGGTAGGTGAGCGTTTTCGTCACCGGCATGCGGCCATGCAGCCCGAGATGCAGCCGGTTTCGCCAATGCCCGAAATTCGGCACCGATACCACCGCTTTTCGGCCGATGCGTACGAGGTCGTTCAGCACCGCGCGCGGGTCGCGCATGGCCTGCAATGTCTGGCTGAGGATGACGTAATCATACGCTCCGTCCGGGTAATGCGGCAGGTCGCTATCGACATCGCCCTGAATGACCGGGATGCCCTGGCTAATGGCGCTGTTCACCAGAGTCTGGTCGATCTCGATGCCGCGTCCATCAACCAATTTTTCGTCGCGAAGCCATTGCAATAGCGCCCCGTTGCCGCAGCCTATATCCAGCACCCGCGCTTTCGGCGTGATGAGGGAGGCGATGACGGCGAGGTCACTGCGGAGCGCAGCGCGCTCAGGCGATTTGTTAGTCATTGCGCGCCCTCCTCGATCGTCATTCCAGCGAAACCTGAAATCCATCTTTCTACAGTAGCAGGTGGATTCCAGGTTTCGCTGGA
>JBMOIY010000151.1:0-3234 GCA_049317085.1 Rickettsiales bacterium | reverse complement strand
AACCTCCTATACTCGTTACAGTATAGGTGTTGCGTTTCAAACTTGAGTCAGCCGGATCTAACCCTTTAAGCTTGTTAACCTTTGCGCAATTGAGAATGGCACGAACTTTGCCTATAGCTAGTCTAGGAATGAAGACTACACGCGCGAAGGAACAAGATGGCTCAGGCCGCACAGCAAATCATCGAAGGTGAGATTCCCCTGATCGAAGAACAGGTGGAAACCGGCCTCCAGCAGCTTCTCGATAATTACCGTAGCCCGTTTCCCCTCGGCAATGAAAAGAAAGACGACTTGCTCGGCCGCTTCACCCTCTTCCCCGGCCGCTCCCTCCCTGAGTTCGATTATCGCTACGCCAAGGCCTATGAAGCGCACGATGATTTTAATGCCAGCCGCAGCATCTATGCCATGGTCTGTGACCCCAACATGCCGGTGCGGGCGCTGGCCATCAATGAACTTACCACCTTCGTCCACCCCAACTGCGTGTCGCTGCTGGGCGCTGGCACCGTCAACTGCTCCCATCTCGGTGAATCGCGCAACGTGTTGTTTCTCGAGCGCCCTCGCGGCGTGGCTTTGTCGGAAATCCTGAAAAAACAAGCCCGCCTGCACGAACACAAAGTCATTGATTACGTCCTGCAACCCGCAGTGAAGGCGCTTGTCGCCATGCAGGAAAAGAAAATCAGTCACGGCCACATCCACCCCGGCAATTTTTATGTCAGCAATACTTCGCAACTCGGCGATTGCTTCTCCGCACCCTGCAGCACCCAAGCCCATTACCTCTACGAACCACTGGAACGCCTGATGGCCGACCCGCTGGGCCGCGGCGAGGCGAACGAAAAATCCGACGTGTATTCGCTCGCCATTCTCGCCTTCGATTTGATGTACGGCCTCGACAAGATCAAATCCATCCCAAGGGAAATGTTCATCGAGCGTGTCGTCAACCAAGGCACGTACCATGTCTTTGCCACCAACCGTGAATTCTCCGACGCCTTCCAAGATTTCTTCCGGGGCATCCTGAACGAGAATCCTGCTGAGCGTTGGGGGCTCGAACAGTTAGGGCAATGGATCAACGGCAAGCGCTTTAATATGATCGCGCCGAGTTCGCCCAAGGAAGCCACCCGACCATTGGTCTTTGTGAACGAAGAATTCTCCAGTCGCCGTATGCTGGCATGTGCCTTCCACACGCACTGGCGCGAGGCGCTGAAGGACGTAAAGAACCTTAAGGTTGACCGCTGGTGCGAAATGAGCCTCCACCGCCCAGAACTCGCCGAAAAGCTTGATCGTTCCATGCGCATCGCCGGTCACGCTTCGACCGATGCACAGTTGAATGATATGCTCACCCGCGTCATCGCGATTCTGGACCCGACAGGGCCACTGCGCTCCCATGCGCTTTCCTTGCGGCCCGATGCCATCGGCACGGTCTTGGCCGATATTATCCAGCATAACGGGCAGGAACTGGGTCAATTGCTCAGCTTCATCGAAAATGATTTCGGCAATTTCTGGGTAGCGCAGGCAGACAGCAACAAAACGCCCGAAATGTCCGCTGCCATCTGGCGCCTGCAAAAAGTCCGCCCCTTCCTGAAAAGTAAAGCCATCGGTTTCGGCCTCGAGCGTACGCTCTATGACCTCAATCCCTCCCTCTGCTGCCAAAGTCCATTGCTCAAGGCCCAGCACGTCACCACTGCTGTCGATGCCCTGAAAGCACTCGACGCGCTCGCCCCAACTCTCGGCGCTGACACCAGCCTTGTCGATCGCCATATCGCCGCCTTCATCGCCAGCAAGATCGACATGGGTAAGGAAATCCGTATCCATGATTTAAGCAACGTCCCTTTACTCGCCGATAATCAGGAACTCGTGATGCTGAAGCTACTCGCCAAGGCCCAACAAAAGAATTCCAAACTGCCGCTGGTTGGCCTCTGCACCTGGGCCGCCATGCGCATCGAGAAGATGATCGATACTATCCATAACCGCATCATCAGGAAGCGCCTCAAGCTACAGCTAAAGAAACTCGCCCAGAACGGGAATATCTATGAAGTCATGACCGCCATTATCAACACGGATGTCTCCTTCCGCGACCATGATGGCTTTGCCAAGGCCATCGCTCTACACCAGATCAATCAGGACCGTATGGACCGCCTGAAGAATGAAGAAATTCTCGACTACAAAGCCAAGCGCTCCGGTGGAAAAATGGCTATGATTATCAGCTACAGTATTCTCGTGATTACCAGCTACATTACCATTTCCGATATGTTTGGAATCTAAATCATGAGCGACGAAAAACCAGCCAAGTCAGAGAAGAAAAAGAAGAAGGAGAATACATCCGGCAATACCGGCAAGAAGCGAATGCGCTTCAAGCATAAATTCGTGCTTATTGTCTTCAGCATCGTGATGATGGGCCTGCTGCGCACAGGCTTCGTGTTCTTCGTCATCGGCATGCTGCCCTGCATCGTTGCCTATTACATGGATGTCAGTAAATACCGCTACACATTTAAAAGTGTATTCGCCGCCAACCTCTCGGGAATGATGCCCTACATCACAAAAATCATCTACCACGGGCCCTCCAGCACCCTTTTGCAGGAAATCATGGGTGATAGCACCACCTGGATTATTATCTACGGCGCCGCGCTGCTGGGCTGGATGCTGGTGAAAGTCTGCCCAATGGTCGCGCAGGCCATGGTAGCTGGTGTTCACCAGACACAGTTCATGCGCTACGACTGGCTGCAGAAAAAACTAGAGAACGAATGGGGCGACGAAGTAAAACAATTCAGCGGCGACCCGAACGCCGAGCACTAAGTCGAAGCAGTAATCCACCCGCCACCAAGCACACGGTCACCATCATAAACAACACACGCCTGCCCCGGCGCAATACCCTCATACGGGTCAGCCAAATGAATGCTCGCCGCAAAATCTGCCGAAGGCAGGATCGCCGCCATCACCGGCGGTTGCGCCGAGCGCACCTTGACACGGATCCCGTCCCGCGGCGTCACCGCATCCAACCAGTTTAATTCCTTTACCTCAAAATCAGTACGCGCCAGCGCCTCGCGCGGACCTACCACCACACGCTTATTCGGCGCGTCGAGCTTCACCACATAGAGCG
Organism: Rickettsiales bacterium; assembly: GCA_049317085.1. Lineage (GTDB taxonomy): Bacteria > Pseudomonadota > Alphaproteobacteria > Rickettsiales > UBA3002 > QFOX01. The sequence continues at coordinate 143 of JBMOIY010000151.1, read as the reverse complement.
GCTCACCCGAACCCCCGCCAAGCCCCTTACGCTGACCGATTGTGTAATGAATGATACCGCTATGTGCCCCCAACACCCGCCCATCGACATGCACGATCTCGCCTGGCTCTGCCGACCCTGGACGAATTTTCTCGATGACCGCC
>JBMOIY010000150.1:0-3246 GCA_049317085.1 Rickettsiales bacterium | reverse complement strand
ACAGCACCATTGAACTCTAACTCTACAACTGGACCAATCCTAGGGGGCTTGACATATGTTCAAACCAACAATGGTTTCAGCTTGCTTACGGAACAAGTAACGGTAAGAACTCGAGGCTTGCGAACTCAACCTACCGGCTTTTAGACGGTAGTAATTGAGATGCTTTAGCGCTGGGCAGCCGGTCCCGGTTTAGGCTGGTTTTGGAGCTGTAAGATGGGCGCGGGTGGCACAGGAGGCGTCGCAACCAATCCTTCAGGGGTCGGGTTGTTCTGTTTATAGTGCGCGGCAAGTTGCTGCACTTTGAGTGCATCCACCGTCTGGGCCTGCAACTGAGCCATGTAGGGCTCGAGCTTGGCAACGCGGCGGCCTTCGATTTCCACGAACTTATCGGCGGCTTCCACCATGAGTTTCAGTTTTTCGCGGTCTTCGGGTGCCGCGCTGGTCAATGATTGCCTAAGGGAAGCCAGATATGCACCGCGCGTTTCAGGGTTGCGCAGATAATCGGCGGGTGTGAGGCCTTTACTATCCTTACCATCCATGCTTGCATCCTTGAGAATCCCCTCTTGGGCGCGCAGGGCTTCGAAGTTGGTTTTGCGTACGCCAGCTGGGATTGTCTTCTCGAACGCGGCAGCCATGAATCGCCCGAGATGCGTGGTGCCTGCCTCATCGATATCAAGTCCGAGCGCTCGGCCACCGCGACGTATTCCTTCTTCCAGACCAAGCGCCACTGCCATTGAGCCGCCAGCCGTCATGGGTGTAGCCGCAAGGCCGATTCCAAGGACGACCGTCGAGAAGCCCTGAACGACCGCTTCGGCGCCGCGGCCTTGCCGCCATGCGCCGTAGACCGGCAGGTGGTCACGGGCGGCGGCAGCGCTGCGTTCCAACACCTCGCCTGCACTGGCGCCCTGACGTGCGGCGGTTACGCCTTGATAAACACCGGCACCTACCGAGAAGACGCCGGCGACTGCGGCCGTGCCATGCGCCCCTTGCCGGAGCGCTTGACCTGTAGTGATCGTTGGTCGTGCACCATTCGTGCCGGTCGTCGCGCCAGAGGATGTCGTGGTATGTGGTTCGGGAGATGACGCCACTGGCGATGCATGCACAGGTTCATTCGCTGCTGATGGGCTGGCTCCCACTGCCACCACATGGCCGGATTGTGTTACGGAGGTCGGCGGTGGTGGACGTAACTCGGTGGGCCTTGCGCCCAAGGATTGCGAGGGGCTCGCGCTGTGATCGTTCGCGGCAGGGCGCGACGTAAATTGCGAGTCATTGCCAGCATTCGCACGGCCGCCGCCCACATTGCTGGTGCTACCTGGGCGCAGGCGTGGCGGGGTCGGTGGCTCTTCCCCCCCCGCAGCCGGGCGTATAGCGAGGTTGCCTTCTACTGGTTGTCCATGACCCATCGTGAAGTCGTTAGCAACTTGGGCGTCGGCCGGCGTATCGCCGACATAGGCGGCTACTGATATGGTGTCTGCTACACCCGGTGCACGTGGGACACGCGGTTGATGGTGAGGTTGGTTTGGGTGAGGTTGGTCGGGTGCTGGAGGTGGTCGGTCATCTAAATGGTTGCCGTTACCTTGTCTTACCCGCGCTCGAGCCAGCTGCTCATTAATATCTCTAAGATGCCCGTTATAATTTGTTCCGTTTTCAATGGGCTGGGTAGCCCGCCCCGTAGTCTTGTCACATGGATGTGCCCAGCTGTTTCGGATAGTCGTGCGACCATTATTTTCTGGTACTGCCGCAAGATCCACCGATGTTCTATAACGTGCTGCACTATCTACCAACCGCTCCTGCGCTACCGCTGGGTTTCGCATATCCTGAACCCTTCCAAGTTCACCATCCATGGTCCTTAGGGCTTCGATACAATTACCAATACCTAGCTTTTTCTTCTCGTTAGCGCTCAACTCCCTTCCATTGTGTTGTAATCCATCGAGTCGTTCTATCGCCTCGGCTATTCTGGCTCTATAAGTCGATAAATCCTCATCCGTCAGTCTGACAACACGTTTTTCCCAAAGTTGCTTCCCCCCCTCAGCAGTCAGATTACGCGTTTCAGGATGCCAGAAGCTGACTCGATCTGTATACAGGGGGCGCATAGAACCAACCAAGCCATTAATTTTTGCCAGCTCACCCAAAAAAGCTTTTCCGGCGTCACCTGTTCCTAGATGTGCTTGAGAAGTTTTTACCGCACCAGCGGTTGGAATTCTCAAGGTACTTTCCTCATTGGACGTAAGCACGCCAAACACATCGGCCGCTCTTAGTAAATGATAGGCTTGCGCTTCATTTGCGATGGGCATTATCTACCACCGATAATGATGGCGTTATCCGACATGATGCATGTCGATGGAGGGATTGAACCCAAAAAGCCATCCCATTTTTTTGGTAGTCTGTTAAATTGGGGGTGTATTAGTATCGCTGTTTGCGTCTTCAGTATCTGAGCAACTTTAATTGAAATTGATTCGCAATCACTCAATGTTAGATCGAGACGCTCAGCATCACTACCAAGCGCAATACCAATTTCTCCTCCGTGACTCTCAGGATCTAATTCAAATGGATAAATATCAAGGTAAGGTAGTTGGTATTTTTTACCCAAGAGGACTAATTGCGACCGCACATCAGGATTGTCTTTAATCTGCTGCAAAACGCCTCGTACTTCATTATGGCGTTTATCTACAGGCACCCAGACCGCTATTTCTGGCTCTAAGTACTGTGCCCAGCCTTTCTTTGGTTCAATTGTAGCCATAGTTTATTCCAAATCAAAATACGGTTTAATCGGTACTATACGGTTTAATCGGTACTGAAGGTCCTCAGTTTACTAATTAATGACTAATCTTTGGCTGGTGACTTTTGCATTGATAAGTACCTTAATAGGCTTGTTTTTTCTGCTTTTAACCTTCTCCTCATTCAGTCGGCATACTGATTGTCTATCACATAGCCCAAGGTTTTGCACTTACGCGGCGCTGCAACCCTTTTAGAACTATGGCCACATCATCATTCTAAGTGCCAAAAGTTAACAAAATCTTAAATTGCGACGTCCTCACGTCAATTGTCTTCAAATCGTCACAAATATCATTGGCTTTACGACGACTGCGACACCTCGCATTGCATCTTCATAAAATCTTGAGACCATTGCATAACTCGCCATTATGGGCGGTGCATATGTGTGTTATGGACGCGACGATCATGGAAGCACATTGTCCTGCCCCCCTATAAATGGTCCAGAGAATAAGTTAGGATTCTGGTGAACCA
>JBMOIY010000149.1:0-3403 GCA_049317085.1 Rickettsiales bacterium | reverse complement strand
ATATTTTTCCCGGTCACGGTGACCGTGCCACCTTTTTTGCCGGTTGCTTTCACACTGCCAGCCACGCTCACTTTGCCGCTCGAGCCACCATCAAGCACGATGGTGCCGCCATCCATATGCGCACCCGATGCTTCGAGTACGCCCGTGTTGTTCACCACGTTGGTCACGACATCTTTCGCCGCGTTCGCCGTCATCAAAATGTTACCAGCAGTAATTTTTCCTGTATTGCTAACGCCTTTGCCATCAGTGCCAACAGCAAAGCTGTAAAGGTCATCACCGTACATATCGATAGTAGCCGTGCGCCCTGAAGCCAATGCAACCGTACCGGCCTTGGCTTGAATAATGCCACCTTGGATTACTTTCGGTGCAATCAGCGCAACCAACCCCCCTTCAGCGGCAGTAATGGTACCTCTGTTTTCGATAACTGCATCGGGATTACCAGCTCGATCGAACTGCAATTTGCCTGCGTTGAAGTTCGCGGTCGATGTATCCGCCGTCGTCGCGATCATGCCCGCAACGTCAACGGTCGAGCCAGCGCCGAAGAACACGCCGTTCGGGTTGACGAGAACGAGTTTTCCGTTCGCCGAAAGTTTGCCGAGAATCTGGGTTGGGTTGCCGTCACGCACGCGGTTGAGGGCGATGGAGTTCGCACCCGGTTGGTTGAAGCGCGTAGACTCACCATGCAGGATGTCGAAGTTCTGCCAGTTGATGACCGCGCGGTCGCTGCCCTGGTTGACGATAAGGTCCGTGCCCGTTGGCTGGCTGATGCTGATATCGCCCGATTCCACCTGCGCGCCGGTTGGCAGAGCCATCGCGTCGTTTGCAGTGGCCGCCGCTAATGCAGCAACCGATGCAAAGGCGGTTCGGTAAAGTGTCGAGCTAGTTGCCCATGCTTTGTTACTGAGTTTGATGCCGGTGGCTTTCGTGGCGGTACGCATGGCTAGTTCTCCGTTAAAAACGCGTTCGAATTGGTTTAGTGCAACCAAAATGTCACAACTATGGACGGGCAAACTAAACAAACCAAAGGTTAATAACAAGTTAAATAATGCAATTTAGATATATTTTTGGTCTGTGGCGCTTCAATTAAAAAATGGCAAATATGTCAGTCTATTAGACAGCTCAGCATGTAATAAAAGGGAATCGAAATGTGGATAAGACAGCCTCGACAACAATAAATAACGGTAATGAACGGCCGCGACGACTTCTAACAATTAAAAAACCCGCGCCATTGCTGACGCGGGTTTTTTTGGTTTCTTGCAAGCTCCTAGTAGCGGTACTGCAGGCTCATGAACAGGCGCGCATCATCGCCAGCATTATTCCTCGAGGCCACCTGACGCGTCATAGGCACCGCACCTTCAACCGTACCAGAAATCGATTCCAGTACGTTGAACCGCGCGCCAAGGCCTGCCGAAGCCAGCGAATCGCTCTTGTTTTCGCTACCCGGAATCGGGTTTTCGTTCCATACCTTACCGATATCGTAGAAGCCATAGAGCTGATATTGCGAGAGATAGCCGCCATCTATGACTTGGTTATATTGCAACTCCGCGCGTGCCGCGACACCCGAATCCCCCGAAATCTCTGCCGAATCATAGGCCGAGCCGAATTCAGCACCACCCACCGTGAATTCTTCCGACGCCAGCAGCGGATCATTCGAATACTGCCCACTTGCCGCCCCATAGAGGGAGAATGCACCCCACAATGGCTGGATACGTGTCAGCTTGGCGGTTTCTTTGACAAAGCTCGTCTGGCCGTTTGCGCGGCTACGGGCGTTCAGACCAGCGCTGGTATCCCAGTTAAAGCCTTTGGCAACGTTGGCTTCGATTTTGTTGATACCCGACCCCGCATCCACGAAGTCATACGCCGTACCGATATTCAGCACACGCGTCTTATCCTTGTAGAGGCTGGTGCCAAGCGTATCGACTTCCACGTTACGGAAAGTTAAATCACTCGTCACGAACCAGTTGGTGCGTCGCGAACGAATGAGCGGGTGCGTCGCGTTGATTGTAATCGCCGAACTAGTCCCCTTAATGTCGAGCGGCTTCAACGTGCTGCCCGGCTGCGTATTCACCTTGTTCGCCGAGAGCGACACCGTCGTCCCCTCGTTACCCACTTGCTCCGTATGGCGGATCTCACCGAAGACCAGCTCAGAACGGTTGAAGATCGAGTTGGAAACGCGCAATTGCGTCACATCATCCAGCCCCAACACATCATTGAAGAATACACCGGCATTTGCCTGGACAGGGCCGAGGAATTTGTTGCCACGGTTATCGATGCCCACATTGAAGTTAATAGGTTTACGCGTGATGGTTACGACCACATCCGAAGCGCCGGTTGCTTTGGCGGCAGGCGTCAGCACCGCACGCGCATCCACGCCGGGCAGGTCTTCCATCAGCAATAGATAACGCTCAAGGTCTTCCGTGTTCAGCGGCTTCGCATTCTTAATCTTATTCGCATAGGCCTGCAGTTTATCCTTGTTGCCCTTGTCGTAGTCACCCGCGAAGCGAACATCGTTCACATACCCTTCCACGATGCGCAGGGTCACCACGCCACCGGTCGCACGCTGCGGCGGCAACACAGCACGGGTCAGGATATAGCCTTTGTTGCGATAGTAAGCGGTCACATCATCCGCCACAGCGTTCAAATCGTCGAGCGTCAGTTTCGTACCGATTTTATCGGCATAGATTGGGCCTAATTCTTTTTCGCCATAAACCGACGCCCCTTCGATTTTGATGCCTTTGAGGGCGAACGATGCACCGGAGCCGCTTTTCTTCCGCTCCCGGGTTGGAGCGCTAATAACTGGCGCACCGCCAACTTCCGGGCGCACACTGTCGATACGGTTATCACGCTCGACCGTTGTCGGCCGAGCGGTGTTTGGAACGACTTGCGCACTGGCGGTAAAGGCAGCGGTGAGCGCGACAACGAAAGCGGCGCTCGATAACAGGCGGATAGTATAGGTGCGGTTCATAAAACATCCCAAAAACACAGTGATACGAGGGTACAATGGGTGCTTATAATCATATCTTTACAAATCTGCCTAGAAAAAATGTTTGTTACCCCCTGCAATTCTCTCCGCCCGCAGCGACCAATGGTAAAAATGATGCCATTAGGCCACGCTGATTGTGACTTCGTTGCACGCGACCCTGCGAAGGCTTGAAACAACAGCGATTTGCTGCATAGTAACATGCAGTTTCACCTACGAAAGCCCCACCGATGCAACTCTTCAGCCACACCGCCAAGAACGCCCGCACCATCACCCCTCTCACCGCCGCCACCCTACCAGCCTGGCTGAAACGGCAGGACAGTCGCACTCAAAGCTGGGTCAAAGCCCAAAGCTTCGAAGCGCTCCCAGCCACCGCTCTTCTCATTCCCGATAGCCAAGGCGGCATTGAAACCGTGCTAGCAG
>JBMOIY010000148.1:0-3469 GCA_049317085.1 Rickettsiales bacterium | reverse complement strand
TTGCCAGAAATCCTATGCTGCTCTCAGGTGTTGCAACTCATCCTTGAAACTGCCTCCTGTTGCTTAAAGGCCGAGGAACGGGTCCTTCACCAGAATCGTATCGTCGCGGTCGGGGCTGGTGCTCAGCAGGGCGACTGGGCAACCGATGAGTTCCTCGATGCGGCGGATGTATTTGATGGCGGTGGCCGGGAGTTGTGCCCAGCTGCGCGCACCACGAGTGGAATCGCCCCAGCCTTCGATGGTTTCGTAGATGGGTTTGGCGACGGCCTGAAGCTCGCTCGCCGCGGGCAAATAGTCGTATTTGGTGCCGTTAATATCGTAGCCGATGCAGATGTTCAGTTCTTCGAGGCCATCCAGCACGTCGAGCTTCGTCAGGGCGATGCCGTTGATGCCGCCAACGGTGACGGCTTGCTTGACCATGACCGCATCGAACCAGCCGCAGCGGCGTTTGCGGCCAGTGACGGTGCCAAACTCATGGCCACGCTCGCCGATTTTTTCGCCGATGGCATCTTTCAGTTCGCTCGGGAATGGGCCGCTGCCGACGCGGGTAGTGTAGGCCTTGGTGATGCCGAGTACGTAGCCGATGGAGTGGATGCCGGAACCGGAGCCCAGCGTGGCTGAACCGGCAAGGGTGTTGGACGAGGTGACGAACGGGTAGGTGCCATAATCGACATCCAGCATAATGCCTTGAGCGCCCTCGTAGAGGATGCGTTTGCCTTGCGCGCGGTATTCGGCGAGGAGGCGCCAGACGGGGGTGGCGAAGGGTAGGATTTTCGGCGCGACTTCTTTCAGGGCGTTGAACATCGTGTCGACATCGATGGTCTCGCTGCCGGAGGCTTTGAGGATGTGCTCGTGGTGGGCGACCATATCGGCGAGTTTGCCTTTGAGGCTGTCGAGGTTGGCGAGGTCACATACACGGATGGCGCGGCGGCCGACTTTATCTTCATAGGCTGGGCCAATGCCACGGCCGGTGGTGCCGATTTTGTTGGTGCCACGGAGTTTTTCGGAGGCGGCGTCGAGCGCTTGATGTATCGGCAGGATTAACGGGGCGTTCTCGGCAATTTTTAAGGTGGTGGATGAGACTTCGACGCCTTGTTTCTGAACTTTTTCGATTTCAGCGAGCAGGGCCCATGGGTCGATGACCACACCGTTGCCGATGATGCTGGCCTTGCCTTTGCGCACGACGCCGGAGGGGAGGAGGCTGAGTTTGTAGGTTACGCCGTCGATAACGAGGGTGTGGCCCGCGTTATGGCCGCCCTGGAAGCGCACGATGACATCGGCGCGCTCGCTGAGCCAGTCGACGACCTTGCCTTTACCTTCATCGCCCCATTGGGAACCAACGACAACGACGCTCTGCATGAAAAACTCCTTAAAATTGCAAGCGGGCGTTGTTGCATAGATGGGTGGGGTTGTCTAGGGCGGAAATGGGCCGAATTGTCATGAAAGCTTTACACACGAGCTGCGGCGAGTGTGGTTTGGTATAGGAAAAATGAGGCTCTATGGATGACAACGCTAAAACGGTGATGGACGAGGCCAGCTGCTATTGGGGTGCGCACCGGCCGGAGTGTGCTGCTAAACTAATACAGCTGCAGGAACGTTTTGCGCAGCTTCGGCAGGACCCGGATTATGGCGACCTTGAACTAGCGAGTCCGTCTGAAAGGAAGGCTTATCGCGAGGCAAGCTTTGTGGATACTCCGGTATAGTTCTTTCATTATGCGCATGCACTGTTTTCAGTTCTTTATGATGCGCATGGCCAATTTAGTGGGCATTTTGCGGATTGTCAGCAGATGGTCCAGAAGCCGTTGACTAATAGTACAAGCCAGTGAAACGAGCCACGAAGCGGGCAAGTTGGTCTATCATATTCGGCGCATTTTCAACCCGGAAATGGAGCAGGATGTGAAGGACGTGTCAGACAGCCTCGCCAAGCAATTTACGAGCGCACTTGCAGACTAGGCCGCGCGTTCTGCTAGTGTACAAAGCCGCACGCTTCGAAGCTGTATGAAGCAGGCAAGCAGGATATGATGGATACGGCATTTTTTGCGGCGCTCCATGTCCTCAAGGATCAGTAGCCGCAAGCGTTCATGGAGGGGATATTCCAAACCCAGCTTTAGGCGAATGGCTGGGTTGGCAGTAAAAATCCTGCCTATGCATCCGTGAGTGCGGCAAAAGTGCTCAGCAGAATTTCGGCCAAAGGGCCGGATAACGGGCGCCTGAGTGGTGGTGCCGCTTAGCCGAAAATCGTCACGAAACCTTCGCGTTGCAAGGCCTCAGCCTCTTTGGCCGGGGTGCCGTAGGCGATGGTCTGGGTCGGTGCCGGGGCTTCTTCTGGGAGCTGGTCCAAAAGATCATTGATGTAGAGGGTGAAGCCCACCGCCTGTTCGCCGCTATCCGTGGCGTAGCAACCGCCGCGGCCGACTTCGATGCCGGCTTTGTTCCAGAACATGGCGTAGCCGATGCCGGTGTAGTAACCGTAGCCGCTGAGGTCGAGCATATCGATAGTGACGGTGGCAGGCACTTGTTGTGTCTTGAGCGCGCCGACGAGGGTTGCGAGCGTGTCGGTGGCGACGGCGACTTCCGGGTGGACGATGGCGCGGAGTTTGGTGAGGGCGGTTTCCGCGCTGCCAGCGGCTTCGAGGACGTTGACGACTGCATCCGCCTTCAGGCGCTTCAGTTGCGCGATGTCCTTCAGGCGCACGGCTTCGCGCGCCTGCGCGGCAGTCTCGGCGGGCATATCCTTCAGCAGTGTGGCGAGAATGGCGGGGAAATGCAGGTCGATGGTGAGGCCTCTGACGGCGTTGCTGTCAAGCGCATGGGCGGCAATGGCAAGGATCTCGGCGACAGAATGAGGCTCCATGTCACCAAAGCGCTCGATGCCCACCTGCGTGTGCTGGCGGCGGGTCTTCAGGGCTTCGGGCGCGGTGCGCAGGGTGTAACCGGCATAGCAGAGGCGCAAGGGGCGCGGCATGGCGGCGAGCGCGCCACAGGCGATGCGTGCGACCTGACCGGTCATATCGGCACGCAAGGCAAGCATTTCAGGGGCCAGTGGGTCCGGCATTTTGAAAACATGGTGGCTGGTTGCCTCACCCTGACCGGCGAGCATGCTGGTGGCGTATTCCGCCAGCGGTGGAATCACCGGCTGGTAGCCAAAGGCCATGAAGGTCTTCAGGAAATGATGGACGAGGCGGAACTCCGCCGCTGCCAAAGGGGGCAACACGTCCATCAGGCCTGAAGGTAGCAATGCGGGAGTGGTGTTCATCAGTCTTATTTTTTTTCCTCATCACAATAAAGCACGCCGGCGACGGAATAGTCGTGGTGGGCCATGTCACTCAGGATAACGCGGACTTTTTCGGGTTTGCTGCCGAGGGTTTCGCAGACGACTTCGGTAAGGCGCTTGACGAGCAGGCGTTTTTTCTCGAGGTCGCGGCCTTCGAGCAGGTGGACTTGCAGAATGGGCATTGGCGGCTCCTGT
>JBMOIY010000147.1:0-3613 GCA_049317085.1 Rickettsiales bacterium | reverse complement strand
AACGAACTCCGCGCTCAGGTGCAATCGGCGGGGTTAGGTGCGCGCCTTGCCAAAAGCTGGCAGTCAAACATCTACCCCAAAGGCAGAAAATCGATTGAGGCATCGGGCTGGATATTTTCCAAAGCGCCAAAAATTATCCGCGCCTTCGATGATGGCGTGTTGATCAAAAGCAAGGATGGCTTCTTTCTGGCAATCCCAACTGAAAATGCACCGAAGCGCGGCGTGGGCGGCAAGCGCATCACGCCGTCGAACTTCCCCGAACATTCGCTGGGGCGGCTGCGTTTTGTCTATCGGCGCGGCGCGGTGTCTTTGCTGGTGGTGGATAATCTGCGCGCCGGTACGGGCAAGCGCGGTGGCTTCCGCAGGGCATCCGATACGGCGCTGCGATCAGGGCGTGGTCTCACCACGGTGGTCATGTTCCTGCTCATACCGCAAGCGCAGCTAAAAAAACGGCTCGATTACAAGCGCGTGGTGGCACGGTGGGAGCCGCAAATATCACAGGCAATATTAAAACACTGGCCGGAGGTCACGCCTAATGCCGAGCAAACGTGAACAGGTGTTATCGACGCTTCTTGCCAAAATGAAGGCGTTAGAAACCAGCAGCATCAAGGTCTATCGCAATCTTGATATGCCGCCGCAAGTACCGGACACCGGCATGATCATCCTGCGCGACGGCACTGAGGAAGAGCCGGAAGTGCTGCTGTCGCCGCTCACCTATATTTACGAGCATCTCGTGACCGCCGAAGTGATTGTGCAGGAATCGGATGCCGCGCTCCGCGATAGCCAGATTGACAGTCTGCTTGTCAGCATTGGCAGCGTCATCAACGCAAATCGCACGCTGAATGGTCTCGCCGAGTGGGTCGAGGCCAGATCGCCGGATTTTCAGCAGGAGCCGATTGAAGGTGCGGCAACAATACGCACGGCAAGCGTGCTGATCATGATCCGGTACTTCACCACTGACCCGCTCAATTAACCCAACATAAAAGGAGAATATTTATGGCACGATCCTATGGCTCGGCAACATCACTGCTTGCCTTGAAAGAAAGCGTCTACGGCACAAAACCCAGCGGCAACTGGGAAAAATTCGCGTTCGTATCTTCGGATTTGAGCGCAGAACAAGGACTAATCAGTTCTGATCTGCTTGGACAAGGCCGCGAACCGCGCGCGCCCTTCCGCGATGTGATCAACGATCAGGGCAATTTCGTGGTGCCGATTGAAGGCCGCGATTTCGGGCGCTGGCTTCAACTTCTACTCGGCAACCCCACCACGGCGGGTGTGGCCGCAACCGGCGACATCACGTTCACCGCTAACCCAAGCGCAGGCCATACCATCACCATCAACGGCGTGGTATGGACGTTTGTTGCCAGCGGTGCCACTGGCAGCCAGACCAATATCGGCGCAAATCTAAACGCCACACTTACTCAGCTGGCGACTGATCTCAACGCTTCGGTCAATGCCAGCATCACGCCAGCCACCTATTCGAACGGAGGCGGCACAAAACTTAACATTGTGCATGATACTCTGAGCGCTGTCGGCAACAACTTCACGATTGCCTCCGGCAATGCCAACGGCGTGGCAAGCGGTGCGACATTATCGGGCGGTGGATTCACCCATACGTTTATCAGCGGTGCGGCAACACTTCCATCCTTCGCCGCCGAAATCGGCCATGCCAATGTACCGGCGTATTTTGTGCATACTGGTATCTTGCTCAACTCAATGGCGTTCAACTTCCAGCGCTCCGGCGCAGCGAATGCCACGCTCAACGTCATCGCCCAGGGCGAAACCCGCTTTGCCACCTCGCAAGGCGGCACGCCGACCAGTCGGGTGTACAAACCGTTCAGCCAATTCAACGGCTCCATCAAGCGCAATGGCGTATCGCTGGCGAACGTCACCGGCGCACAGTTCACCTACAGCAACGGGCTTGAGGCGATCTCCACCATCCGCAATGACGCGCTGATCGAAGGCGTTGACCCCACCATCATCAACATAACCGGCAGCATCGATGTGCGCTTCGCCGATACAACGCTGGTCGATGACGCGCTCAACAACACCGCCATCGATCTGGAGCTTGCCTACAAGCTGGCGGGGCTGGAGGGCAACAACTTCTCGCTCACCTGGACATTCCACGAAGTGTACCTGCCGCGACCGCGCATGCCGATTGGTGGGCCGGGCGGCGTGCAGGCCAGCTTCAACTGGCTGGGCGTGTATGACGAAGGATTAACCAAATCGGTGACGGTCGTCCTCAAAAACGATGTCACCTCTTACCCATAGGAGATAGCCATGCTGAGACTCAATTTGAAAAAAGAACCGTACTGGATGCAACTTCCCGCCTCCGTGCGGGTGAAAGTGCGTCCGCTCACCACCGCCGTCATGAGCGCGGCACAGTCGCAAGTGATCAGGCAGATCGTTGCTATACGCGAGGCGTGCAAAACCGATCTCACGCTGCCGGACGTAGACGATGAGCAGACACGCCTTGCCCTCTCGGAATCACTGCTGATTAAGGCATTGGGGCGCGGTGCGATCATTGAATGGGAAGGCGTCATGCTGCCCGACAGCGATGCGTTGGCTCCGATCAGCGACCAGACGGTGAATGATCTGATGGATATCTGGTTCATGGCGCAGGAATTCTGGAAGCAATACACCAATTCCCTGTCGCTGCTGGACGCGGAGGGAAACGGATCAGGGCTCGCGCCGAATGGCATTTCGGCGGCGGGTCAGGATACTGCCGAGTCTGCCACGACGAAGGATTCCCCTGCGCCAGAGGGGAATGCAGCCCCGTCACCGGAGAGCCTTGCCCTTACAGCATAAACGAACCCCTCACGCCCGAGGGCTTTGAAGTATGGGAGGTCATCGAGCGTTGCAGTGGGCAGCTCAAATTCTATCCGAGCGGCGGCATCGCCGGATTTGATGTGCCGACCATACTCTGTGTCGCTGGGGCACTTGGCTATGACCTGCAAGCCACGCTGCTCCTTATTGAACATGCCGAGGCAGGATTACGTGAAGCGGTAAAAAAACATGCAGACAGCAACACAGAACATCTCCATCCGGCTGACGGTTATCGGCGGTAATGACAGCCGTAAGCAGATAACCCTGACCGGTGACGCTGCTGTGCAGGCGATGCAGCGCATCAAGGATTCGACCGCGCCTGCATCGCGGTCACTGCTTGCGGTGAATGTGGCGGGCGAACAGCTACGTTACGGTTTGGAAAATCTCTCAGGTGGCGCGGGAACGCTTGGGCTCTCGCTGGCGCGGCTTGGCCCTGTGGGTCTGGCTCTTGCCGCGATATTAGGCACTATCGGTCTTGCAACCGCCGGTGCTATCCGCGAATTTAAGGAAGCGGAACAGGCCACCAATCTGCTCACCGCCGCACTGCAAACCACCGGTAATGTGGCTGGCGTTACCGTGAAAGAGATTCAGCAGCTGGGCGAAGCGGTTGAAGAAACCACGTTATTCAAGAAGGAGGAAATTCTTAAAGCGGGTGCGGCGCTTACTTCTTACGGTAATATTCAGGAAGACGTTTTTAAGCGTGCGCTGGTGCTATCGACTGATCTTGCCACGCGGCTCGGCGGCGATGTCGCCTCAGCTGCAGATTTATTAGGAGCCGCACTTGAGA
>JBMOIY010000146.1:0-3719 GCA_049317085.1 Rickettsiales bacterium | reverse complement strand
TACTTAGCAGTGGTCGATGAGCCACGCGTGCACCGCCCAGATGTTGATAACGAATATATCCGTCGCCATAATGTAGCTGCTCGTGTGAAGGCACAGCACATTATTTTTGCCAACGTGGCAGATGATAAGCTACTGGCAGCTGAGGCCAATCCTCTTTTTTCCCGTTCGGTAATATAGCCGGTCAATAACCGTTGGAATCGACATATTATTACCGAACGGGAATTAATAGCTTGAAATTGGGCTTTTCATGCGATATTGTTACCGAACGGGAACAGAAAAGTCTTAAATATGAAATATACGACTGCACAAATTGGAGAGCTGGTTCGGGGAACGCGTAAAGCTATGGGCATCACACAGCGTGATCTTGCGCTTACTTCTGGCACCGGCCAACGATTTATCAGCGACCTCGAAAACGGTAAGCCCACGTCTCAGTTGGGTAAGACTCTGACCGTGCTGCAAACATTGGGTATCAAAATACAACTCAAGAGCCCTGTTGATTATGAAGCCTTCGCTGGTGATGGGTCAGGTTCGGGGGCTGGCGCAGGACGTGGTGATGGCTCGGGAGAAGGATAACCAATGATCAAAACCTTAAATGTTTTTCTCCACCGTAATCTTGTCGGACAGCTTATGCTGGATGAAGGTGGCATGGTGTTTGAGTATGCGGATAGCTGGCTTAAAAATGCGCAGTCCGTGCCGCTGTCACATTCTTTGCCGCTTAGGACAGAGCGTTTTGATCGTAAAATCTGTAGAGGATTCTTTGCAGGCATCCTGCCGGAAGAAAGCAAGCGCCAGATGGTTGCGAAGAATTTAGGCATCAGCCCTACCAATGATTTCGCGATGATTGAGCAAATTGGTGGCGAATGCGCTGGCGCGGTGACATTTCTTCCAACCTCGCAAGCGTTGCCCGAACATGATTATCGCTATCGCTCATTGTCGGATGATGAGCTGATCAAGATTCTTGAATTGCTCCCGCGTCAACCTCTTATGGCAGGTGAGGATGGGATACGACTTTCGCTTGCAGGAGCGCAGGATAAAATTGCGGTGCATGTGGCGAACGGCAAAGTTTCTATCCCACTTGGCGGCGCACCGAGCACGCACATATTGAAACCCGCCATTGAGCGATTTGAAGGACTGGTTCTTAATGAATCCTATTGTCTGAAGCTCGCTGGGATTGTTGGCCTTCCCGTTGCGAAAGCGCAAAAGTGTAACGTCGGTGGAATCGATTATTTGCTGGTGGAGCGATATGACCGGCGAATCGACACGGACGGAAACGTTCATCGCCTACATCAGGAGGATTTCTGCCAAGCGCTGGGGGTTGCCTCCGAAGAAAAATATCAGAATGAGGGCGGACCAAACCTGAAGGATTGCTTCGCGCTGTTGCGGGATGCATCGTCGCGCCCAGCAATCGATATTATGCGCCTGTTGGATGCAGTGATTTTCAATTTGCTCATCGGCAATCATGATGCGCATGGCAAGAATTTTTCGCTCCTTTATCAGCCAGGGAATACGCAGCTTGCTCCGCTATATGATTTGGTAAGTACCGTGTACTATCCGCAGTTGACCAAGAAAATGGCGATGAAAATCGGCAAAGAAGCAGAGTCGTCAAAAATTACACTGGAGCATTTCGAGCGCTTGGCGCAGGATGTTGGTTTGTCTACCCCTATCATGAAAAAGCGTCTGCCAGAACTGATTGAGCAGGTGCTGGCAAATATTGGCAAGGTGGGTATTGATCACCCCGTTGCGCACAAGCTGGCGGAGTTGGTTGGTGAACGCTGCGCATTATATTTAGCACGGTTGAAATCATAGTAAAACGCCACCCATATTCCGCCGATCAAGCACCAAATGCGCACAGGCGCTGCATCCTTTAAGTCGAACCGCAATGATCTATTCTTCCTTAAATATTCTAAGCCTAACCCATTTTTCCTTAAATACCATAAAGTTGCGACTGTGCTTTGTGGCGAGTCCCATGCGTTTTGTGTCGTAAAAATCACAAGTGGGAATGTTCAGCGCGCGCATTTCCACCGTGATACGAAATAAGCTAGGACGCACTAAGCTTGCGCGTTAGGCTGAAGACTCTCTCGCAAACTCAGGTAGGGTATGATGAACTATTCCAAACGACTCGTGCTGGGCGTCGCCCTGCTCGCCATACCTCGGCTGGCACTCGCTGCTGATAACGCGAACGATGCAACACCGCCCGCCAGCAGCTTCAGCGATCAATTCAGCTTCAGCGGTGCCGCCAGTGTCACCAGCGATTACGCTTACCGCGGCGTCACCCAGAACGACGAACATGTCACCCCGCAATTGGGTGTCGAACTGGCGCATGATTCCGGCATCTATGCCAGCATCTGGGGCTCACCGGTCGATTTCAACGACGGCGACGAAGCCAGGACCGAGATCGATCTCTCGCTTGGCTACCGCGTCGACCTGAACGAGAAATGGTCGGCCGATGCACGCTACACCTATTACGCCTATCCCGGCGCTGCCGCGTCGCTCGATTACGATTACAGCGAGATCTCCTTCGCCGCCGCCTACGATTTCGGCCATGCTAAGCTCGGCGGGTTCTTCGGTTATTCGCCCAATTTCTTCGCCGATTCCGGCGAGGCTGAATACATTCAGGCGAAGCTCGACGTGCCGCTGCCATACGAGTTCTCCCTTCACGCCTATCTCGGTAAGCAATATGTCGACGACAACGCCGCGTTCGGCTACCCTGACACGGTCGATTGGAATATCGGCGCTGGCTACACCTATAACCAGATCGGCCTCGACCTCAGTTATATCGATACGAACCTTAAGAAGAGTGAATGCGCGGATGGCTGCTCGAGCCGTATCGTGGGAACGGTAACCTACAGCTTCTAATTGGCGTAAAAACATCTCCCAGCACGGCGAATCCGCCGACATCCGAGACGCCTGATCTAATCTTTTTAGCAGAAATCAGACGAATTTTTGGCCTCCATTAGAACCAATTAAAGTACGAAAAAATATAAAGAATACCGCAAATTCTCGATGGGATTCCATCGGATGCGATGATTTGTTAACCATAGATTAACAAAATCTTAACAAAACTGTCACATTTGTGTCGTATTACTATAGCTATAGTCAATCGCTCAATAAGCAATTCAACGAGAATTCCAAGTAAAAATTCAATTCGGAGAACATCCATGGCAAATCCCAACATTTACAAAATCCGCCCCGACATGACCCCAACGGATGGGATCACGAACTACGATACGGTGAGCCAAATCGCTGCGGAATGGCTGCGACAAAACAAGGGACAGCAGAAGCTTGATGGCGCTGAACTCAAAGGCAGTTTTCAGCAGAAACTCAAAGCCGTAGAAGCATGGATCAAAAAAACGAATCGCCTGAAAACCAACAATGGTAAAGACTGCGTCGATTTCCCGACAGAGATCGCCATCATCAAGGTCGGTCAGGATCTGGTGCTCCCCGAGGGCAATCCGGTCATCAGCCCGAAACAATCCGGCACTACGATCTGTGTGGATCCGAAGCCGCTCGACACCCCGATTCGCGTAACCGTTGCAACCATTCCGCCAGCCATTACAACCGTCGTGCAAGAAGCCCCGGCACCTGTAATTCCAGCACCTGCACCACAGCAGAAGGTGACCGGTGTCCCGCTCGCCCAGGCCATCGTCAACCCCAAAGGCACGGTCGTCGATGCCGTGAAGCTCGATGACGCGATGTTCTTCATCGGCCGCCCTCCAAAG
>JBMOIY010000145.1:0-3725 GCA_049317085.1 Rickettsiales bacterium | reverse complement strand
AAAAGAAAGGAGGGCCGGTAGGACTTGACAGAGCGAATTAGAGAACGATGGACAGCTCGACCAGGGAGAAGGCCGAGGGGCTAGGCGCTAGGGTCGCGGGGTGCTGCTGCATCCCTTCCAACTTAGCGAATCCACATGAAAAATCAAGAAAAAACTGTCCTTCCTTACCCCCTGGCTGGTCGTATGTTCCTGACCAGCTGGCCTACATCTCAGGCCGTGTCGAAGGCGAAGCCCGGTCACTAGCCTCTCAATTGCTCAAGAGAAATTGTAAACCATCTCATCCCTTAACGCCCTAAATGCTCTAATCAACTCCCGCGTCTCCTGCCTACTCGCGATAGCCTCTGAGACGTATAGCGCCCATGCTTGAGGGCGTTCTTATTGCCCTTTGGCGCTCTCGTCCATAGCCCACCATGCATACGGCATCGGCTATTAGGCATCGCGGGTGATCTGGCCCGGCTTTGCGCTTCTTGTTTTGGCAAGGCATCGCTTGCTCTGGTGCATGGGTGATTGCGTGGGGTTGTTCTCCTTTTTTGTTTTGCACCCCCCCTCAGGGTAAGTGATGTTGCCGACAATGGCCTTGCCCGCCTGCATGCACGTGCACGTGTTCTATAGCCATTTTCTGCTGCCCCTTAGCTTATTTTTTTACCCATTTTTCGAGTATTTCGGTGATTTTCTGTGTTCGAACAGGCTTGTTGACATAGTCATCCATGCCCGCGCTCAAACATTTCTCACGATCCCCTGTCATCGCATCGGCAGTCAGCGCAATGATCGTCGTATGGCGGCGATGATTGGCTTCTTCTTCACGTATTTTGCGGGTCGCTTCAAACCCATCCATTTCCGGCATTTGGCAATCCATGAAGACAATATCGTAACGATGGTTGCGTAAATTTTCGACAGCAATTTTACCATTTTCTGCAGAGAATACTTCGCAGCCATGTTTTTCTAGAATCTTTTTGATTAACATGAGGTTGACTTTCATATCCTCCACCACCAACACACGGATACCCGTGTACATATTGGGCTGAACAATCACATTATCTGACTTCATCCGCAGCAGCTGCAAGACAGTTTGACGGGTTACCAAAGGCAATGCTTCGCCCTTTTGCCTGGCTTCCCATAAGAGCTGCAAGGCTACTTTAAGTTGATCGGGGTAGAAGGGCTTAACAAAGAAGCCGGCGAAGCCTAATTTCTCTAAGTTGCCACTGGTAATGACATGACTCAGGGAGGTCACCATAAATAAGGTCGCATCGAGCGGCAGCGGAGAAGATTTAATCCACTCTGCCAATTGCAAGCCATTGGTCCCATCGATTTTATAATCAATCATGACAAAGTCATACGGATTATGATTGCGCACGGCCTGTTCCATCATGGCTAACGCCATGTCTGCTGTGGTGCAGGCCTCGAAGCACATCTGCCACGCTTGCAAATACTGACAGAGGATTTCCCGATTCATCTGCGATGCGTCGACCACTAGTATACGTAAATTCATTAGGCTAATGTCGGGGATATGGATTGTGGAGACATCGGGCTGCACTGCTGATTCCAGCAACACATCAAAAAAGAATACAGAGCCCTTACCCAATTCACTTCTGACACCAATGCTGCCTTCCATCATCTTCACGAGCCTGCTGACGATGGTTAACCCCAAGCCCGTGCCGCCAAATTTACGGGTGGTGGACTCTTCCGCCTGCGAAAACTTATCAAATACATGGATGACTTTCGTTGGCGGAATGCCAATCCCAGAATCCTCTATCTCAAAATAAAGACGCACCCGCTGCTGCGCCTCAAGCTCAAAACTTGTCCGTATCAGGATGTATCCTTGATCAGTGAACTTGATGGCGTTGACGACAAGATTAATTAAAATTTGCCGTAGACGCGTTGAATCACCTTTCAGATGGCGTGGTAAGTCAGGAGAAAATTGCACGAGCAACTCTAAGCCCTTTTCCTGCGTCGCAAGCGACAGCAAATCAGTCACTTCCATCACCAGCCCTGTTAGATCGAAAGGAATGGGGTCTAGTGCCAACTTACCAGCTTCAATTTTGGAAAAATCGAGAATACCGTTAATGATCTCAAGTAAATTCTCACCAGACTTTTTGATGATCTCCATCCAGCCACGTTGTTCTGCATCCAACTGGCTATCAAGCATAAGCTCCGCTATGCCTAGAACACCGTTCATAGGCGTCCGTATTTCATGGCTCATATTGGCAAGAAAATCACTTTTTGCCTGATTGGCACTTTCCGCTTGTTCTTTGGCACTAATCATTTCCGCTGTACGTAAATTATACCAGTAAGCAATTTCTCCCAGTTCGTTATTCAGGCTTTGGTCCAATGATGGCGTTTGCTCGCCCATTGTTGACTTAATCGTGCGAATGATATTGCGCATAGGCAGCAATAATGTGGTGCGCAAAAAAGCAAAGAACAGCAAAAAGATGAAAGCAATAATTCCAACTGTAAATACAATCATCCTTCCAAAAACAGCGTGCGCCTCGGCAACTACTTTGGATTGTGGTATAACAAAAACGATCTTCCAGAAAGTGTTCGGCATCGTGACTATATTGATGAACGCAGGCTCATTCAGCAAAATATCCTTGGCCAATAGTTGTGGGGACGTCTCGACGGTTACATCGCTGTTCTTATTCGCGGCATTCAATTGCCCAAGCATGGCGACAATTATTTTCGCCTCCCTAGAATTAATTTGGTAACTATGCTTTGTGAGGTATTGAGCAATGGTATCCTCGCTGCGCATCGCTGCATCCGAATGATCCGAATGTTGGGCGGTGAGAATTTTGTCGTTTGTCTGCTGCAACATATCCGCGACTTCCTTAAACGCTGAATTGCGTGTTGCCAGCGTTTGGGTATCGATATTTTCTTTTGATTCGGTTGCTGCAGGATCACCGCCCTGTTTCACCGCGAGCGTGTCGGGATAAGAAATGAATTTGTTATTCCGATCCACAATGAATCCATACCCACCCGTAGCTTTTAGGGCGTCATCCAGAAGTTCTCCCAACCCCTCAAGCTTCAAATCAATTGTCGAGACACCCTGAAACACACCCTCGCTGCGAATCGGCAACGAACATGTTACCATCGGTTGGCCAGAATAGGTGTCCACATACGACTTCGACCAATAGCAGGAGGTGCTGGAAGAATAGCGCAGTGGCACATACCACTCTTCATGATGGTAGCCCGCTCCATCCATTTTATTATAGTCATTAAAGAATTCTAATTTCCCGTATTTATTGCGTCCCCAGAAAAAACTATGCCTCTCTACCTTAGAATTATATGTGAAGGGCTCTGGCCAGAACCCCCCGCCTGCGATTAAGCCCGCCGCCCCATGCTTATCAATAATCGCAGGCAAAATACGTTTCAAATCTACTGAATTTTTTGGCTGCATCTGGGAGATGTTGGCAATAGAACTTGCAAGCGCCTCCGCGTTGGCAAGGCGGGACTCCAGCGCCTTAATGACCATTTTACTTGCGATAGCGTGCTCATCGAGCTTCGATTGGATAAGGTATCTGCTGAAAATATCGCGCTGAATATAGGTAAGCGCCAAGCCAAGCACCAAACACGAAAGAAGAAACACCCCAAAGATATTACGTGATAGCGCATGCGAATATTTTGAAGGTGACTTGGCGGGAACAGAGCTGTGCATACAAACATCCAAGTGATTATTTTATACCAAAGCAACTAAATAGCATGACATATATGTAGCGTTATGCTATGGCAAT
>JBMOIY010000144.1:0-3815 GCA_049317085.1 Rickettsiales bacterium | reverse complement strand
CATTTGAAACCAACAATAGGGGCTATGAACAATGAAATTCCTCGCACTCGCACTCGCTACCACCGCCTTGATCGCCACTCCCGTCCTCGCGCGCGATGGTGGCCCCGGCGGCCACCCGGGCGGCCCGAACCGCGCCGAAGTCCGTCAGGAAAACCGCGAGATCAAAGGTGATCGGAGCGAACTCCATCAGGACAATCGCGAAATTCAGAGAGACCGCAAGGCATTGCGTGAGGAGCGTCAAGCCGGAGGTGATGTGCGCGACGAGCGCCGCGAACTGCGCGAGGACCAGCGCGAACGCCACGCCGACCGCAAGGAACTGCGCGAAGACCAGAAAGAACGTCGCGAAGATCGTCGTGACGCCCGCGAAGACCGCCGGGATAATTTGCGTGATGCCCGCGAGGACCGACGCAATGACCGCCCGCACCCAACCGGCGCACCGGATCAGGCCCCGGCAGCAGGCCACCAGCCTCCACCACCTCCGGGCCAATAATCCAGTTAACCTCAATGAAAAAGGGAGGCATCCGCCTCCCTTTTTTTATCCTCGCGAACATCGGCAACATTCTTCTCGACCCGCCACATGAACCTTGCTATATCCCGCGCTTAATTTCACCGTAAGGGCCACTCCCCTTATGGTTCGTGCGGACAGGTGACCGAGTGGTTGAAGGTACCAGTCTCGAAAACTGGCATAGGGGCAACTCTATCGAGGGTTCGAATCCCTCCCTGTCCGCCATATAACCCATTTTAGGGCTTCCAATAAACTCCAAAACATGCCATAAAGTCAGCGGAAATGCTGGCTTTTGTGTTTAACGAGCATCAATACGGTTTGAAGCCAGCCTGAACAAGTGTGAGTAGATTTGTGAGTAGATTTCACTCGTAGGGGGCAGCCATGGCACTAACCGAACTAACCATCAAGAACCTGAAAGCAACGGGCAAGGTGTATCGGGTCGCCGATGGTGGTGGCCTCACCCTCGAAATCTCGGCTACGGGCAGCAAACTATGGCGCTTGCGCTACCGTCACCAAGGCAAGGGGCAGATGATTGCGCTCGGCAAATACCCAACCGTCGGCTTGGCAGAAGCCCGTCGTAAGCGTGATGAACTAAAAGCACATGCCAATGAGGGCAAACACCTCACCCGCGAAAAGAAAAAGCAAAAGCTGCAACAAGCCTATGAGGGAAGCAACACTTTCGAGCGTATTGCCCGCGACTGGCTGGAATTTAAGCAAAGCGCCATGAACGAGAAATACCGCACGCAATGCCTTGCGCGCATGGAACAGCACGTCTTTCCCATGATTGGTGCGCTACCCATCACCGAAATCACCATCCCCGAGGTCGTGCGGGCGGTAGAGAAAATCGGCAAACGCGGCACAGTCGAAACCGCCAAGCGAATGAAGCAACTGATTAGCCAAACCTTCCGCTATGCCGCCCAGCGCGGCCTATGTACCCACAACCCCGCCGCCGACCTGCGCGATGTGCTGCCCTCGAAGGTGGAAAAGCACCATGCTTGCATCCACCCCAGCGAATTGCCCGACCTGTTGCGTGCCATGGAAGCCCGCCAACCCGACCTCGGGAAGTTTGCCATGCAACTGCTCGCCCTCACCTTTGTGCGGACGGGCGAATTGATTGGCGCACGATGGGATGAAATCGACTGGGCAAAAGAAGAGTGGCATATCCCCAAAGAGCGCATGAAGATGAAGCGCCCCCATGTCGTGCCGCTTTCAACCCAAGCCCTCGCTATCCTGCGCGAGGTTAAAAAGCGCACGGGCGATAAGGAGTTCATCTTTTTCAGTGCCGCGAGTGCCGATAAGCATATCAGCAACGGCACAGTGTTAATGGCATTGCGCCGCATGGGCTATCAGGGGCGCATGACGGGTCACGGCTTCCGTACCCTCGCCAGCACTATTCTCAATGAAAAGGGGTATGCTCCCGACGTTATTGAGCGCCAGCTTGCCCACGAGGATGAAGATAGAGTCCGAGCCGCCTATAACCGCGCCGAATACCTGCTCGACCGCAAAAAGATGATGCAGGAGTATGCGGATTATCTAGCCGACGTTGCCAGCAAGCGGGATGACCGCGTGGTCGGCATCAAGGCTGCCGCCACAAGAAAATGAGGCTGCCTATGGTCGCTTGTACTGCGATGGAATCGTGACCACATCGCCGCTTTCCGTCGTCATTGATTCAGGCAACAAGCTGCGTTCGAGGTGAATCTCTTTGATGAACCGCGTTTGAAAGTATACTTGCCCTTGCTTATTGCGGTTAGTGCTGCCGCACGCTTGCATCAAATCATAGTTTGCGCGCTTCACATCAAACGGCGGTGTGACCACATTGATTTTGAGTTTTGGATTTTTTCGTCGCGCCATGCGGATGGCAGGAGAAATGTCAGAATCATTAGTTATTACTATCAGTTTGTCGCTGGTGCGCTCGAACGCATCTTCAACAATCGCCAAAGCAATATTTACGTCCGTTTCTTTTTCTTCATGGGTTTGCTTCGAGATTTTCTTGCCTTCATGCTCAACTGACAAAAACTTTTTCTTGAACTGCCCCTCAATCACCTGAACGCCTACTTGCCTCAAAGCCTCGGTATAGGCTTTATAACGCTCCTGCACCGCAAGCGGCGTATGAATAGGCGACGCGGTAAAGAAGAGTACGCGGGCAATCTCTTCGTCAGTGTGATTTATGAAGCACCCAGCCAGCGCACGGACATTCACCCATTTCAGGTGGGGCTTATTCAGTCCCTTGATGGCATGATATAGGTTGAACCCATCAATGATGACGCTGACTTTTTTCATAGCCCTAAAAAAGAAAAAGCCGCACACCGAAGTGTGCGGCACACTACCGAAGCAGCGTGTGTACCTAATTATTATACCATGAAATCAAGGGTCTGCAAGGCCATAAATATGCCGTATTTACAAGGGCAAAGTATCGGGCGCGGCTATCCCGCCACCGCTTCATCTATCTGTTGGCGCTCATCTTCGGTGATGCCGAACGCCTCATAAGCAAGGTCATCAAGTTGGACATTAAGGCTCTTGATACGGGATTCAGTGATGCGGTCTGCACCATTTTTCAGGGTTTCTTGCAATAGCTGCTTGATTTTCACAATAAGTTTTTCACTTACACTAATTTTTGTAATCAATCCCCTAATGCGAGAGTCAAAAATGGGCAGGTGTGATAATTGAAGTTCTATGTTTTTGGGCAATGGCGTGAATCCAAAAATTAGCCATCTATAAAGTTGAATCAAGCTAATACGTTCGGGAATAGAGACACCAAAATCTTGATGGAAGTTGGCGCGTGATATTTCTTCAAGAATGTCTTTTGTTGGGGGAAGCATCCGCTTAATGTGCCTTATCCATTAATGGTCAGCAAGATTTGTTATGGTGTAAAGTTCAGTTTGAGCCTATTAATGAAGTGGCAACATTTCGGCATCCAGTGAGCAGCGGCAAGTGCGATTACAAGCCTTGCTACCTGCGAGTAGAAATGCGAGTAGATTTTTTAACCTAACCCATGAAAATGGCTTTGGTGGGGCGACTTGGCCGATAGTTCGTCGGCCTCCCTGCCGCCATAAAATCAATAGGTTGCAAGCTAAACTTGGCCTATTGTCCCTCCCCTAAAAACGCCCTTTGGGACATTACAGGGACACTTAGGGACAACAAATGGCATTAAGTGCACGCAACAG
Source organism: Rickettsiales bacterium (assembly GCA_049317085.1). Taxonomy (GTDB): domain Bacteria; phylum Pseudomonadota; class Alphaproteobacteria; order Rickettsiales; family UBA3002; genus QFOX01. The sequence goes on along the minus strand of JBMOIY010000144.1, from coordinate 146 downwards.
CACCAATCACCCAAGCTAGAAAAATAGGCGCTCTTCGACCCTTCACTAAAGACTTAGTGCCCCTATAGTGTCCCAAATAATGGGCATGCTAATTTTATTAATTAAATAACAATTGCTTACTATTAATAATACCAGTTTATGTATCG
>JBMOIY010000143.1:0-3822 GCA_049317085.1 Rickettsiales bacterium | reverse complement strand
ATGCGTAGCCTTCCATGGCGAGCGGCGAGCGGAAGGGATGAGGCACAAAGCGACGTAGGGGACAAGGTCCCCTAAAATAAATAGGCTAACTAATCAGCCTTAGATTCTCGAGAATCTTGATCTCGCGCTCGCTCGCAGGTTCGTCGTTATCATTGTCGCTATCGAGGCTGGTTGCCAGTGTTGGCATGACAGCCTGACGGGCCGATTCGTTGCGCATATCTTCAATCGCCAAACGCTCGGTGCGCTTCAATTTACCATCGACCGATGCACCATCCTCGATCGTAATGGTTTCATGCATGATGGTGCCACGCACATGGGCACTGGCAAACAACGTCACGTTCTCGGCCTTGATGAGGCCATCCACCGTGCCATGGATAAACACTTCCTGCGCCATAAGGTCACCGCGGATGCGGCCGTTGGGGCGTACGGTGACGAAATGCCCGCGCACATTGCCATCCACCTGCCCGTCGATATCCAGCACGCCATCGCTCACAATATTCCCAAGCACATTCATATTGCTAGCAACCACCGAAGGTTCCATCACCTTGCGACTGGAACCTTCGCTCGATTTGGCTTTAGTTCGTCCGAAGAACATCTTCACCCACCTTCAAAAAATTCGAGGGATTGATCGCCTGATCATTGTACCGCACTTCGTAATGCAAATGCTCACCGGTCGAACGCCCCGTCGAGCCCTGGATGGCAATCACCTGACCTTTTTTTACAAACTGGCCCGGGCGGACCAGCACTTGACGCAAATGCCCGTAGCGCGTGGTGAAGCCATATTCATGCTTCACATCCACCGCATTGCCATAGGCCGTTTTCCAACCAGCGAATGCGACGCGGCCATCATTCGCTGCCATCACTTTTGCACCGTATGGCCCGGCGAGATCCATCCCCGCATGGTAGCTCAGCGTTCCCCGGAACGGATCGACCCGCGTGCCATAACCACTGGTCTTGCGGTAGCTGTTCACCGCGAGCGGCAGCGACAACGGCATCGCCGTCACCACATCGTTCAGCGTCATTAGTTTGCGCAGGTTGAAATAAAGTTCTGTCTCTTTTTCTTTCAACACCGTGCCGGTGACGGGAAGGTAAGGACCACCCTGGCCACCTTCAAGGGAAGCACCTTCTGGTGTACCAGTCGAGGTGCGGCCGTATTTTTCTTTCTGCTGCTCTTCCTGCAGGCGCTTGGCTTCCGCTGCACGCTGCAAGGGCGCACTATCAACACCGGTGCGCGCAATGACGCGCTCGAGTTCTTTGATCTTGCCACCGGTCGTCGCACGGATGTCCGACATCATCGCATCATGGTTAGATTGGATGTCCTTCACTTTATTCTCAAGGAATGTGATGCGCGCGAAGACAGCGCTGTATTGCGAATCCTGCCCGCTCTCACCATTCGCCGCTTCCGCCGCATCATGGGCAGAATATTGGTCAGCGATTTCCTTAGCCGCTTCCGCCGTTTTTGCACCCTTGCCACCCTCGGCTAGCTTCATGAGGTCTTGCTTCAGCAAGGTGAATTCTGCTTCCACTTTAGCGTTTTCCTGAGCAAAGTTCGCAAGCTTCGCTTCTTTCTCATCGATGACTTTCTTCGCTGCCATGTAGGACCCGCTCGAGAAGCTGCCCCACGCCACAAAGCCAAGCGTCAATGCACCAGCAATCAACTGTGTGCGCGCCGTGAATGGTACGTGCTGTGTCTTATGGTCGGAGATGATGATGACACTGCGTTTGCAGAACAGGCGGTCCCAGAAACCTTTGAAGCCCTTGCGCACGGCGCTCTTCGGTTTGTTCTTACGGGCCGCGCACGACGATTTCTTTGCCATAGTTAAATCCTTTTATCCCCTGTACTTGCAGCTGGAATCTCGCTTGTGGCGAGGACCTATGCGCCCTTGGGCACGACTGCATCTTTCAGAAGAACGGCTGCGAAGAAGCCGTCCGTCCCGTCTTTGTGCGGGCTTAACACGAGGCTGGCACCCACGCCATCCCTCGCAAGTAATTGGTTATTCCATAGTTTATCCGGCGCTTCAACCCTGAAATTAGGGTTACCCCCAAGGAATTGTTTAACCTGCCAAAAATTCTCATCCGGAAACACGGAACAGGTCACATAGACCAGCCGCCCACCCGGCTTCACCAGCCGCGCCGCGTTCTGCAGGATTTTCTGCTGCAGACTCTTCACTTCCTGCAGGTCATCGAGTGTAAAGCGCCATTTCAGATCCGGGTTGCGCCGCCAGGTGCCCGAGCCCGAGCAGGGTGCATCTACCAGCACCCAATCTGCGGACGCGAGATGCCGTTTTAGGAACGGGTCCGCCTCGTCGCGCAGCACATGCGTCTGCACATTACTCACACCCGCACGCGCAAGGCGCTTGCCCATCTGTGCGAGGCGCCCTGCAGATGTATCCCACGCCAATATACGACCTTTATTTTGCATCGTCGCCGCGATGGCGAGTGTTTTGCCGCCCGCACCGGCGCAGAAATCGATGACCTTCTGGCCCGGTTTCGCCTTCACCAGCAGCGCCGCGATCTGGCTACCCTCGTCCTGCATCTCGAACTTGCCGTCCTTGAACGCCTGCGTGTTGAAAGCAGGCAGGCGTTTTTTCAACCGCACACCTACTGGTGACAATGGAGTCGGCAGACCGAAATACCCATCCTTATCGAGCGCGAGGATCAGGTCACTAGCATCTTTGCATTTCAACGTATTGGCGCGCAGATCGATCGGGGCTTGCTGGTTCAGCGCTTCCATGGCTTCGGGTAGCGCATCCCCGAACGCATCCTTGAGGCGACCCTCCGCCCATTGCGGATAGTTCAGCCTAGCATCTTCCGGCATTTCCGCCGGGCGAAAACTATGTTTGGCGCAACGTTCCAGCATCTTACGCTCCTGGTCGGTCAACACCGCCGGGCAATACTGCGCGCCGTCGAACGCCTCCGCAATGCTGCTGACATCCAGCGCGTCCGGCTGGAACAACAGCGCCACCATCACCACCCGCCGTGGCGTCACCGAGCGGTCGCACGCCTCGATATGCCATTGCAGCGACCCGCCGAAGCGCAGTGTGAAGTAGACGAGTTCTGAAATCGCCCCACGGTCCTTCGACCCAATATACCGCCGCGCTCGGAAGTAATCGGCAAGTAATCCATCCACCGGCGCACGCTTATCCGCCTGCCAAATGGACTGGACATGCTCCATGATTTCAATTGCAGCTTGGATACGGGCACCGGGTTTCATGGATCAGCTTGTGGATAACGGAGTGGACGGGGATAAGGCATGTAGCGCGCCAGCGCGCGCGTGACAACCAGTATAATGCAATCCAAGTTGCATGGCTCGAAAACCTACTCTAAAGGCATGTAGAATGAAACAACGCATCACATCTTATAGACGCGCTTTCACACTAGTGGAATTAAGTATCGTCCTTGTCATTGTCGGTTTACTGATCGGTGGCATATTAGTGGGCCAAACTCTGATACATGCAGGCGAGTTGCGCCGTGAAACCGTGACTATCGACCAGATCAAAACTGGATTGCTCGCGTTCAAGGATAAATACATGGGCCTACCGGGTGACATATCCAATGCCACCCAGTTCTGGGGCGCAGCGGATGGCAACGATGGTCTTGGCACCGATTGCTACATTGCCGTTGGCGCAGGTACTTCGACATGCAATGGGAATGGCGATGGTTTGTTGGAACAGGGGACCGAAAACTACCGCATGTGGCAACAACTGGTCGTCGCAGGGTTTTTCAAAGGAACTTTTACAGGTGTACCGGGCACCCCACCTTATACATTATAACCGTTTGACATAATAATGGTACGATGTATAGTTGGTTGCAAGGGAGGAT
>JBMOIY010000142.1:0-3873 GCA_049317085.1 Rickettsiales bacterium | reverse complement strand
AAGAGAACAGCCGCTTGAAGAAGGCGGTAGCTGAACTGACACTGGATAAGCTGATTTCGAAGGAAGTCGCTGAGGGAAACTTCTTACTCCCATGCAACCGCTCGCTGACGAAGCCGTAAGCCCGATTGACAGGTATAGGACTTCCACCAAGTTTCGCGACATCCAGATTGTGCCATGAAGATCGCCAGAGAACCCTACTCCGGATACCACACACTGGTAATGATGTCAGCGATCGCCTTGGCCGACTTGTCAGCACCGGGTTGTAACCAGTGGATCACATCCCAGTAATCCGTCGTCGGATCATAAGGTATCTTCGCAAAATCCGCGAGGTAGATATTATCGGTCAACGATTCATTCGCAATCTCGCGCGCTGCCGCATTGATGGCCGCATAGCCCGGGATGGCACTCGTCTGCGCCTCGGTCTCGCCTCGCTGCGGGCTCAAGGTCCCAACAATGATGACCGCATCCGGCCGCCATGCCTTGAGGTCGGCGATCAGGTCACGATATTGCTGGGCCGAAGCCTGCGGGTCAGGGAAGTTATAGGCATTGTTCCAGCCCATCGCCGCGATGATTAGGTTCGGGTCCGTCGCCGCTTTGATGCCAGGCAAACGCACCATGATGTTGTTGTCCGGGTTGACATACGTGCCGACAAGCCCGCTGAAGCCGATATATGCTCCGCCCCACGCCGAAACATCCCCATCCGTGCCCTGCGCCGATGCCTGGTAATCCGTACCAAGGAAATCTACATCATACCCGGCAGTTTTCAGCAGCACTTCCAAACGTCCGCGATAACTGCGGTTCTCGGTCGGGTCGTTTGGGTCACCCCCGCGCGTCATCGAATCACCGATCGTCAGCAGGCGGATGGGGCCACGCTGTTTGTCGCCGAACAGCGTCTGGTGATATTCCAGCGTCGGCTTATTGCTCGTCGTCGCCTTGGTTATCGTGGCTACGGTCTCTTCACCGCTCGTCTTATTGTTCGTACCCATCGTTGCAATCGACGATTTGGTCGTCGCCGCTGCGGTGACAGTGCTACTCGGCGCTACATAACTGCTCTTTTCCGGCGCTGTGTAGGCAGGCGTACTGGCCACAGGCGCATTATATTCTGTCGGCCCACTCGATGCAGTCTCATAGGAAGGTGACGAGGCAGTCGAGCCCGAAGCACCACCGCCTATTGAAGCGCTTGATACCGATGGGCTAAGAGCGCCTGGCATGCTCGCCGTCGCCGTACCACTGCCCGTATTTGTGGTCACTGAACCCTTGCTGGCCGCTGAAGTTCCGTTACTCGCTGTAGGTGTCGCTCCCGTGCTAGTCACAGCACCCGTATTCGGTGAAACAGGCATCGCAGCCGCTGTTTCTGTCGTCCCGAAATCAAGCCCCACACCCATCAACCCCAGCAACCGCAGCTGCATGGCTTTCGAGAACTGCATCCCCGTTCCATTAGTGAACACGCCGCTATCATTCAATATTGCGACCACTTGGTTGCTGCTGTTCTTGATGCTCCCCGTCGAATCCATGAGATACCCGTCAGCCAGCGCCTTAGTCGCCCCTTCACGCGGCAGCACAATCACAATCGGCGCCCGCGCAGCACGTTCTGATTTCGATTGACGTTCTACAGTCGACTGGCTGGCATTCCGCCCGTGCCGCGGTCGTTTGGCAAATGCATCATCCGGTATGGCAGCACTAAAAAGCATGGTAGTGGACAACAACGCTATCATCAATCGCATAGAACCCTCGTCAGTTAGCGCCAGCGTAAATGGCATTTGACTAAAATTTTGCCTATCAACCACCGTAGCGAAAAATGGTTAACAATAGATTAAAGTTTAAGCGGTGACTTTCATCAAAACCATCCGGCAATCCACTGTAGTTTAAATAGAAAAATTGTAATACTAGGCAGAAGCATGATTTATTAATATAGACCTAAACCAACCGCAAACCAACAGCCAAAGCAGCTTCCCCGGGAAGGACAAGAGAATAAATCCACTAAACCATTGACTTGCGGTGCGGGACGTGTAGAACGGCTCACGAGTATTCTATATTCTTTACCATATGCAGGCTGCACCTAACCCTTACGAGCAGCGTATCTACCGATACATGAACGATCTACCTAAGACTGATCCTCTAACAGCGTTTGATTTAAGAATGACCGATTTTTCGGCGGAAATTCTCACCCTATATCCATCCTGGGTATAGGAAACGCTTTAGCTGTCTAGGAGACAACAATGGCAAACGGTACTGTAAAATGGTTTAACCCAACCAAAGGCTTCGGCTTCATCCAACCTGATCAAGGCGGCACCGATGTGTTCGTACACATCAGCGCGCTGGAAAAAGCGGGCATCCGCGGTCTCGATGAAGGTCAAAAAGTGAGCTACGAGCTCGTGACCGACAAGGGCAAGACCTCGGCTGGTAACCTTAAGCTCGCTGCTTAATTTACCACTCGTTTTCAAAGCATAACGAAAGCACCGCCCCTGGAAACAGGGGCGGTTGTTTTTCGCTTCGACATAAAGATCGTCATTCCTGCCTAACTCGCAGGTACCTTACTTCAACGGTAGTATCCTCGCCACCCGGACAGCACTAAGCCGGCGCACACTAATGTTGAATTGATTTCGCGTGACGGTTTTCTCGTTAAACACGCAACACAACATTAGATTAGGACTAACCATGAAAAACTTCGACAATCTCGGGCTACCGCCCGAGCTGATGGGCGCACTCGCCTACATGAAATTCACCACCCCAACGCCCGTTCAGGCCGCCGCCATTCCTCACGCCCTCGAAGGCAAGGATATCCTCGGCAGCGCGCAGACCGGCACCGGAAAAACCGGCGCCTTCGGCATTCCACTGATCGCCAAACTCTTGAACTCCTCACGTGGTTCTGCACTGGTGATGACCCCAACCCGCGAACTCGCCGTGCAGGTAATGACCATGCTTGAGCAACTACTCGGCGCCGATAGCGGCATCAACACAGCCCTGCTCATCGGTGGCGAATCCATGCCGAAACAATTCGGCCAGCTCCGCCGGCGCCCACGCCTGATTGTGGGAACTCCTGGCCGCATCAATGACCACCTCACCCGCGGCACCCTGAAACTCACCGATGCGAGTTTCCTGGTCCTCGACGAGACCGACCGCATGCTCGACATGGGTTTTGGTATCCAAATCGATGCCGTGGTCAAACACATGCCAGCCATGCGCCAGACGCTGATGTTCTCCGCTACCTTCCCCGCCAACATCGTCAAGATGTCGGAGAAGTATATGAAGGACCCCATCCGCATCGAAGTCGGCAGCAACAACACGCCGATGGCCAGCATCAAGCAGGAAGTCATCACCGTCACCGAAGCCGACAAATACAGTCAGCTTCAGGTGCAATTGCAGAACCGCAACGGCTCCATCATCGTTTTCGTGCAAACGAAATTCGGCGCTGAGAAAATGGCCAAGAAACTGCGTGACCTAAACCACCGCGCCGATGCCATCCACGGCAACCTGAACCAGCGCCAGCGCGACCGCGTTATCGCCGATTTCCGTGCCCAGAAATGCCGGATTCTGGTCGCGACTGACATCGCCGCCCGCGGCCTTGATATCCCGCATATCGAGCATGTCATCAACTACGACCTGCCGCAATGCCCGGAGGATTACATCCACCGTATCGGTCGCACCGGCCGTAACGGCAAGGAAGGCGAAGCCGTGAATCTGTTGACGGGCCGCGACAATGGCAAATGGAAAGCTATCCAGCGCCTCCTCAACCCCGGTCAGAAGATCGAAGGCGCGTTCGGCGACAAGCCCCGCTCCTACGCCAACGCCAAGAAGAAGCGTTTCGGCAACAAGAACTTACGGTCGGGAAACCGTCGTCCCGGTGCAGCACAACCGCACAAACAAGCGGCG
>JBMOIY010000141.1:0-3939 GCA_049317085.1 Rickettsiales bacterium | reverse complement strand
AACCTCCTATACTCGTTACAGTATAGGTGTTGCGTTTCAAACTTGAGTCAGCCCAATTTAATCAAAAGACAATTATCGCCAACCTCCTGACTAGACATTTCACCGCCTATTCTTCATAACCGCCACATGATCGTAGATTCCCATTGCCACCTCAATTACCCCGAACTGGCCGACACAGCCGGGGTGGTGGGCCGCGCGAAGGAGGCGGGGGTAGGGCTCATGCAGACCATTTCCACCCAGCGTAGCGATTTCGCTCAGGTGAAGAAACTGGCCGAAACCTACCCTGAGATCTACTGCTCCATCGGTATCCACCCACACGAGGCCGAACCACACGAGGACATCAGCGAAGCCGAGCTACTGGCGGAGGCGAACCATCCCCGCGTCATCGGCATTGGCGAAACCGGGCTCGACTATTTCTACGAGCACAGCCCCCGCAAGGCCCAGCAGGAACTCTTTAAACGCCATATAAGGGTAGGGCGCATCCTCGATCTGCCGCTCATCATCCATAGCCGCGAGGCAGACGAAGACACCGTCGCCATCCTCCAAGAAGCCTACGCCGAAGCCCCGTTCAAAATCCTCATCCATTGCTTTAGCTCTTCGCAATATCTATCTGAAGAAACAGTGAAATTAGGTGGTTATATTTCGGCCTCCGGCATCATTACTTTTAAAAAATCTCAGGTCTTGCGAGATAGCTTCGCCAGCGTGCCATTGAACCGGCTTCTGGTCGAAACAGATTCACCATACCTGGCACCAGAACCCCATCGCGGCAAACCATGTGAACCGGCATACACACTACACACGGCACGCAAGCTCGCCGAGGTCAAATCCGTCGATGTCGAAACGCTGATCGACGTGACGACCCAGAACTTCTTCACGCTTTTCAGCAAAGCCCAGCGACCAGCACTCATTTGAAGTCACATGCGAACTTCATCAGGCTCCAGCAAGCCGTTGAGATGTGTAGACCATATGTGGATACTTTAGCGCCCAAGTCAGCTAAGCTATTGAGAGTCTGCTTTATCCTCATGTGCATATCTTCGCGTTCTTGAAGAAGCTGAGAGGCTCGAAAGTGTTTTCCATAATACATATTATGCGATAGAGCGGCTATACAATACCGATAGCAATTCAGGTATCCCCACACATAACATGAAGCCTTGGATCAATTAGACGCCCGTATGCCGTACGCACCTACAAAGCATAGCACCGGCAGCAAGAACAACGCAAAACCGAACAGAAAAACAAGATTCGCCACGCCTCCATGCTGGCAGTAATTCGCCCCGAAAATAAGCACAGGAATCGACAATGGTAGCAGAATCAGGCTCAAAACAGCCCCCGCCTTGTCCAAACCACTCGTAATCGCTCCCACCACCGCCGAAAGCAGACTCAGCCCCGCTGCCCCAGCCAACAAACCCAACGCATACCGCCCCAAAACAGCACCAGACAGGTCATAAAGCACGCCAGCCAGCGGAATCGCAGCCAAAAGTGGCACCGTTATGAACACATAGAACGCCAGCCATTTTGCCACCACCACACCCTCTAGCGCACACGGCAGCATCTGATAGTAATCCAACCGCCCAGCCACCTGATCGCGTTTGAACAGTGACATAGCACCCATCGCAATCGCACTCGCCAAAGTCACCCACAGCCCGATAGCCGCCAGCGCCGTCAATTTGCCCGAATCAGCGCTCCCAACGAACGGAATAAGCACCAACGAAGAAACAAAATAACTATATAAATAAATAGTTTCTTGCTTATTATTAAAGTAATACCTTAACTCATGCGTCAACACTGCCCACATCACGCCGCCACCCCTTTTTCAATCGGCGCAACAGGGCTCAAATTCAGGATTTTGAGATTGCCACCCTGCATTTGAAAATGCGTCGCCACCACGATGATACCACCCTGCTCCAACCGCGATTGCATCAGCGATTGTAGCAACGCCACCCCTTCCGCATCGAGGTTGGCGGTGGGCTCATCGAGCAGCCACAAAGTATTGGGCATCGTTATCAGCCGCGTCAGCGCCACCCGCTGCTGCCACCCGGCGGAAAGTTCATTCACGATAGCGCCCGGAATGTCATCCAGATCAAAATAGCGCAACGCCGCCCCAACCAATTCGGGATACCCCGCTGCCTTCGCCCAGAAGGATACATTGTCAAGAACGCTCATGCTTGGACTCAACCCGTTTTTATGCCCGAAATAAAGTGGCCGCATATGCGTGGGTGAGAGCTCATTGACCCGAACAGCACCACTATGTGCAGGCAACAACCCCGCCAGCGTCCTTAACAACGTAGATTTCCCGGATCCGTTGCTCCCCTGAATCGCAAGCATCTCACCAGCAACTAGTTCAAATGTAATCGGAGCACTTAACACCGCCCCATCCCGGGCGATGACCACCGAATCCATGACCAAATTGTTACTTTTCATCCGCCATGTCCGATAAAATGCAGAGTAAATATGTATGAGCGTGCTTTTGAGTTGCGCCAGCCTCTCACTGCTGAATAATCCATCGAAGCTTACACTACAACTAGTTCATTACGGAGAAATACATGGGACTCAATAGCCTTCAAAGCAAAACCTCACTCACCGCCGCTGGCAAAAGCTATATTGCTTATTCCATCCCGGCTGCGGCCAAGTCCCTCGGAGTCGATTTCGCGCGCCTCCCATTCTCGCTGAAAGTTCTTCTCGAGAATCTCCTGCGCAACGAAGACGGCCAGACCGTTAGCAAGGATGACATCGCCGCCTTCGCAACCTGGCTGAAGAACAAGAACGAACCACGCGATATCGCCTACCGCCCCGCCCGCGTCCTGATGCAGGATTTCACCGGCGTCCCCGCCGTGGTCGATCTGGCCGCAATGCGTGACGCCGTCGCCAAAATGGGCGGCGATGCCGAGCGCATCAACCCTCTTTCGCCTGTCGATCTCGTCATCGACCACTCCGTCATGGTCGACCATTACGGCACCGACCACGCATTCAAGGATAACGTAGTGTTGGAGATGCAACGTAACATGGAGCGTTACGAGTTCCTGCGCTGGGGCCAGAAAGCCTTCAACAATTTCCGCGTCGTTCCCCCGGGCACCGGCATCTGCCACCAGGTGAACCTCGAATACCTCGCCAAAGTCGTCTGGACCAAACAGGAAGGCAGCGAGACTGTGGCCTACCCAGACACATGCGTCGGCACCGATTCGCACACTACCATGATCAATGGCCTCGGTGTCCTTGGTTGGGGCGTCGGCGGCATTGAGGCAGAGGCAGCCATGCTCGGCCAGCCCGTCTCCATGCTCATCCCGGAAGTCATTGGCTTCAAACTCACCGGCAAATTGCGCGAAGGCATGACCGCGACCGACCTCGTGCTCACCGTTACCAACATGCTGCGCACCAAAGGTGTCGTCGGGAAGTTCGTTGAGTTCTACGGCGAGGGCCTCGACCACCTGCCACTCGCCGACCGCGCGACCATCGCCAACATGGCACCGGAATACGGCGCCACCTGCGGCATCTTCCCAATCGATGCGGAAACAGTCAACTTCTTGAACGTTTCCGGCCGCGACAAAGACACTATCGCCCTCGTTGAAGCTTACGCCAAGCTTCAAGGGATGTGGCGTGACGAGAGTTATGCAGAGCCCGTATTTACGGATACGCTGGAACTCGACATGAGCACCGTCGAGCCCTCCCTCGCCGGTCCAAAACGCCCGCAGGATCTCGTCGCACTCAGCAAAGCCAAAGCAGGATTCGCAGCCGAGCTGCCGAAACTCAACGCTGGTACGCTCGAGGCCGGTGTCGAAGTCAATGTCACCGGGGAGAACTACAAACTCCAGCATGGCAACGTCGTCCTTTGTGCCATCACTAGCTGCACCAACACCAGTAACCCGTATGTCATGATGGGCGCAGGCCTCGTCGCCAAGAAAGCAGCAGCCCTCGGCCTCACCGCTAAGCCATGGGTAAAGA
>JBMOIY010000140.1:0-4011 GCA_049317085.1 Rickettsiales bacterium | reverse complement strand
CGCGCTGAGCAGCGATGATTTCAGCCTCATTGATAATGGTGGTTGGGTTGGTGGCAGTAGGTGGTGGCGGTGCTGGAGGTGCCTCAGCCCATGGGCGCACAATTTGATCCAGAGAGTCAAAAGTAGGGTTTGTGCCAGCTCTCTCATAACGAATAATTTTGCCTGCCTGTGCCTTCAAAAATCCACCAGCAGTACCAAGTTCAATATTTCCAGATGCATTGAGTGTGCCGCTTGATCCCATCTTTTCGAGCCGTATATCGCCGCCGTCGGCGATGATAGTAGCATAATCTCCGGCGGCTCTTCCGCTGATGGTTTTACCCCGCAAGCTCATAGGAATGCTGTCCGCTCCGGTTCCTATTTTATCAAACTCTATCGCTCCACGGGCTGTTGCCGTTGAAAAGCTGCCAACCAATCCAAATTTGATGTTTCCGGTGGCATCGATCGTAGCGCTGGAACCTACTTTTTCTAAATCTATGTCCCCATTCGTTGCATTAATGGTGGCGTAATCACCTATGGTCTTTCCGGTTATACTTGTACCCACAAAACTCAGGGGGATATTTTGTGCGCCATTTCCTACCTTCTCAAATGTGATGGCACCTCCCGCTGTGACTTTTGCAAAACTCCCGACCGTTCCAAGCTGAATATCTTGGGATGCTTTAATCGTGGCGCTAGAGCCAATCTTTTCTAAGGTTATATTGCCATTCGTTGCGGTGATGGTGGCATAATCTCCTGCAATTTTGCCACTCACGCTTTTGCCAGTTATACTCATGGGAATAGTATCGGCACCATTATCCGCTTTCTGAAAATTAACTGCACCCCCTGCCTTTATTTTGTTAAAACTTTTGATGGTGCCAATCTCGATGTTACCGGATGCTTCGAGAGTATTGCTCATGCCAGATTTCTCTAGACGAATGTCCCCATTTGGCGCGGCAATAGATACATCGTCATTCACTTTTTGGGCGGTAATGCTTCCATTATTTACTTGGATGCGCACCTTCGCTGGTATGGTTCCTAGAACTTCCCAATCACCCTCTAGGGTAATATCCTGCGCATATTGTAGGGTATTTGCCTGTAATGTCTGTACCGCCATCTGCTATTTAGTCCCTTCCCAAATAATCACTTTGGCAAAGGATTGCCGCAGCAGAATGGTGCGCGTGAGCGATTGTGTAATAGCGGCATCGGCGGGTACATAGATAATCTTGGCATCCGGCGATGCAGCTGCCGCCTCAAACGCATTAGCATCGCGCGCAACAATCACGTCCGGATGGATTTGCAATTCAGCTTTTTGCCATGGCTCGACCACGCTGTATATCTGGCTTCCAGCAACTTCTTCGAGTGGCCGCTCCATCACGATTTGCAAGGCAAGCTGTGGTAGGTTTTTTTCAATCTCTTGCTGTGTCATCATCATATTTCTCCCTATCTGCCCCGGCCACTGATTACGCGATCAACCCAGCTGCGTGGGGCTACCGTACCTTGATGTAAAATCGTCGATGATGTCGATGGATTGCTCGGCGGCAGATTGGTGCGCTCATCCACCACAGTCGGTGAGAAGGCCATGGTATCGGGGCTGGTTAAAATCTCTGCCAGACCCGCTCTGCTTAAGTTGTCTGGAATCGAATTGCGCAGCTCAAAGGCAGAGCGCATTGTATTGTGCGATGTGGTAGCGACATGTTCGGCTAACCATTCACGGGCCATTTTAGTCGCACCGGTACTGGCTGCCTGCACGACTGTTACGCCACTTTCCGGCGGCATCTTAAGCGCAGAAGGTTTGCTGGTGATTACCAATGTCTTTCCATCATTACGGCTATGCAGCACATGAATTTTCGCATAACTGCCATCTGCTGCTTTGGTAAGCGTAGTGGTCATCATGTAAGGCTCTTTGTCATGGTACGACACGCCTTGGCCGTCGCTTGCGTCATTGGGCCGTTTCGAAATGGCACGCAGCAGCTCCTTATTGGCATACGGCATGCCCAATGTAGCAATGACCGTGTCCTGATCGACCAAATGCTCTGCCGGATGGCTATCTATAAATTCTTTCCAACCATTTTCGCCTGTCGCCAGCGGGCGCATGCCAACGCTAACCTGTTCCATAAGGTCATTGTTACTGATGGCATCGACATCCGCAGTGGCGACATTGGTCAATACTCTGTGCGCATCAAGCGGAGTGGGGCGCTGCACTTCCAAACTCTCAAGGAATGATTCCGCCTGTTGCGGTGTAATGCCTTCTGCCCCCGGATATTTACTTTGCAAGAGCGCGTTTATTGTTGCTTGGAGCTGCAATGCATTATCGGAGGTAACGGCTACTTTTTTACTTTTGAGGTTCAGCCCATCCAGCACAGAATTAGGCCCAAGAATACCAGCATCTTTCCATACAGTTATTAATTGAGCATATAACTTGGGTCGCTCGGCACCATCAATCGTGACGCCAGCGGCATCATCAATCCATTGGTTAATGAGGGTTTTCATGCGATCGCCCAGATGCTCCTCGACTGGTTCATCTGTGGGACGAATATTCGGCATGCTCCAGTCTGAGAAATCGGCGCCTTTTGTTTCGGTGGCAGGTACGGCTTCTGCCATATGTTGCACTGATTGTTCTAATATGCGCAATGCATCACGCGGGGTTAACTTTTTGGCACGATTGCCAGGTTTATCCACTTCAAACCGGATCGCTGACATATTAGCGTTCTGCAGCGTCGGAGATTCAGGATCGAGCAATTCGGCGGATTTATGGAAGCCTTCAGCCAGTGCGGCTGATGCTATCATTACCGCAGGCCAGTTGTCGATTAGTGTTGTTTGCAATGGGGACACCGCAGGACGGTTACCTCGGTGAATGTGATGCATGTTTTTAGTGAAAGCGGCTTGGTTGCTTACCTGCCACTCACCATTCTCCATCTGACCTTCTTCTAGCCGCGACTGAGTGCTGATGGGAACACCAGCAAGCTTCTGGTTGATGCGGTGTGCCCAATCTTCTTCTGAGAAAGCTGGAGCTTTTACTGTTTTGAAGCGACTGCTCAGCGAATCGGAAATCGGGTGAACATCTTTACCATCCTTCACTTGGTTGGAAGTGATTATTACCTTCGGAATATCGCCATGATGCAATATAAATTCACCAAGGTTGCCGAGCGAAACGCTTAGTGTCGGAATTTCTCCGTTAATCACCTGCCAAACTTGCTGCAACACCGCTTCGGTTCCGGGTTTGCGGCGGGCAAATTCATCGATAACCAACGGGCGATGTTCGATTGCTGCCTGAATCAGCTTGCCGGGCACATCCTTAAAGCCGATGCGCAAGCCACCATTCCATTCCTGATATTTTTGGATGGACGATAATACCGAATCGATTTTCTCACGCGGAACGTCGGAATTTTGCAAGCCTTGCCAGTCAAATACCTTCTTGCCACCTTCTTCCGAAAGCAAGGGTACACCATCAGTGCCACCTTGATTTTTTTTCAGTTCCCGCAATGCCTTAAGCGATGGCTCCGTTAGGGTGCCATCTGCCAACGCGTGATTAATGCGATCGATTAAATCGTTGGAGTCGTTCGCATCGAAAACCGTTTCAAACAGTAAAGATTCAAGGTTTTTACCACCCGCATCCGCAATGATTGCGCCTTTGGGATGCATGGCACGACCGACGTAACTGGCCAGAAAGGTTTTACCATAGCCCGGGTCAGATTCGAGATAGACAAGTGGGTTAGCCAATACCGCCTCGAATGCATCGAACAGCCCCGGAACTGGCATATCTCGGTAGAGTTCAGGCATTACTTCGTGATAGGGGCGTGCCGAATGCAGCCACAGCGGTTTGCTATCGCTCTGGTGTAATCCCGGCCCAAACGTGCGCACGCCCTTCGCATCCTCGCCACGCAGGATTTTTGGCCAAGGCTTTCCCTTGGTGCCAAGCGGCAGCGGTTTATAATCTACCGCTGGTAATTTACTGATATCGGTAACTTGCTTGCTCATATCCTGCTCCTAAATACCTTGCCCATGTTTCAGTGCCGCCTCGCGCTGAGCAGCGAT
>JBMOIY010000139.1:0-4092 GCA_049317085.1 Rickettsiales bacterium | reverse complement strand
TCTTTTCCTCACCCAGTTTGAAGAACAGGTCGAGGATATATTGCAGCTCGCTTGGGGAATCGCACATGGCTCTCAGGACGGCGCGGTCGATAGGCAGGTCTGAGGTTTGTCTGACATTCTCGACAATTTCGAGCTGGGTGTTGCTGATGAACCATTGGCCTAGGAAGGTATCGAGTTTTTTTGGATCGATAGGTTTGGTGAGGTAATTATTCATGCCTGCTTCAAAGCATAACTGACGATCCTGGAGCATAGCATTGGCGGTCATGGCGACGATGTTGTTGCGTTTTGTGGTGCCGGTCTCGACCTCCTTGCGACGGATATGTCGGGTGGTTTCGTAGCCATCCATTACCGGCATCTGGCAATCCATGAAGATGATATCGAATGGCTCTTGCCCCTGCATCATTCTTAAGGCGATTTCGCCATTTTCCGCTACATCGATGCTGCCGAAGCCAAACTTGGCGAGCAGTTTGCGCAGCAGGAGCTGGTTGATAGGATGGTCCTCCACGATGAGCACGCGGGCGGATTTGGCCTCAATACGCTGGTTGGTGATAGTAGCGATGTCCGCCTGTACATCACTTGTCGCTTCTTGCGCGGGCAAAGGCAGGTTGAACCAGAAGGTGGACCCTGCGCCTTCGACGCTTTCAAAGCCGATGGTGCCGCCCATCAACTCAACCAATTGCTTGATGATGGTAAGGCCTAAGCCCGTACCGCCATATTTGCGGGTGATGGAGGCATCCCCTTGCGTAAATTTCTCGAACATCTGCGCCTGTTTTTCTTTGGCGATACCGATACCGCTATCCTTAATAACGCAGCGAAGAATGGTAGTCTTGGCGTTCCATTCCATATGGGCACGGACATAGCCATGTTCGGTGAACTTGACGCCGTTGCCAATAAGGTTGGCTAAAATTTGTCCAAAGCGTACTGGGTCGCCGACAACCATTTCTGGTAAATTATTGTCGATGGTGCCGGTGAGGGCCACTGCTTTGTCACCCGCCATGGCCTGGAACAGGTTCAGGGTTTCATGGAAGGCAATGCGTGCATCGAACCCGATATGTTCGATATGAAGCTGGTTTGCTTCGATTTTGCTGAGGTCGAGGATGTCGTTGATGATAAGCAGCAGGTTGCGGGCGGAATGGTCGATGGTCTTAATGTATTGCAGTTGCTGATTGTTTGGGGCGGTATCAAGGAGCAAATGCGCCATGCCGAGAACGCCGTTCATGGGTGTGCGGATCTCGTGGCTCATGTTGGCGAGGAACTGGCTTTTTGCCATGGTTGCGGCTTCTGCCTTTTCCTTGGCTTGCGTTAACTCCGCGTTGGCGCGCTGGAGTGCGGCGTCCTCCTCCACGATGCTCTGCTGGCGGACATAGACCAGCCAATACACTATTACAGAGATAGCGCAGGTGAGCAGCATACCCAGGATCAAGATACCCCAAATGTTGCGCATCATTTTCTCGAATCCATCAATGCGCATATCGGCACCGATGACGGCGACGATGTTGCCTTGTTTATCGAATACTGGGGCATAGGCGCTGATGAAGGTTCCCCATTCGTCGGTGTAGGGGGTCAGCTCGATCTTCACCTGCTGGGACCAGAAGGCTTTGGTCACGGCGGGGGCGTAGTCCTTGTATTCCTCCATGATCTTGGCGACATGCTGGGCTTCTTTAGGTTTGTCCGAATGCACCAGCGGCGTATCGATGATGAAGTAGATTTTATCGTTCTTCTGGCGCAGGGCGTAGAGATAGCTGAGCTCGTCGTTGGCGGTAAGGATGTCGCTATACGTGCGCTGGATGTGCTGGTAGCCGTCCGTCTGGTCCTGTTCGGGCTCGGTTAGGCCTTTTAATGTCTCGCCATCGGTCAGTTCGGCGGCAGTGCGGGCGTAAGAGGATATTTCATGCAGGATGCGGTTGTACAGCGCGTTGCGGGCCAGCCAAGTGACGACGAACAGGCTTGGCGCCAGCACGAGAAAGATCAGGAACGCTGCCATGAACGCGTCGTAGCGGGGCGTATGCTGTGTCCAGTTCCGGTGCTTCTTGCGTCGCGCTTCGTTCGCTACTGTCATGGCTTCATGCTGGAATCCGCAGCTGCATGTGTCAACTCGCGGCGCTGTTGGGCACCTGGTAACGGGTGGATTAGTGCTGACCTGTTGCTACTTCAGCAATGCACCCAGCAGGCCGCGTGCGATCTGGCGGCCAGCTGAGCTCCCCGCGGAACGCAGAATGCTTTTGCCGATGATCTCGATTGCGGAATCGGGCTGGCGGCCACCCTTTTTCGGTACGGAGCGCATGTAGTCGGCTTTGCCGCCAACGCTGCCATTGCCGACTGCAGGTTGCGAGACACCTGCCGCTGTAGCAAGTGTGCCCCAGATGCTGCCAGAGTTTTGTGCTTGCGCAGCTTCCACCTTTCCTTGCAGGCGCTCATATGCTGACTCACGGTTGACGGCGGCGTCGTAAACCCCGGCGAGCGGGCTTTGCTGGATAGCGGTTGCGCGTTCCGCCGGTGTGATGGGGCCGACGCGGGACAAAGGTGGGCGAATGAGCACGCGCTCGACCATGGTCGGCACGCCTTTAGCGTCGAGCATCGAGACCAGCGCTTCACCCACGGCAAGTTCGGTGATTGCGGTCTCGGTCTTGAATTTGGGGTTCACTCGGAAAGTTTCCGCCGCGGCGCGCACGCCTTTCTGGTCTTTCGGCGTGTAGGCTCGCAACGCGTGCTGGACACGGTTACTAAGCTGGCCGAGGACGGTGTCGGGGATATCGGCCGGGTTTTGGGTGATGAAGTAAACGCCGACGCCTTTACTGCGGATGAGGCGGACGAGTTGTTCGATCTTTTCAACGAGGGCTTTCGGAGCGTCGTTGAACAATAAATGCGCCTCGTCGAAGAAGAAGACGAGCTTGGGTTTGTCGAGATCACCGGCCTCGGGCATGTTCTCGAACAGTTCGGAGAGTAGCCAGAGCAGCAGGGTGGAATAGAGTTTCGGTGATTGCATCAGCGTTTCGGCATTGAGAATGTTGATGGCGCCATGGCCGTTCGGGGCGGTCTTGATGACGTCGAGTATATTGAGGGCTGGCTCCCCCAGCAATTGCTTGCCGCCCTGGGATTCGAGCGTCATCAGCGAGCGCTGGATGGCGGCGACGGAAGCTGGTGTGATGTTGCCGTAATGGGCGGAGATGGCAGCGGCATTCTCGCTGACATGGGTGAGCATGGCGCGTAGGTCGTCGAGGTCGAGCAATAGCAAACCCTCATCGTCGGCGACGCGGAAGGCGATGGTGAGGACGCCTTCCTGCGTATCGTTCAAGTCAAGCAGGCGGGAGAGCATGAGCGGGCCCATCTCCGAGATGGTGCCGCGCAGGGGGTGGCCGTTCTTGCCGAACACATCCCAGAAAATGGTGGGGCAGGCGGCGTAGTCGAGCGAGAAATTGATGAGTTTGGCGCGCTCGACCAGTGGTGGTTTATCCGCACCGGCGGCGGCGAGGCCGGAAAGGTCGCCCTTCACATCGGCGATAAAGACAGAGACGCCCGCTTGCGAGAAACCCTCGGCGAGGCCTTGCAGCGTCAGGGTTTTACCTGTGCCGGTCGCGCCCGCGATAAGGCCGTGGCGGTTGGCGTATTTGAGCAGCAGGTTGGCTGGGGTGTCGCCTTTGCCGAGATAGATGCCGCCGTTTTCTAGTATCATAGGTGTCTCCGTTATTGGGTGACGGGACATTAAGCGGGTGATTGCGGAAATTCAAGTATGTGTTCGTTTCGAGGCTTCTGGCGGGAGATGTCCTGCCCCCCTATAAATGGTCCAGAGAATAAGAGTATTTATGGCCGCGACGAACCAACAGGTATACTCCTTACTTAGGCTCAGGTAGCTGAAGCAGTTGCTGTAGGTACGATTGCAGCACAGCATGCTTTAGAAGCAGAGAAACATGGAGAGAAATCTGGGCGCGGCTAAATGCCCTTTTTCTCGCGCGCGACGCTGGCGTGCTGTCGGGCAGGGCGAACATCGTCCTGTGGTGCGTTCTACGGGCCCACTTTTGCCTTGATTTTTGCTGTGAATTCGCTAGGTTAGAAGAGATGCAACAGCCCTCGACCATTCGGCCTAGACCGGCT
>JBMOIY010000138.1:0-4218 GCA_049317085.1 Rickettsiales bacterium | reverse complement strand
TCCGTGAAGGCGGCCGTACCGTCGGTGCAGGCGTCGTCGCGAAGGTGTTGGCGTAGCATTACTCATCGTACTAAAGATAAGGCCGTGGAGTTCAGTCTCCACGGCCTTTTTCTTTAAGAATTTTTTATGGATGCTTACGCAGGATTTATATCTCATGTGTTGTGCCACATGGTGACTTTATGAGGGTATGTTTACATCTTTCCACGCACATTAATCGCATAAAGGAGAAAATCATGCGTAAGACTTTAACCACGTTACTTGCTACTACCGCATTTGTGGTTGCCGGTTCAGCCATTGCAGCGGATGCGACTTATAAGAGCGAAACCACCGTTAAGAAATCGGACGATGGTAGCTACAAAAAAGAGTCTAATGTCGAAAGCAAAGATGCTGCTGGCAAATCTTCGGCAACGGTAAAGCAAGAGAAAGACGTCGATTCGGACGGTGATTCGAGCCGGACCACGACGGTCGAGAAAGTGAACGACCCTAAAGGGTTGATGAACAAAAAGACCGATAAAGTGAAAGAGACCGTGAAGGTGAAGGATGGCAAGACGAAAGTTGAAACCAAGCACACTGTTGACGGGACAACGGTTGAAGACAAGACCGCGACCTACTAGTTTCATTCGTCTTTTCAAGAGAAACACGCCGTGGGTGCAACGTGGCGTGTTTTTTCTTGTACGGGCTACTTGCCTAATCAGGATTTTATCGCTAGTCATGCCCGCTGTTCAAGGCATAGGGGTGTAGCTCAGCTGGTAGAGCGACGGTCTCCAAAACCGTAGGCCGCAGGTTCGAACCCTGTCGCCCCTGCCAACACCAAAGCCATTTATCGTTGGTTGTAAATAAATAGATAACGGGGCCATCTGCGTCAACAGACAGCCACGCTTGGTGGACAGTGAAAGACTGCCAACCGTACATAGTGTAACTCAGGATGGCAGGTCCTCCTATTACCGTGAATGCTCGTGTCCTTACATACGCGTTCTGTGTGATCATCGATACCAAGTTCGCGGCGGACCATCAGGCGAATCTCATCGTCCAGAACAACGATATCCAGATCGAGGGTGGCTATGCCATGGATTTCTACGAGTATGGTGGGGCCGGTTATGACAGCACGGTCATGATCATCAATAATACACTGAAGAGCAACGGTGGCGGGTCCTTCTATGGGAACCAGGGTGCAGCAACCGTTTATGGTAATATCACCGAATAAAGCTTGGCCGAGGCAGCATTTGGTGCTGCCCTGGCCACTTTTTAGCTAGTTGACTTCCCGGCGCCTCGTTTCTTGGTTGCCAAGACCGCAAAACATGGTTATAAGCAGGCCCGCACACCCCCCTAAATGGTGTGCATTTTTGTATCTGGAAATCGGGGAAAAGGTAAATTTATGGCAATGAATCCGGCGAAATTTATCCGCGAAGTGCGTTCGGAAGTGGGCAAGGTGGCCTGGCCGACGCGTAAGGAGACCATCGTCTCGACCGTAATGGTGCTGGTGTTGGCGCTGGTCGCCGCGATCTTCTTCATGGCGGTGGATGGATTCTTTGCGGTCGGTATCCGCTGGATCCTGGGCATGGGCCACTAAGAACGTTTATGAGATTGACGCATTAAAAAAATACTAGGAGCAAGCAATGACCACCGAACAAGCCGCTAACAACAGCACCATGAGCCCAGAAGCCCTCGCGGCTGAAACGAACCCTGCGGCGAAAGCAAAACGCTGGTACATCATCCATGCGCATTCGGGCTTCGAGAAGAAAGTGGCGCAGGCCATTCTCGAGACGGCGGCGCAGAAGGGCCTGAGCGAGGCATTCGAACAAGTTGTTGTTCCTACCGAGAACGTGGTGGAAGTGCGCCGCGGCAAGAAAACGGCGACGGAGCGTAAATTCTTCCCGGGCTACGTGCTCGCGAAAATGGATATGACGGATGCTACCTGGCAGATCGTGAAGACGACGCCGAAGGTGACCGGGTTCCTCGGCGGTAAAGGGATTCGCCCACAGCCGATCACCGAAAAAGAAGCGATGAGCATTTTCTCGGCGGTGGATGCTGGCGTTGCGAGCCCACGCCACACGATCCATTACGATATCGGCGAGAACGTCAAAATTATCGATGGTCCGTTCGAGAGCTTCGTTGGGGTTGTGGAAGATGTGGATGATGGCCGTAGCAAGCTGAAGGTCTCGGTGAGCATCTTCGGCCGTGCGACACCGGTAGAGTTGAACTTTGATCAGGTGTTGAAGGTTAGCTAGGAGCGTTGCTTCCTACTTTAGTCGGCTATTTTATCCGATAGATATTTTCGTAAAGCCCCATCTCTAAGCTAATGATTTGGCTTTTGTTAATCTGGGGTTGATTATCGGTGCCTGTCATGCTGATCAACTTGGAGGGCTGCTAAGTTAAGGTGATGCGTTTGAGGCGAAGGAGCCAACCATCTAAATAGTGGCGATGTCGTGGCTCATCGTTTGCTGCATTCTTTGTTATGTTAACGGCAGGTTAACGCGAGCGGCGGTGGATTACTGCGGAACTGATTTGTAGGTATGGCTGCGCTGCCCCCTTGGTAGTCCTGACGTGCGGCATCGATGGTGGCAAAGTTAAACGCCTGCCATTGATTGGTGATACGCTTTGCCCGGGATACTCCTGCTGCTGGAGGAAATGCGTTTCCCGCATTGGCATTCATATCGGGATAATAGTCGCCGCCGACGTGAAGCAGCAGATTGGCAAGATTGCGATCATCGGGCTGTGTGGGGTCATCGACAACGATCCGTGCCTCAACGGTCGTAAAAAGTGCACTCATATCACCAACGATCGACGAAATATCTATTTTGCCAGGCTCCCAAATGCCATGATAAACATTCGGCGAATTTTCTGGTATTTTGATTGCTACTGATCCATCCGGTGCAATACGCTGGTCGACATTGTCGTTCGCCCAAAGCAAATTGGATTTTGTCGCTTGGAACCAGTGCGACCCAACACTTTCCCCCACTAGATGCCAAGTATTGGTCGCGCGGCTTAGATAATAGGTATGAGCGTTGCGTATCTCGACACGTACGTTATTGGCTCTGTTACCAACGCCCTCGAAAATGAGAAACCACTGAACATAGGCGGTCCATAGGTCATCATCTTTGTATTCGGTTAGGACGTTTGGCATTTCACGCCACCAGGCTTGCATGTTGGCGCCACGCGGGTTAGCGCCCATCATGATGGCAGCGGGGTTCGGTCCTGTAGCCCATCGGAATGCGGGAATGCCGTCTAGTTGCGAGTCATTTTCTAATGTCATGTCTTCGACGACGGTTTGCACTGAATTGCACAAATAATCACCAAAAATGGCTTTGTACTCTTCGGTTGGTGTTGAGACTGCCGTGCGATTGGTTATGGCCGGTGTGGTCAAGGTTGAACCACTTGACTTGGTGGATGGTACCGAGGTCGGCAGCAGCGATTCTTTTGCGTCCTGATAGTGGTTGTTCGCCGTGATGCCGGTGCCGGGCAATGCAATGCTCGGCGACTTCTGCCAAGCGGATGTCGTCATCGAAGGATTCGCGATGGGCGTAGCCGCCGAAGGCGCGCGGGCGATTGTCGCTGGGTGGAGCACTTCTTCAGTGCTCCTCGGGGCTACTGTGGTCGGCGCAGGTCCTGTCCTATCAGCAACAGTGCTGTTGAAGTCAAGACCGGTACCCATCAGCCCCAGCAGCTTGAGCTGCATCGATTTTGAATAGGCCTCGCCCCTTGGGTTGGTGAAAATACCGCTATCGTTTAAGATAGCTAATGTCTTGCCTTGAGCGTTCTTGATCGCGCCTATTGAGTTCAGGGTATACCCATCGACCAGGTTCTTGGTGCTACCTGTCTGCGGTAGCTTGATAACAATCACCTGTTGTCGCGGTTTCCGTGAGGCCGTTTTTTTTCCAGATGACTGCTCTTTGGTTGCAACCCGTGTGAAGCTGCTGTTGGTAGTTGTTTGTGCTTGAACGAGGGGTGCGATTGTGAGGGTTATGATGCTGATGGCTATACGATACGACTTATGAAACATGCTATTTTCCTTTTACTCGTGTCTAAACTAGTCTGACATAAAACTATTAATAAAAAGTTAATCAAATGCTGTTGACTTGCGATTGGCGGCTTCAACCCTCTTTTTTTTGGTTTATTTATCATTTGCGGGTATGTGGCGTTGCGCGTTTGATGTAAATCTTGGCCGTTGTGTGAAGGCAGGGGTCATCGGTATGTCGCTTGTAAGCTCGGTTATTTGTA
>JBMOIY010000137.1:0-4340 GCA_049317085.1 Rickettsiales bacterium | reverse complement strand
AGTGATTGGCGGGGGTTTTTTTTAGTTTTGGCTGGCGGCTTCGCCGCGATGGGGGCGAGCCCCCCATCGCTCCGCTCCCCCTCGTTTCGCTTCGCTCTGGCTCGCGCTTACGCGCTACGCAGTGCATGGCAATGGGCTACATTTCTTAGTGTTTGCATGGGGTCGCCTTAATAAAGGCGTCTCCTCTTGTCGGAGAGGGTTGGGTGAGGGGGCGGTTCATTTGGAAGCTGATGGAAGCAGAACATATATTGTGCGGAGCCCTCCCTTTCCCGCGAGGGGAGAGGGTAAAAACAAATGGGGAAAGGGTGTTTTAGATTGGTTGCTTACTCCGTAATCACCACCACAGCATACCACCCCAGGCCGCTGAATTCCTGATAACCGATGGTGCGGGCGAAGGCGATGACGTCGCCGCAGGCGTCGATATAGGCGCCTTTGGCTTTGCCGTCGGTCTTGAGGGGGTAGGCTTGCAATAAATTCTGGCCGTTCGAGGCGGCGATGATGCGCAGGTCAGCATCGAGCAGCATGACGGTTGCTTTATTCCATTCATCAACCGAGAGGGTTGGCTCGTCGCAGACGATGCCGCGGGACTGGTTCTCCCAATCGAAATAGACGCCGAGGACGCCCAACGTCTCGCCACGCAGATCACCACCACGGCGGACGCTGGCCGCATAGACCGCCATCAACTTGTTGTTGTGGAGCGGGCAGTTGTAGATTTCATCGACGGCGTATTCATCGCCGCTGCTGTGAGCCATAGTGTCCTTGAACCAGCGGGTGTTGGCAACGTTCGCGCCGATGACGTTCGGGTAGCTGGTTGGCTGGGAAGACGCAATGATGATGCCGGTTTTATCCGTGAGCACGAGGTCGGCATAGACTGAATAGAAGCGGTTGATGATACCGAGGCGCTCGGTAGCGAATTTGCTGTTGTCGGGGTTCAGGTTCTCGAGGCACTGGTAGAAGGCGCTGTCGGTCGCCCACCAGCGGCAATCGGCGGTGCGTTCGTAGAGGTTACGGACGATGAGCTGCACCAATGTTTGGGCCATGTCGTAGAAGCGGGCATGCTCGGCGTTCTGGAATTCTTCAGAGAGTTCGGCGGTCTGCTTCTTCAGCTTGGTGAGGAAGACAGTGCGGAGTTCTTTTGATGAGGTGGCTGCTTGCTGGGCAAGATTCTTCACTTCGCTGGCGACGACGGCGAAACCGCGGCCTGCATCTCCGGCGCGGGCGGCTTCGATGGTGGCGTTCAGGGCTAGCAAATTCGTTTGGGTGGCGATGCCTTCGTTAGTGCGGGCGAATTTTTGCACTTCCGACTGGATGGTGGTGATGATGGCCTCGATCTCATTCGAACGCATAAATAGCCTTTGACTCGTGTGCGATGGTATTTTTTAGTGCTCTATAAATTAGAGTTCTTCAGATTGATTTTAGCGTTTTCCTGCTAAATGGCAACGGCTAAGCGACATGTGCATCGGAATTTGCTGTGGACAATTGCTTTGTGAACATTTGCGCAACGGTATTGGGCATTAATTGTGCGAGGTCGCTGTTCGGAGCATAGAGGAAGCGCACATGCGGCGCGTTATCGCCGATATTGGGTGTGGGCCCGAACAGGCCGATGGTGGGGGTGCCTGCAGCACAGGCCATATGCATCAGCCCGGAATCATTGCCAACGAACCCGTTTACGCGTTGCATGATGGCGTAAAGCGTCAGCAGGGGGGTGGTGCCTTCGGTCAGGTCGAGCGGGCGGTAGTGGGACAATGCTTCCACCATCGGCAGAGCACGCGGGCGCTCATTGGCTGCGCAGATGATGATGGGGCGGTACCCGGCATAGTCGCCTTCCAGCAGTATTTTGGCGAGGGCGATGAAGTGTTCGAGTGGCCATTCCTTCGGTAACCAATTGGCCATCGGCGCAAAAATTAGGTATTTCGCGGGGGCGGGCATCAGGGCTTCGGCCTGGGCGATATCTGCCGCGCTGGGCCATAAGATGGGGGGTGGAAGCGGTGCGATACCGAATGCTTTTTCGTATTGTTTCACTTTCGGCATGCCAGGTTTCTGCTTGGTGTAGACATGACGTTTGCCGATGCGCAGCAGGAAGCTGAGGACAGAACCGCGCATGTCCCATACGGCAGCCCATTTCGTGCCGATAGCTTCACGCCAGACTTCAAGCCAATGGCGGTTGTAGGTGCGTTTGGTGATGGGGATGATGCGCTCAAGTAGTGGGTAACCCTCGTAAAGTGGGGCGGCAAGGGGGCTGGTGACGATGGTAATTTTGGCGGTGGGCGCGTTTGCGAGAAGATGGCGCAGGATGCTCGTTGCCAGTACCGCGTCGCCGATGCGGGTGGGGGCGATGAAGAGGATGCGGTGCGAGGTCATGTGTCCGTCATAGACACACTCACGTAGAATGCAACGTGCGAATCACTGGGGGGCTATGTAATTGACTATACTTTCAGGCGGGTTAGGTTAAAGTGATCGCTTACGAAAATTGCAAGGCACGCCGTATGATCCGCTTTGATAACCATGCATTCAAGGGACTCGACGACTCGTTGCGCCAGCTTTACGAAATGCTGACGGCGATGGGGGACGGGACGCAACAGTTGATTGCGTTGCTTAAGCCCGCGCTTAAAGTGGCGGACCCGGAATCGTTCGTTCGGGCCAAGGAAATCGACAAGACGGTGAACGAAGCCGAGATGAAGGTGGATAGTGCTGTTGCGGCTATCATCAATAAGTTTACGGTAATGGGTGAGGATTTGCGCTTTACCTTGGCGGCGGTGAAAATTTCGGGAACGCTGGAGCGGGCAGCAGATAAGATAAAGAATTGTACGAAGCGGTTGAGCCGGATCGCACACCCGATCGACGGTGCCATCCGCACGGAATTATCAACGGCGATCGATGCGGTGGCAGCGATGATGCCCCTCGCGCTTGGGCAGGTGATCGAATATAAGCCCGAGGCAACGGAGCGGTTGCTGGCGCATGGGGCAACGGTACAACAATCGTATCGGGCGATCCTGCTTCATTTGCATGCGCATCAATCCCCGGCGGATACTGAGACCCATATTTTGCTGGTGGCGAAAAACCTCGAACAGGCGGCAGATATGGCGGTTGAGATCATGAAGGTGAGTCACCATATCCATTTCGCGACGAAGTTCGACAAGCGTGCAGGCGCGCAACAAAACTAATTTCTCTCTCAGGGGGAATGCATGACCATAACACCTTGTAGTGCTGGCCGGAGGGATGGGCGAGCGGTTGTGGCCGCTTTCGACCACTGCGCGGCATAAATCGTTCGTGGTGACTGATGCAAGCGGCCGAAGCCTGTTCAGCGACGTTGGATCGGGTGGCGGACCGTAGCCGTTTCAGCGCGCCTTTAATCGTTTGTAATCATGACCACCGCTTTCTCGTGATGGAAGAATTGCGGGTGATGGATATCGCGGATGCGACGGTGCTCATTGAGCCCGAGGCACGTAATACAGCACCGGCAATCGCACTGTCGGCAGCGCATCTGGCACCGGGTGCAGTGATGCTAGTTAGCCACCACAGCGGCGGATTAGGTAGTTGGGGATTTGTTCCAAGGGTTGGATGGATTCGAGCATGCCAGTCTCGGCGGCGGAGCGGGGCATGCCGTAGACGACGCTGGTTTCTTTATCCTGAGCAAAAACACTGCCGCCATTCTCGACGATGGTGCGGATGCCGGCTGCGCCATCTGCCCCGATGCCGGTGAGGACGAGGCCTAAAACGTTACGCCCATAGGCTTTGCTGATGGAGTCGAACATGGGGTCTGCCGAGGGGCGGCAGGAATTGACAGGCGGGTCCTGCGTGAGTTTTAGAGTCATTTTATCGCCCTCTTTGCGCACAAGCATGTGGAAGCCGCCAGGGGCAACATAGGTCATGCCATGTTCGACCGCTTCACCGTCAACACCTTCCTTGCAGGGGCGCTCACCATGGAGACTGATATGCTCAGCCAGGGCCGCCGTGAAAATGGGCGGCATGTGCTGGGTAATGAATATGGGGAGATGTTTGAGTTTGCCCTTGAGACCAGCGAAGACTTTCAGCAACGCATCCGGCCCGCCGGTGGAGGAGGCGATGGCCAGGACGTGGAAAACGGTCTGTTTGGGTTGCTGGAGGGTGTATTCGATCTTCGGGCTTAATGGCTCGGTCGGTAGCGGGCGTTTGGGCAACGCGCTGACGGGGGCGAGGTTTTTGGTGGAGGTATTGGTCAGCGGCAGCGCCTGCGGGTCATCGATGGGTGCGCGGGGTTGTGGGGTTGTGCTGCCTGCTGGTTTAACACCGATAATGGATTTGATTTGGCTGACTCAAGTTTGAAACGCAACACCTATACTGTAACGAGTATAGGAGGT
>JBMOIY010000136.1:0-4452 GCA_049317085.1 Rickettsiales bacterium | reverse complement strand
CCAGAACATGGAATAGTGGCGCAAACCGCCAGCCCACCATGCAATAAAGTGAAGAAAAAACGCTTACGCGTCGTACGTATCCATCGTGGTGGATTTCACCGACATATCCCGCGTCATTCGGATGCGGTTAGTACGCTTACCGGTGCGTGCCGAAGCACTGTCTTCATCGTACCACACATGGTCGATGGTACCAGTCGAGAGAGCTGCATATTTCACAGATTTACTTGCGCTTATTTTTTTATTGACTCGAATTAACATGGTGTTCCCCGTTTCCCTGATGGCTTAACCTACCACACAAGGGTTAATGATTGATTAATGGAGAAAATTTAATTCGAATTGAGTGTTTCACCCACCCCAGCCTTGGATTTGCTCCGCCTTGAGAATGAAATTACAGGCTTAACCCATCCAGCCAAAACGAATTTTAGCCAGATAGGGCAATTATGCAACAAATTTGCCACTACAGTTGCTTAATCGCAACATAAAATCTTATCTGATAGTAACAGCTATGCTAGAAGGCAAGCACCCGCGCTTCTTTCACATTCGGCAATTGAGCGATCTTTTCCAGCAACTTACCGTCAATCACATCATCCACCTCGATCAACGCCACCGCATGCGTGGCTTCCTTGTTACGGCCCAGATGGAAGCTGGCAATATTCACCTTGCCCTCACCCAGCAACTGCCCCACACCGCCGATCAGGCCCGGCTTGTCCTCGTTCGATACGAACAGCATCCGGTTGCCCAGCGCCGCCTCAAGCATCACATCGCCCAAAGCCGTCACCCGTGGTTTGTCACCGAACAGCGTGCCCGAGATCGCGAACGTGCCGCCATCAAACACCACCGTCACCCGCATAAGCGTCTTATAGTTCGCCGTGCGCTCATGCCGCACTTCGCTGACATCGATATTGCGGTCCTTCGCCACCACCGGCGCATTCACCATGTTCACGCCTTCCATTAGCGGGCTCAGCAACCCATTGATCGCTGCCGCCGTCAGCGGCTTGGTGTTGAGCTCCGTAACCTTGCCTTCATACTCGATGGTCACCTTCGTGAGCCCCCCCCGCGTCATCTGCCCGGCAAATGCACCCAGCCGCGTCGCAAGGTCGAGATACGGCTTCAACCGCGCCGCATCCTCCGCCGACACGCTCGGCATGTTCAGCGCATTGGTCACGGTGCCGACAGTCAAATATTCCGCCATCTGCTCCGCCACCTGAATCGCCACATTCTCTTGCGCCTCATTGGTCGACGCGCCAAGGTGCGGCGTCGCGATTACCTGCTCCATCCCGAACAGCGGGTTGGTCTTCGCTGGTTCTTCCTCGAACACATCGAGCGCGGCCCCCGCCACATGGCCGGATTCAATCGCCATCTTCAGGTCAGCCTCAACAATAAGCCCGCCCCGCGCGCAGTTAATGATCCGCACACCTTTTTTGCATTTCGCCAGATTCTCTTTGCCGAGCAGGTTGCGCGTCGCATCCGTCATCGGCGTATGCAACGAAATGAAATCCGCGCGCTTCAACAGCTCGTCCAACTCTACCTTCTCAACATTCAGCGCAGATGCGCGTTCCGCAGAAAGGAACGGGTCATATGAAATCACTTTCATTTTGAGGCCCTGCGCCCGGTCCGCCACGATGGAACCAATATTCCCACAGCCGATGAGCCCGAGCGTCTTGCCCGCAAGCTCCACACCCATGAAGCGATTCTTCTCCCACTTGCCCGCATGCGTGCTCGCACTCGCCGCCGGAATATCGCGCGCCAGCGCCATCATCATCGAGATCGCATGCTCTGCCGTCGTCACAGAATTCCCGAACGGCGTGTTCATCACAATCACGCCCTGCGCCGTCGCCGCCTTCACATCCACGTTATCAACCCCGATACCCGCACGCCCGACCACCTTCAGCTTCTTCGCCGCCGCCAGCAATTTCGGCGTCACCTTGGTGGCCGAACGAATCGCCAACCCGTCATATTCCCCGATGATCTCAAGCAACTGCTCTTCAGTGAGGCCAGTCTTGAGGTCAACCTCGATACCGCGCTGCTTGAATATCTCCACCGCTTGCGGGCTGAGTTTGTCGGAAATAAGTACTTTAGGCATAGTCTACTCCTGTTGGCACCGCCATGCGACGCGAGATGATAATAATAATTTACGCCGCTTTCGCCTGCGCTTGTTTAATTTCCGCCCACGCCGAGTCGAGCCATGGCAGCAATGCATTAATATCGGCATTTTCTACGGTCGCCCCGGCCCAGATGCGCAGACCCGCTGGCGCATCGCGATACGCCCCGATATCGAGCGCCACATTCTCTTTCTCGAGCAGCGCCGTGAAATCCTTCAACGCCTTCGCCTGCGCCTCCGTGTTGAGGCCCTGATACCAGCCATCCGTAATTTTGAACGTCACCGAGGTGCAGGAACGAACGGACTTATCCCCACAAAGAAACGCAATCCAATCTGATTTATTAACCCACTCTTCCAATGACTTGAGATTTTTCTCTGAACGTTCGATAAGCGCCTTGAGGCCGCCCACTTGTTGTGCCCATTTCAACCCATCAATGGCATCTTCCACCGCCAGCATCGAGGGCGTATTAATGGTCTCACCAACGAAAATCCCGTCGATGAGTTTGCCATCCTTCGTCATCTGGAAAATCTTCGGCAGCGGCCAGCTCGGTGTATAAGTCTGCAGACGTTCCACCGCGCGCGGCGACAAGGCCAGCATGCCATGCGCACCCTCGCCACCCAACGCCTTCTGCCAGCTCCAGGTGATGACATCGAGTTTCGTAAAATCAATATCCATCGCAAAGGTGGCGCTCGTCGCATCACAAATCGCAAGCCCCTGGCGGTCGGCCGGAATCCAGTCCGCATTCGGCACGCGTACGCCGCTCGTCGTGCCGTTCCAAGTGAACACCACATCGCGCTTCCAGTCGAGCTTCGACAGGTCGGTGATTTCACCGTACGGCGCTTCGATGATATTCAAATCCGTAAGTTTCAGCTGCTTCTTGCAATCCGTCGCCCAGCCCTTGCCGAAGCTCTCCCACACCAACACATCCGCACCGCGCGCACCCAGCAGGCTCCACATCGCCATCTCGATAGCCCCCGTGTCCGACGCCGGAACAATCCCCAGCACATAATCCGAAGGAATCCCGAGCACTGCGCGGCTACGGTCGATGACTTCCTTCAATTTCGTCTTGCCGATCTTCGCCCGGTGACTGCGGCCCAGCGCCGCGCCCTCCAGCGCACTCAGCGACCAACCCGGCCGTTTGGCGCATGGGCCCGAGGAAAAGCAGGGGTTAATCGGTTTTACGGTCGGTTTCATACATGCCTCGTAGGATGGGGATGCGCTTTACTAGTCCCTCAGGCAAAGCCTTGTCAAATACTCCGCAGCATCCGCGCCAACGCATCCATCATCTGTTGCAAATCGGCAGGACGGTTCAGCCGGTGGTCGCCATCCTTGATGAGCGTCACCGTCACCTCGTCCCCCATCAATTGATTGGCAAGGATGATGGATGTCTCCCATGGCACATCAATATCCGCCTGCCCATGCAGCAGATGCATCGGAATCTCAAGGCCGATAATATCATCCAACAACAAATGCCCTCGCGCCTCGTCGAGGAAATGCTTCGTCACCGGGTAATCCGAATCCGTCATCTCGCTATGCGCCCACACAAGGCCATGCTCATCCATCTCCCGGCGCTGCTCCGGCGTCATCCGCGGATACATCAATCGCTCGGTGAAATCCGGTGCACTCGCGACCCCAATGAAACCGCGAATCACTCCCTTGCGCTCCAGCGCCGCATTCAGCGCCACCCAAGCCCCCATGCTGGAGCCGATGATAATGAGTTCTGAAATCCCAGAATGGTCGATGATATCCAGCGCATCCGCCATCGCGTCGCCAATCGTGAATTCCTTGAAATCCCCGTCGGACTTTCCATGGCAATGATAGTCGAACCGCACCAGCGGCACCTTGTTCTTCGTACACCATTCCGCCAGTGCCGTCGCCTTGGTCGACCCCATATCCGAGCGATAGCCCGGGCAGAACATCACCCCCACCCCCTCGCCCGGGATGATATGGTAAGCTACCTGATAGCCGCGCGCGGTAGTTAAAAATTCAGGCTTCATCAATTTCTCCGTCAAAGGCTCGGCATCGTAAGCGAAAGCATAGGGTTTCAGGCCACATCTACCTTATGCGTCTTAACGCTTAAGCGCCTGCGGTCAAGTCGCTGGATAACGAAAATGAAAAGAACACCTAATTTAGCTGATCTAACCCCCGTCATCCCCCTGTGAATTACGAATAAACCGTTGCGCCTTGTGTGCGATGCATTATTGCTCGTGCCATGAATGCACGACCCGTCATCCTGCAAGTGCTCCCGCGCCTCGAATCCGGCGGGGTCGAGCGGGGCACGTTGGAGATCACCGACGCCATCCGCCATCACGGCATGAAAGCATTGGTCGCAAGCGCCGGTGGCCCGCTC
>JBMOIY010000135.1:0-4676 GCA_049317085.1 Rickettsiales bacterium | reverse complement strand
CGCCGCCGTGCGCATCGGCCAGCGGCGATGGAACGTGCAGCTCGCGCGCGACGTGGTGGTGATGCTGCCCGAGGAAAAACCGGCGGAGGCGTGGAAGCGCTTTGCAACGCTGGTGGAGAAGGAAGCGTTGCTCAGCAAGGCCATCCGCTCTGTCGATATGCGGGTCGAGGACCGCGTTTTCATCATGCCGCTTGAGCAACAGCAAAATCCGATTACACTGACCACCGCACGCGATACCTAAGTTGGAGTTGAATACACATGCGTAACCCTGCCCCGAGCCGCCACGGCGTTACTGCCGTTCTCGATATCGGCACGACGAAAGTCGTCTGCCTCATCGCGACGACGGCGGAGGATGGCACGTTCGCGGTGACGGGCGTAGGCCACCAACTGGCGAAGGGCATCAAGTCCGGCGTGATTACGGATATTGTCGAAGCGGGCACTTCCATTACCGCGGCGGTGCATGCGGCAGAGCAGATGGCGGGGGTGACGATTGAGAATGTTATCGTCAGCGCGAATGGGACGAATCTGAAATCGCGGCATGTATCGGTCGAGCTGGATGTGCTGGCGGATGGGGTTAGCGACCAGGATATCGCCGATGTGATTTATGAAGGTTGCGCAAGTTTGAACGCTGCGGATACTGCCATTCTGCATTGCTTCCCGTCGCATTATTCGCTCGATAATTCGCGCGGGTTGCGTGACCCGCGTGGTATGATCGGCAAGAAACTGGGTGCGGATTTACAGATCATCACGGCGCGCGAGCAATATCTCAAGAATGTCGCGCAGTGTATTGGCCGCGCGCATCTGAATATCTCCGACCATGTGCTGGCCTGCCATGCGAGTGCGCTTTCGGCGCTCGAAAAAGATGAGATGGATCTGGGCGTTATGCTCATCGATATGGGCGGCGGGACGACGAGTTTCTCGGTGTTCGTCGGCGGGCGCAACGTGTATTCGGATTGCATTCCCATCGGCGGCAACCATGTAACGAGCGATATTGCACAAGGGTTATCCACCTCACTGCATCACGCGGAACGCCTGAAAACCTTGCATGGCAGCGCGGTAAATTCGGTGAAGGATGCCGAGGTGATGATCGATGTGCCGCAGCTGGGTGAGCGCGAGGATGAGGACGAGCCGACCACTATGCCGCGCGCGATGCTGGTGGGTGTGATTCGTCCGCGGATGGAAGAAATTTTTGAGTTGATTCGTGGCAAATTAGAGGCGAGCGGTGTCGATAAAATCGCGGGCCGCCGCTGTGTTATCACCGGTGGGGCAAGCCAGATGATTGCGGTGAGTGACCTCGCTGAGCGGATGCTGGGCAAACAGGTGCGCAAAGGCAAGCCTGCGGCGATCGCCGGGCTGGCGGAAGCGGTCTCAGGCCCTGCGTTCGCAACCGTCATCGGCATGTTGCATTATGTGCGCCACCGGCCGTGGGAAGAAGAGATTTTGAATGCAGCAAATCAGCGCAAAGGGTGGTTCCCGGAGCGTGTATTGCATTGGTTCAAGGAGAATTTTTGATTACGCAAAATGATCGTCTTACGGCACAGGTTTCTTATACTTTACTGGTCTTGTCGATACTCTAAACATTTCTTGTTCATAGGCTGAACAATTACTTTACATACAAGGAACCGCTACATATAGTGGCAAAAAACAGCGGGACACCGCAACATAGACTCCGGCAAGTGCTACTCTTTACACACGCAATGCACCCGCTTCATCCCAAGCGGTTTTGGAGGAATTATGACCATCAACCTGCATCTTCCATCTCATATCGACACGCTGCGCCCGAAGATTACGGTCATCGGCGTGGGTGGCGCGGGCGGTAACGCGGTCAACAACATGATCACGTCGCGCCTTGAGGGTGTGGATTTCGTGATTGCGAACACGGATGCGCAGGCGCTCGAGTCGGCACAGACGGATCGCGTTATTCAACTTGGGTTGACGGTCACGCGCGGCCTGGGTGCCGGTGCGAAGCCGCTGGTCGGTACCGCTGCAGCGGAAGAAGCGGGCGATGAGATCGCTGACGCCATCCATGGCAGCAACATGCTATTCATCACCGCCGGGATGGGTGGTGGTACGGGTACGGGTGCAGCGCCGATCATTGCGCGCATTGCGAAGGAACAAGGGATTCTTACGGTCGGTGTTGTTACCAAGCCATTCTCGTTTGAAGGACCGCATCGCATGCGCCTTGCGGAAGCGGGCATTCGTGAATTGCAGCAATATGTCGATACGCTGATCGTGGTGCCGAACCAGAATCTGTTCCGCATCGCCAACGAGAAGACCGGTTGGGCGGAAGCGTTCCGCTTGGCAGATGAAGTATTGCACTCGGGCGTGCGCGGGGTGACGGACCTCATCGTCAAGCCAGGTCTTGTGAACCTCGACTTTGCCGATATACGCGCAGTGATGGGGGAGATGGGTAAGGCGATGATGGGTACTGGTGAAGCGACCGGCGACCAGCGTGCGTTGCAGGCTGCAGAAGCGGCCATCAGCAATCCGTTGCTCGACGATGTGTCGCTCAAAGGCGCGCGCGCTGTTCTCGTCAACATCACGGGAGGCATGGATCTCTCGCTGTTCGAAGTGGATGAGGCGATGAACCGCATCCGCGATGAAGTGGACGCAGAAGCGAACATTATCTTCGGGTCGACCTTCAGCGATTCGATGGAAGGCAAGATGCGCGTGTCGGTGGTTGCGACGGGTATCGATGCCGACCAATTGAAAATTCAGGCGCCGGTGCAGGATGTGACGTCGGTCGCAGCACAGTCGGCGCGTAGACCATTTGGCGGTGCACCGATGGGTTCAGGTTCGCTGCGCAAGGAAACCATGATCGGTGCGCCCGCCGCAGCCCGTGAACGCACGGCGGCGGAGATTGTTCGCCAGTCGGGCAATACGACGGTCGCGGAAGCGGTACGCCAGGCATCGGCGCGTACGCCGATTGCACAGGCAACTGCGGCACCGATGATTCGCGTGATCGATGAGGAGGAACAAGAGCAACGCTTCGTGGCACAAGCACCAGTCGCGGCGCAATCCGCGCAGATGGAGCAGGCGATGAGGGTGGCGGCAAGTGCTGCGCGCCAGTCGACTGCGACGGATGAAGTGGGCCCCTTATTCATCAGCCCACGTGCGGAAGTACCGCAGCAGCGCACGCTGTTCTCATCGCAATCGCCGGAGTTCGAAGAATCCGAAGATGAACCGGCGAAAAGTGGCAAGAGTCTGTTTAACCGTCTTGCCAATGTGGGCAAGAACTTCGCGGGCACCCCTGCGCAAGCGATGAATCCACGGATGGCGGCGAGTGCTGCGGCACCTGAGCGCAAGCCTGAGGTGCGCGAGAGCGCGCCGCATGCGGCGGATGAAGACGAGTTCTACGATATCCCGGCCTTCTTACGGCGCCAGGCTAACTAGTTAGCTAACTGGCTTGGGGTATGAAAACAGGCGATCTGCGTCGTCATCTCCGTACTCGGATGCTCACGTATCGCTGCTACGCTCCGCTCCTGCGTGCGGTGAACTCCTAGCATCTCACCTGTTTTGCCACCCCATTTACAGCAAGAGGTAGTTGGACATTTAACTATATAAATCAATTTACTACATTATGTAACAATCGGTTACAAAGCGTGAATTGTGTGCGGTGCAAGGTTGTGGCTAATGTCAACCTGTCGAAGAACAAAAACATAAGGCGCACACCATGCAAGATTTACAGAATGAACTGGATTGCCAACATACCGTCGCGGCGGAAGTGAGCTGCGTTGGGGTGTCGCTGCATAGCGGCGATATGGTCAATATGTTCATTCGTCCAGCGGCGCCCAATACCGGAATCGTATTCGTTCGCAAGGATATCGAGGGGAATGCTAATGCAGTAGCTGCAACGTTTGATGCGGTCACGGAGACCACGCTCGGCACCACGATTGCCAATAAACATGGCGTGACGGTCTCCACCATCGAGCATTTGATGGCAGCTATTTGGGGTGCGGGGATCGATAATGCACGCATCGAAATGGATGGCCCGGAAGTGCCGATCATGGACGGATCAAGTGAGCCGTTCACGTTCCTGCTCGAATGCGCGGGTCGTGTGCAGCAACGTGCGCTGCGCCGCACCATCGAAGTGCTGAAAGAAATCCGCGTGGAAGAGGGCAACTCGGTCGCGGTCATCAAACCTTCGGGTGAGTTCGTACTCGAAGTCGAGATCGCCTTCAACCATGCACTCATCGGTAGCCAAAAAGCGCGCTATGATTTTGCGGAGACGACATTCAAGCAATCGCTTGCACGCGCGCGCACGTTTGGTTTTGCGCGGGATGTCGAGAAAATGCGTAGCATGGGCCTCGCGCTCGGCGGTTCCCTGCATAACGCCATCGTGGTGGGTGAAGACGATATTATGAATGAAGGTGGCTTGCGCTATGCGGATGAGTTCGTGCGCCACAAGGCGCTCGATTGCATCGGCGATTATTTCCTCGCAGGCGCGATGCTGCAAGGTGAGGTGGTGACGAGCCGTCCGGGCCATGGCATCAACAATAAACTGCTGCGCGCCTTGTTCGCTGATGCGAGCAATTACCGCCTCGTTGGTGGTGAAGAAGTGGATGTGCCGATGCAAATCGAGCGTGCTCAGACGGAAGAAAGACTGTCTGCTTAGCTTTTGATTATACCAAAGCAACTAAATAGCATGACATATATGTAGCGTTATGCTATGGCAA
>JBMOIY010000134.1:0-4773 GCA_049317085.1 Rickettsiales bacterium | reverse complement strand
AAACGGATGGGCCTGACGATCAGAACAAGCGAAAAGTGGAAGAGGTAAGCAAACGAAGGCCAGGGGACCCCAACAAAGGGGATGAGCCAATTCGTACACAATGGAGCGATAGCATCGGAAATCCTTCTATAGCGGGCCCTATGTCTGTGGCATTAGCAAGATTTAGTCAGCAGATGCAATCTGCGGATGCCTATAATGGTCGGGCTATCATCGCATTGGATATGGATTTTTCTAATGGTGAGCAGCCTTCCGTTATGCCCTCTATTCCTTATCAGCCAGCAGTCAAGGCAGCGGCAGGGCCAAAAGCTAAGAACGACCTGCCGTCTGAGCCAGAGATTTCGGCAAAATCTGATAAGGTGAACGACGTATACGAACCGCAAATAACTTCCCCAGGAGAAAATTTACCTTCACCTCCGCGCTTCAATCCTGAACCCCAAACAGGAACAGTTCTGCTACGTTAAGTTACAAACCAAAACAGCAGAAACTACTCAACGCTTATATGTTTGATAAAGCGCCCGAGGTAACCGCTCGATGCTGCACTGGGTGAGCCTTCTTAACGAAGTCCTAATTTCTCCTTGCTAAACCCCCAGCCATGCTGGGGCGACTAAAGGCAGTTGTACGTCGTCGAGGAGAATCATAGGAACCGCCCGAACCGTTAGAGGCGGTTGGGAGATTCCTATGAACGAAGAGTACAAGCATTTAAACCACAGTACGTGGGATTGTAAATACCATATTGTTTTCATACCGAAGTATCGCAAGAACGCGCTTATATGGGCAGATACGCCCGAGGCTAGGCCTGGTATTTCGCGAACTTGCAAGACGCAAGGAGTGTGTCATCGAGGAGGTGCACATCATGCGCGATCATGTTCACATGCTCATTTCGATACCGCCAAAATTCTCAGTGGCGCATGTCGTTGGGTTTATCAAAGGCAAGAGTTCGATCTGGGTGGCGCAGAATGTTGAGCGCAAGATCCGAAACTTTACCGGTGCCAAATTCTGGGCACGGGGCTATTTTGTTTCGACCGTTGGTCGTGACGAAGAATTGATCCGCAGCTATATCCGCAATCAAGAACAGCAGGACAAGCAGATGGATCAACTGACACTTATCCCATAACCCTCATTTATAACCGCTTTTAGCGGTTCACATCCAAACCCCCAGTTTTACTGGGGGTGTTTGTGACCTGCTCCCCTATAACTGGTCCAGAGAATAAGTTAGGATTCTCGTGAACCAAGGGAGGATTAGATGGCACGTAAGAAGTTTGAAGCCGGTCAGATTATTGGGCATTTACGGACGATTGAAGTGTTTCTAGGCAAGGGTAAGACGGTAGGTGAAGCGTGCCGTGAGGTTGGGATAACGGAGCAGACCAATTACCGGTGGCGCAAGGAGTATGGTGGCATGCAGGTATCGCAGGCCCGTCGTTTAAAGGAGCTAGAGAAAGAGAACAGCCGTTTGAAGAAAGCGGTGGCTGAGCTGACACTGGATAAGCTGATCTTGAAGGAAGTCGATGAGGGAAAAACTATTTAAAGAGTCTTTCGCTGAACGTACGAAAAGATTACGCCAAACCCGGGAGGGTCAATCAGAAACATATGCAGAAGATCGCAGCATCAATTTACAGGAAAATCAAGTGCGTAAGTTATTAGATAAGGATGAAACTGCACACGATAGCGATAATGATAATCCAACAGGGTGGGAACGTTTCGCCAATCGGTCGGAAGGTAATGGGGTGGTATTGGATTATAACCTTAAGGATTCGGTGCGAGCTTAACTTCCAAGCCC
Source organism: Rickettsiales bacterium (assembly GCA_049317085.1). GTDB lineage: Bacteria > Pseudomonadota > Alphaproteobacteria > Rickettsiales > UBA3002 > QFOX01. The sequence continues at coordinate 2,996 of JBMOIY010000134.1, read as the reverse complement.
TCAAGCTCCGGCGACAAGATAATCTGGCAACTCAGCCGTGACGTCGCCTCGACCGCCATTGCATCATCCATCATCATCGTCTCTTCCGAATTCGCGGGGATGAGTTTCTCGAACCATGTATCCGCCACATACACATGGCATGTCGCGCAGGCGCACGCGCCGCCGCATTCCGCCTTGATCGGCAGGTTATGATCGCGAATGACTTCCATCAGCCGCCAGCCCGAAATCCCTTCGAGGTCGTGGCGCGTGCCTTCGTAATCCGTCACATGCACATGCACGATATCCATCACACCACCCCAAGCTTCTTCTGCAAATCGCTTGAACTCGTCGTATACTGGAACCGCAATTTCTGGTCGGGGAAAATATACCGGAACGCCTGCTGCGCCATCAGCGCGCTTTCGTGGAAACCGCTAAGGATGAGCTTCAGCTTGCCCGGATAGCTATTGATATCACCAATCGCAAAAATTCCCGGCGTCGAGGTCTCAAACTTCTCCGTATCCACCGGAATCAGATTCTCATGCAGGTTAATGCCAAAATTCGCGACCGGCCCGAGTTTCATCGTCAGACCAAAGAACGGCAGCATCACATCGCACTCCACGCGCGCTTTGTTCTTCTCCGCATCCGTCACTTCAATCGCACTAAGCTGCCCGTCAGCACCCTCAAGCGCACTCACCTGCCCGAACCGCAAATCGATTTTCCCATGCGCCGCCAGCTCGCGCATCGCCGCGACCGATGCCGGTGCCGCGCGGAATTCATCGCGCCGATGCACCAGCGTCAGATGCTGCGCCAGCGGCTGCAGGTTCAACGTCCAGTCGAGCGCAGAATCACCGCCACCGACAATGACAAGCCGTTTATCCTTGAACTGCTCCATCTTACGCACCGCATAAAACACCGAGCGATTCTCATACGCATCCACCCCCGCGATCGGCGGCTTCTTGGGCGTGAAGCTTCCGCCACCCGCTGCGATGACGACGACCTTAGCATCAATGGTCGTGCCGCAATCGGTTTTAATACGCCAGCGCGGAATCGAGCCGTGCGTAGGCTGCGTCGAGCCGCTTGCGGCAGGGGCCAGCGAAGCGCAGGGGACAAGGTCCCCTTCAATCTTTTCTAGCGACTCCACCATCTGGCTGAAATGAAACTCCGGCTTGAACGGCTTGATTTGTTCAAGCAGTGCATCCGTCAGTCCCTGACCGGTCACGATCGGCAGGGCAGGGATGTCGTAGATCGGCTTCTCCGGATACAGTTCCGCACACTGCCCACCCGGGCGGTTGAGAATATCGATGAGATGGCATTTAATGTTCAACAGCCCCAGCTCGAACACCGCGAACAACCCCACCGGCCCGGCGCCGATAATGGCGACATCGGTCGTGTGGGTGGCTCCTGCCGGGTGCGTCACAAGGTTGGTCATGGGCCGAGCATATGGAATCGCGCGCCTGAGAATGCAAGGATTTTGTGCGCTGCGGTTTGACCGGCGCCCCATGCAATGCTACGCACGGCAACGAACCAGTTACCAAAGGCACCCACGATGACCCAGAAATTCGACACACTTGCTATCCACGCCGGCTACGAACCCGAGCCCACCACCGGCAGCCGTCAGGTGCCCATCTACGCGACCGCATCCTTCGTGTTTGAGGATGCGCAGGACGCCGCCGACAAATTCGCCCTGAAGAAATTCGGCAATGTCTATGCCCGCCTCACCAACCCCACTAACGCCGTGCTTGAAGCACGCCTCGCTGCTCTCGAAGGTGGCACCGGCGCCACGGTCGCTTCCTCCGGCCACGCTGCACATCTCCTCGTATTCCAAGCATTGGTACGCCCCGGCGAACGCTTCATCGCCAGTAAACGCCTCTATGGCGGCACCACCGACCAGTTCCAGAACACCTTCCCAAGCAGCTTCGGCTGGCACGCGGATTTCGTCGATGTCGATGACCTGGCTACAGTGAAGGCCGCCATTAAACCCGACACCAAACTTATCTTTATCGAGTCGCTGGCCAATCCTGGCGGCGTGATCTCGGACATCGAAGGCCTCGCCAAAATCGCCAATGAAGCGGGCATCCCGCTCGTTGTCGATAACACCATGGCCTCACCCTATCTTTGCCGTCCCATCGAATGGGGAGCGCATATCATCGTGCATTCCACCACTAAATTCCTGACTGGCAACGGCACCACCATCGGCGGTGCGGTGATCGATGGCGGCAATTTTGACTGGAAAAAACACGCCAAAAAATACCCCGAACTCGCCCAGCCACACCCATCCTATAACGGCATCAACTTCGCCGACAATTTTGGTACCATGGCCCTCGCCGTGCATAACCATGCCATCGGCCTGCGCGCGCTCGGGCCCACGCAATCACCGTTCCATTCCTTCCTCACCCTGAACGGGATTGAGACCCTTGGCTTACGCATGGAACGTCATGTCAGCAACGCCATGAAAGCCGCCGAATGGCTGGAGAAAAGCCCCCTAGTGTCATGGGTGTCTTACGCCGGATTACCCACCAGCAAATACTACGATCGCAGCAAAAAATACATGCCGCGCGGTGCCGGTTCCGTCTTCACCTTCGGCGTCAAAGGCGGCTACGATGCGGCGAAATCCTTCGTCGATAACCTCCAGCTTTTCTCCATGCTGGCCAACATCGGCGACACGCGTTCACTCGTCATCCACCCCTCCAGCACGACGCACAGCCAACTCACCCCCGCACACCGCGAAGCCGTCGGCATCCTTCCCGAAGCCGTGCGTCTTTCGATTGGTATTGAGGATATTTCAGACATCATTGCCGACCTCGATCAAGCGCTCAATGCCTCCGCCAACCCCGCAAAAAAAGCCAGTTAGCATCTTTGAACCTCTCCCCTCGCGGGAGAGGGAGGGCCCCACGAAGTGGAAGGGTGAGGGGCCGCGCCACATATGTTCTGCTTCTATAAACTTCCAACTGAACCACCCATTCACTTATACCAAAGCAACTAAATAGCATGACATATATGTAGCGTTATGCTATGGC
>JBMOIY010000133.1:0-4790 GCA_049317085.1 Rickettsiales bacterium | reverse complement strand
GGGTTCCTTACTAACCTACTTTCCGATGGCCTTGTCGTCAAGCAAATTGCGACGGCTGCGGGAGTGTCATCGCCGCCTGAGCAGAGGCCACCGGGTGGTGACCCTAGGCCATGATTGGCCCAGCGATTGCCGTCATCCACAGGATAACGCGCGCCCCGTTCGGGGGCTGTTGCGCGGCTGGCCCGCCTGGCACTAAAGTCGTCGCATGGGTAGGATGACAAGCCATGTGTTGTATTACCGCTCGCCCAACCCCGACCACCACCTGACCCATGCCACCCCTACCCGTTCTATTACGTATGATAACGTCCTTTGTCATACGTAATAGAGAAGGGCAAACAGAGCATTGCCGGGCTCCACCTATTGGCAAAGATTGACAATAGAATGGTCAAATGAAGCGACGCATAGGTCAGGTCTCGATGATCGACCAGTTCGGGCTTGTGCTCTTCAGGTCACGTGTAAACACCCATTCGTCCTCGACCACATCCTGCTGGCTGGCGTCACCTTCGAGGATGGCGTTGCCGTCGTCGCGGATGAGGTGGACCTGGTCACTCACGAAATCTACCGTGATGGTGGCAAGGTTACCGTTTAATTTTGCATTTTTGATGGTCGCTTTGTTGATGGCAACGAGCGTGGTTTCGGTGAAGCGTTTTTCTTTCTCGGCATCGTCGAGTGAGAGGGTGAAGCTTTTGTACATCGCGTCCGACAGCAGCATTTTCAGCGTGTCTCGGTCGCGCTTGCTGAAGGCGTTCACGACCATTTCATAGGCGGCGCGGGCGCCTTGCAGGAAATCATCCGGGGTGAAGTCACGGTCGATGGCGCGCATGGCGACAAAGGTCTCAGCAAGCGAGCCGTAGCTGGCGGTGAAATCGTCCTCTTTTTTCTCGACGGTGTTCAGGCGGTTGGCGGGCAATTGGATGACGCGTTCGAACTCATTGAGGGACATGACTTTCGGTGTAGATTTTTCGTCGCGGCCGCGGGGCTCGCCGAGCATGGCGCGGTAACGCAGCAGGATGAATGCTGCAATTGCGCCGATCACGATTATGTCGCCGTAGGGAAATCCACCATCCATGTTCGTCTCACCGGTTGAAATTCTTGAGTGACAGAGCTGCCCGACTGATATAGACAAAACCCCAGCAAATACAAGGATTGCATCACGAAAGGCCTAATTTATGACCGAAGCCCCTCCACAGGCTGCTGCCGACAAGGCCGCCATCTTCCTGCGCGCGCAATATATCAAGGATTTATCGTTCGAGAACCCGCGTGCGCCAGCGAGCATTTTCTCGCTTCGCGAAGCACCGCAGATGGATGTGAGCATTAATCTGGGCGCGCAACGTCTCGATGAAAAAGTGTTCGAATTGTCCATCCATATCGCGACCCGAGCCATTGCGGATAAAACAACCGTGTTCCTGTGTGATGTGGTCTATGCTGGCGTACTTGAGATGCAAGGCATCCCGGATGACGCGCTTGAGTCCACGATCTTCATCCAAGGCGCGCAATTGCTTTATCCTTTCGCCCGCCGGGTGATCGCGGACCTGACCCGTGACGGGGGCTTCCCTCCGCTGCAGCTAGACCCAATGGATTTTGTCGCGCTCTATCATCAACGCGCTCCTCAAACACCGGCCACGGCATAGATGTTTACCCGTCAGCAGATACCGAACCTGCTGACCTTCGCGCGTGTGGCGGCGGTGCCGTTGTGCCTTATCATTATGCTGTTCGTGCCGTATCAGCCTGCGGCGTTATTCTGGATTTTTGTTGCAGCCTCGCTGACGGATTTTCTGGATGGTTATCTCGCGCGCAAGTGGAAGGTGGTGTCATTGCTCGGCACGTTGCTGGACCCGATCGCAGATAAGTTGCTGGTGGCGTTGATGCTGGTTTATTTGCTGATGGTCAGCACCGTGCCGTTCCTGATTTCGCCCTTGTTCCTGCCGGTCATGGTGATTTTGCTGCGCGAGCTTTACATTGCAGGGTTGCGGGAATTTCTTGCCAGCCGCCAGATTAAATTGCCGGTATCGAAAGGTGGCAAACTCAAAACGGCATTGCAGATGTTCGCGGTCAGCTTGCTGTTAATGCAGCTGGTGTATGAGGCAATACCAATGCCACTGTATTGCACTGCGCCGTTCGCGCCACCCTTCACTGAAACCTGCAGCGCGCCGATTCCTCGCCTGGCGGCGGTGCTGTCATCCTTCGGGTTACCACTGCTTTATGCTGCAGCATTGCTCGCCTTCACCAGTGCGGTGGGCTATACGCGGGCAGCGATGAAAGCACTGCGCTAGTTACGCTGCAGCTTTGATGTGTTTGCGCGTTTCGGCGCTGTAGGCGGCCATCAGTTTTTTGGTCACGTCACCCACGATGAATTTTTGTCCGGCAATTTCGCTGACGGGGGTGATTTCCGCTGCGGTGCCAGTGAGGAACACTTCCTGCACGTTGGCCATTTCTTCCGGCTTGATGTGGCGCTCAACGACGTTGATGCCGTTCGCTTTGGCGAGCGCGATGACCGTGCGGCGGGTGATGCCGTCGAGGAAGCAATCGGGCTTGGGTGTATGCAGTTCGCCGTTCATGACGAGGAACAGGTTCGCACCGGTCGCTTCTGCTAGGTAGCCGCGGTAATCGAGCATCAGCGCATCGTCGAATCCGGCTTTTTCGGCGGCGTGTTTGCTGATGGTGCAGATCATGTAGAGGCCTGCTGCCTTGCTCGCCGTTGGTGCCATCTCTGGGCTTGGGCGTTTGTAGGCGGCCATAGTCAGGCGAATGCCTTTTTCCTTGATGTCGGTCTTGTACATGCTCGGCCATGCCCAGCTTGCGATCGCCACATGGATGGTGGTTTTCTGGGCGCTGATGGCCATCATTTCGCTGCCGCGCCAGGCGACAGGGCGCACATAGCCATCGGTGATATTATTGATCTGCAGCACATGAGCTTTTGCATCGTCGAGCTCCTTCACGGAAAAAGGAATCTCGAAACCGAGCAGCTCAGCGGATTTGTGCAGGCGCTCGGAATGTTCGGTGCCTTTGAAGATCTTGCTGCCATAGGCGCGCTCGCCCTCGAACACGCAGGAGCCATAATGCAGGCCGTGGGTGAGAACGTGGGTTTTCGCATCGCGCCATGGCACGACTTTGCCGTCGAGCCAGATATAGCCGTCGCGGTCGTCGAAGGGGATGATGTCCATGGTCGTCACTCCTAATTTTTTAATGCAATCGCGCTGATCTGCCTGCCGTAATCGGGCTCAGCATGGAGCGTGGAGCGGCGGTAGCTGAAGAATTGCGCGGGGTTGCTTGCCGTATCCATAGCAAGCATTGCGATGCGCTGCAAGCCTGCCCTGCGTGCGGTTTGGGCAACATAGGAAGGCAGGTCGAAGCGGTGGAAACCCTCCCGATTGCTTTTGATGAAGAATTGCTGCTGGTCTGCTGGGGTGAAGCGGTCAATGAATTCGGGCCCGACTTCGTAGCTGATCTGTGCGATCGATGGGCCAATGACGGCGACGATGTTCGCGCGGTCGGCACCTAGTTTTTCCATCGCATTGAGTGTGTTCTCCACAATGTTGCCATGTGCGCCCTTCCAGCCTGCATGGGCGGCGCCGATGACGCCTGCTTCTGCATCCGCAAACAGCACCGGTGCGCAGTCGGCGGTGAGGATGCCAAGTGTGATGCCGGGGATATTCGTCACCTGTGCATCGGCTTGGGGTGGTGTACCGATGAACGGTTCATGGACGATGATGACATTTGCTGAATGGATCTGGTAGAGGGTGCACAGTTTCTCGGGTTCCATTTGCAATGCATGGGCGACGCGGGCACGGTTCTCCACCACATGGGCCTTGTTGTCATGGCTGCCGGGGCCGCAATTCAGGCCTTCATAGAGCCCCTCACTCACCCCTCCAGCGCGGCCAAAGAAGCCGTGGGCGATGGTGGGTGTGTCGAGGAATTCGTGGGTGTAGAATGGGGCGTGCATAGCATATGAATTACCGTATTTCATTGCATCTGTATATTGCCGATGAAATATTAGAATTGTCTAAGAAACATCAGTGCGCAGATTACGCCGCTGCCACTTAAATTATACTCCCCAGCATAATCGCTTTGACTTGTCGAAGTGGTGCATTTACTGGTTGCAGCTCCGCCCCACGCAGCACCTTCAAGTGCAATCATTGTGCCAGTTCCTGGCTTACCATCATCCACTTTCTTATCAATATTCCAGGCTTCAGTCGGTCTAAGCACCGAGTTATTGGGTAAATACACCGCGTTTTGTGTACCCATCACTAGGTAGTTCCCATAATCGGCGGTATAGGCGTAGGAATCCCCAGCATAATTGCCTCGCCATTCGACCGCCCACCCTGCATTGGCAATACGTGCCCTGGGGCATGCACTGCCCACATTGCAGTGCCCGGCTGAACCTGAATCACTGATGCCTGGGAACGTTCCCTCAATCAGCCCGGCGAGCGCAAGTTGTTTCCAGAATTGCTGAATTTCGCCCGTGCTACTGGCTGCAGCAGCGGGCTCTATACGCCCGTCGCCATCGCCGTTGCAAGTGCCGGCTGTTGCTGCTGTTCCTGTATGGGCTGCACAGGCAGCATTATCTTTGCCCCACAGCATGGTTGCATTTGTGTTATCGCCCGGCAGAGCAAAATATTTGTCGCGGTAGGTTTGGACAGCGGTAAAATATTTCTGATGCTCTGTAACCACACTACGCAGTTCTGCCGCACGGATCAGCGCTTGGCCGGAGAGGATGCCCCCGACCAGCAAGCCAAGGATGACGAGGACTATACTTAATTCGACGAGGCTAAATCCTGTGATGGATTTAG
>JBMOIY010000132.1:0-4963 GCA_049317085.1 Rickettsiales bacterium | reverse complement strand
ATGCCCGACGATGCGACGGTCAACGACCATCTGGGCGATGCGTACTGGCGTGTGGGCCGCAAGACGGAGGCGCGCTACCAGTGGGAGCGCGCACTCAATTTCAAACCGGAAAAAGAGATGGTGGACCAGTTGCATGACAAGATCACCAACGGCATGCCAGCCTTTGTGATGCCAGCGGAAATGGCGAAGAAACCGCAGGCGACGGCCGCAGGCACGCCCACCACGACACCCATCATCCAGGTCCAGTAATGGCTGGAGTGACGCTGCGAGCGGCGGCGAAACTCAACCTTTTTTTGCATATTCTCAGCAGGCGTGGGGATGGTTATCACGAGATCGAATCGCTAGTGGCATTCACGGAGATTGGCGATGAACTGGTGATTGCGGATGCAAATGATTTGTTATTAAAGGTCGAAGGTGAATTCGCGAATGTTTCGGGTGCGTTGCACGATAACCTCGTGCTGAAAGCGGCTCAGGCGCTATGTTCGGGGTTGAGCGAATCGCGTGGTGCGGCCATTACACTCACCAAAAATATCCCCGTGGGTGCTGGCCTCGGCGGCGGTTCGGCGGATGCGGCAGCGGCGCTACGTGGATTGAATCGGTTCTGGGAACTGAATATTAGCAAGCAGGAACTTAGCGCGATTGCATGCACGCTTGGGGCGGATGTGGCGATGTGCCTTGATTCCGTGCCTGCTATTGCGCGTGGTATTGGTGAGAAGTTGACGCCGCTGTTGCAACCCTTGCCGTTGCTAGGTGTTCTGTTGGTGCATCCACGGGTGCCGTTATTGACCAAGCAGGTTTATGAGACTTTCACGCTACATGAGGGCGCGGCGCCGTGGCAGGGAGAGCAAACTGCCGGATCGGCATGGCTTGCGTCACTTAAGGGAACGCGTAACGATCTGCAGCAGGCGGCGATTGCGGTGGATTCTAAGGTTGCTGAGGTGTTGTTAGCACTCGAAACGCTGCAGCCTGCCCCGGCGCTGGTGCGGATGACGGGCAGCGGGGCATGTTGCTTTGCATTGTTCCAGACGTCATCGCAGGCGGAGAAGGCGGCGCAATACCTGACACGGCATCACCCGGAATGGTGGGTGCGCTCGACACGGTTTCGGCATACAGACTAAGCGCTAGTCTTTTTTCGGCGCACTGTTCCCGTTCAACTTGCTTTCGAGATCTGTGAAGCTAAGTGCATGCTGGACGACTTCGGTGCCGATGGTAAGCGTTGGCGTGCCCTGAATCTGCAACGTGTCGCCCAGTTGGCGGTTATTTTCGAGGATGGCGTTCAGCTCGGGTTTTGCAACTTCGGCCTGGAGTTTTTCGACATCCATGCCGAGGTCTTTGGCGTAACCGTAGGCGACCTTGTCATCGACGCGGCCTTCATGCGTCATCATCTTGACGTGGAAATCGTAGTATTTTTCGGCGTATAGGCGGTTGACGGCGAGGCCGATCTTCGAGTTCATCTCGGACACGGGCCCGAATATAGGGTATTCGTGGAAGACGACGCGGACGGTCTTGTCCTTCTTGATCAGCTCGTCGATGCTCTTGAACATGTATTTGCAGGCGCCGCAGTTATAGTCGAAGAACTCGGCCATCACGCGTTTGCTGTCTTTCGGGCCGTGGCTGGCGGCGTTCGGGTCGTTGTAGACTTTCTCCTGAACTGCAGAATCCTTCATGGCTTCGCTTGCGCCTTCGGCTTGTTTTTTCTGCTGGGACATCTGGAATTTCTGGACGGATTCCATGATGAGTTTTGGCTCTTCGGAGATCACTTCGCGCACAATTTTCTTGATGGTTTCGGCATCTGCCGTGGCGCCTGCCGGGGTGCCGGTGCTGGCGACAACAGTACCGCCGATGGCGGTGCCTGCAAGAAGACCAATGATCAATTGTGCGTATTTCATAAAAGCTCCTGTTGGCTGGAATGGTATTGTCTGTTTTTGGCCATGAATGGCAAGTGAAATTCAGGCTAAAATACGGATTCGGCTTTCTTCTTTTTCTCAAGCTGCGCTTTTGCGTCACTTTGCAGGTCGTCGAGCTGCAGGGCGAGGGCGGTGTCGTTGCCTGTGTTGCTGCGGGCGCGCGCCACGTGCTGTAGGACGGTTTCGTAATTACCGTTGAGGGCTGCCTCTTCGGCCAGTGCTTCGTAGGAGAGGCCGAGTTTGCCTTGCTTGCCGTAGGCGATGGCGAGCTGGCGCCAGGTGATGTCGTAGCTGTCATCCAACTCTTTCGAGCGTTCGAGCAGGGAGATGGCGAGGGGAAGTTTTTCTATCTTGTTCTGGGCGATGAGGCTCTTGGCGTATTCGGTGGTTATAAGTGCGGAGTCGGGCTTCAGGCTGTTCGCTTTGGCGTAGGCGGCGCTTGCGGCTTCGACCTGGGCGGTCTCGAACAATATCTGGCCTTTAGTGTCGTAGAAGAAGGGGTCCTTCGGGTATTCGGCGATGAGGCTGTTGATGCCGGTGAGGGCGGCTTTCGCATTGCTGCGCTTGAATTCGGCGATGGTGCGGGCGTAGCGACCGGCAACGGAGGTGTCGCTTGTCGGGTATTGGATCATGGTCACTTCATAAGGCTCGGTGAAGGCGATGAGTTTGGCGATCATGCGGGCATGCATGGCGGCGTAATTGCTTGGCACCTGATCCGAGGGAATGCGAGATTCGATGATGTGGTTGCGCATGGTGGCGATGCGCTCGGAAGAAAGCGGGTGGTTGAGCAGGTATTTGTCCTGCACCAGCGCGCCGGATTCGCGGCGGCGGAGGACTTCGAACATTTCGAGCATGCCGGTGGCGGAGATGTCGAGGTCATCGAGGTAGCCCAGCGCCGCATGGTCGGCGGATTGCTCGTTGATGCGGATATCGGTCATGAAGCCGCGGTTGGCCATGTTCTGGCTTCCCATGATGATGCCTGCCCCTGCCTTGCCCGCGCCGCCGACTGCAGCGGCAGCACCGACGACGGCACCCAGCACGCTGCCGAGGACGGCGCGCGAGGCTTTCTCGTGTAGTTGGGAGAGATGGGCGCCCGCGATGTGCCCGGTCTCGTGCGCAATGACGCCGATGAGCATGCCGGGCTTCTTCGCTTCGCGGATGAGGCCGGTGTTGATGAAGATATTGAGTCCACCCGCGACATAGGCGTTGATCTCAGGGCTTGAGACGATCATCAGCCGCACGGTTTCCGGGGCGACATCGGCGGACTGGAAGATGGGGCGCGCATAGGTGTAGAGCGTGTTCTCGATCTCGGCATCGCGGATCAACCCCGCTTGCGCGCTGAGCGGCAGTAGGATGGCTGTGAGGATGGCTGTGAAGCGTTTTACTGCCGTGGCCACTATTCGCTTGTCATCCCGGGCCTGTCCCGGAATCCGGCGGTTAGGAAGATACGTTACAGCGTTCAATGCCACTTCTCTATCCTGTCTGCGTTGCGCGGCCGGATCCCGGGACAAGCCCGGGATGACATTAAGATAATACTACTGACCTTAACTTTCCAGTACGCGGCTCCACCAGCCTTTGCGCTTGGTCTTGTCCTCACCATTGCCGCTCGATTGCGAAATGATAGGGGAGGCGACAGCGGCTGGGTTGGTCTGTTTTTCGCTCAGCTGAACCACGAAGGCTGGGCGCACCTGCTCTGACACTTGTGGCGCGGAATAGCTGGTGGCCGGTGCCTCGTAAGTCACACGCGGACGCTGATAGTTGCTTTCACCGGAGGATTGTTCTGTGGATGCGTTGCTACCGTCGCTACCTGCAGTGACGGGATTGCCGATGCTGCCTTCCTCACGGCGTGGGCGGTCACCGCGGGTGCGGTTGCGACCACCACGGCGGCCACGGCGACGGTTACGGTCGGCGCGTTCCTTCGGCTGGCCGTTCTCATCGAGTTCGACAGGTGGTGGAGTCGGGCGCAGGCTACCTTCGCTGGAGGCTTCGGCGATCTGGGCCGGATCGCGTGGGGTGCGGTCCGGACGGTCGCCGCGGTTGCGATTGCGGTTGCGGTCACGGCCGCCGCGGTCGCCACGGTCGCGGCGTGGACGGTCGCCACGGTCACCGCGCGGTTCGCGGCGGGTGAATTCAGCGTTGTCACCAACAGGTTCGCCACTGATGATCTCATCGTCGTCGTCTTGTGGTTCGTAGGCGTCGTCCTCGGGATTGCCCGGTGCGACGGCATTGTCGAAGTTGACGCCACCGGATTGGCCATCACGACCACCACGGCGGCCACGGCGGGCACCGCCACGGGTACCGCGACGGGTCTCGCCCGCTTTGGCGGCTTCGTGGAGGATTTCTTTCCCATCCGTCGTCACCTTGATGAGTCGGTGGTTGCCTGTGATGATGCTGGCATCCATTAGGATAGACACGCTGATATTGTAGCGTTGTTCTATAGCTTGCAAGGCCCCGCGTTTCTCGTTCAGCAGGTAGAGTGCTGCTTCGGGGTGTGTCGTCACTTTCAGGCCGACATATTCGCCGGTCGCGGCCTCTTTCTCAAGGGCTCGGATGATTTGAATGCCCACCGTTTCTACGGAGTGAATATAGCCGGTGCCGCGGCAATGCGGGCACATGACGCCCATGGCTTCCGAAATGCTCGGGCGCAGGCGCTGGCGGGAGAGTTCCATCAGGCCAAAGGTGCCGATACGGCCAATTTGAATTTTAGCGCGGTCGGCCTTCAGGGAATCTTTCATCACGCGTTCGACCTGTTTGCGGTTCTTGCCGTAGCCCATGTCGATGAAATCGATGACGATGAGGCCTGCAAGGTCACGCAGGCGGAGTTGGCGGCCCACTTCGTAGGCGGCTTCCATGTTGGTTTTGAGGGCGGTTTCCTCGACGTTACGCTCGGTGGTCGAGCGGCCGGAGTTGACGTCGATGGATATCAGCGCCTCGGTCGGGTGGATTACCAGATAACCGCCGGAGGGCAGGCGCACTTGTGGTTCGGTCATGCCAAGCAATTGCTCCTCGACGCCGGCGTAGGCGTAGAGTGGCATCGACTCTTTGTAGAGCTTCAC
>JBMOIY010000131.1:0-5031 GCA_049317085.1 Rickettsiales bacterium | reverse complement strand
GCCAGAAATCCTATGCTGCTCTCAGGTGTTGCAACTCATCCTTGAAACTGCCCTGAAAAATAATGGGTTGAGATTAAGTAGAACAGTTGCTACACCTGCCCACCTCGCAGGCATAATGCGAGGTTTCCAACGTTCCCAACAGCTAGGAACGCGTGCGGAGGGGTGGCCGAGTGGCTGAAGGCGGCAGTTTGCTAAACTGTTGTAGGGGGTAAACCCCTACCGTGAGTTCGAATCTCATCTCCTCCGCCATTTCCCTATTCCGGGACTTCCATTAAAATACAAAAAATAACCTACAACCAAGAGTAATAGCTAATTATGGCTTGCTTTGGTTTCTAATGGATTTGTTTACATCCAGCAAAATAGTGCGTAGATTAGTGCGTAGATTTTGGAGACGTAATGGCACTGACGGTACTTTCAATCAAGAATCTGAAGCCACGGGATACAGTTTACCGTGTCGCAGACTCAGGCGGCCTATGTATCGAAATCGCACCTTCGGGTAGCAAGCTATGGCGCTGGCGCTATAAGTTAAACGGCAAGTCTCAGTTGGTGGCTCTGGGTAAATTCCCCGAAGTGCCCTTAGAAAAGGCCCGCAAGCTTAGAGATGAAGTGCGTACCCAAGTGCAATCAGGAAAGCACCCTGCCCGTGAAAAGAAGTTACAAAAATTGCGGCGTATCACGGAAAGTGAGAATACCTTTGAGAGCGTTGCTCGCTATTGGATGAAGACCAAGCAAAAGGGATTGAACGAGAAATACGTCACCCAAAACCTTGCGCGGATGGAACAACGCGTCTTCCCAATGATAGGTAGCCTACCCATTGCAGAAATCACCATCCCCGATGTGGTGCGGGTAATTGAGAGCATCAGCGACCGTGGCACCATCGAAACCGCCAAGCGCATGAAGCAGGTTATTAGCCAAGTGTTCCGGTACGCAGCCCAACGCGGCCTGTGCATCCACAACCCCGCCGCTGATTTGCGCGATATACTGCCCACGGCGGAAGAAAAGCACCATGCCTGTATTCACCCTAGCGAGTTGACCGAGTTATTACGGGCCATAGAACGGCGCGAGAATGACTTAACCAAAGCCGCGATGCAGCTACTTGCCCTTACCTTCGTGCGCACGGGCGAACTAATTGGCGCGAAATGGTCGGAAATCGACTGGGCAAAGGAGGAATGGCACATACCCAAAGAGCGCATGAAGATGAAACGCCCACATATAGTGCCCCTCTCCTCCCAAGCCCTCGTTATTCTACAAGCTTTGCAGGAGCGCACAGGCGAAAAAACTCACATCTTCTTTAGTGCCGCAAGCAAGAGCAAGCATATCAGCAATGGTGCTGTGCTGATGGCACTACGCCGCATGGGCTATCAGGGACGCATGACCGGCCACGGCTTCCGCACCCTCGCCAGTACCATCCTCAATGAAAAGGGCTACCCACCCGATGTCATCGAACGGCAACTGGCGCATGAGGATAGCGATAAAATCCGCGCCGCCTACAACCGCGCCGAGTATCTGCTCGAACGCAAAAAGATGATGCAGGAGTATGCGGATTATTTGGAGGCTATGCAAAACCAAGCAGGAAAAAACATCCTTCACATGACCAAGATTCAATAAATGCCAAGAAAAAAGCATAGCTTCAAAGGAGTCTTAGCTCAGCCTATTCAAATTGTATGCGATGAAAAAGCGAATGCCTTAGAGCGATTACAAGCCTACAGGAATGGTCAAATAGCAGCCATGAAAAAAATACATGCTCTATGCGAACATTACGGGCTTGATGTAAACGACATCAATATACACTTACAGCTCACCATGCGTATGGCAGACGAATTTATACCCGGCTTTAAGATCATTGAAAAATCACCCGCTGGTAGGAAGCCGTTTTGGGATGAAATTACGCTGACCTTGCTAAGTCTGCAGGTCCAGCATGAGCTGGAGCTAGATGAACTCTGTGGTACAAAATCTAATATTACGTATGTATGTGGCAACCTAACTAAGCATTGGCCGTGGAAGCAACGCCCTATATCAGCAAAGACGCTTCAAACGCGCTATTCTGAGGCTCAAAACTCTATATTGGTTCAAGCTGCAAAAGAGCTAGCTTTTAATATGACGAAGGCTCGTTTAGGCGACGATACAGTGGAAATGAAGATTGCAGCTTCCAGCTTGCGCTCAAGCGCTATTTATACTCTTCAACAGATGATTCTTTCCCGAAAATTATAGCCCCAACTATTTCCGGGAAACCCGAACTGCCATTTTTGTTTGACTGGATGCATTGGCAGCCCAGCAACCATTATGGAGTACAGATCATGAAGATTTTGCGACTACCCGAAGTTATTAGCACAACCGGATTACAACGCAGTTCGATCTACGCGTATGTAAAGAGGAACGCCTTTCCACAACCTATCCGCCTCGGTGAACGTGCCGTAGGATGGAAATCCGATGAAGTTGATGCATGGATTGAGCAGCGTGCAGAAATGCGAGGTATCTAATGGACAATTCCACAAAAGAGAAAGGCCGCAGCTTGCACACCGCGACCCTAGAAAATAAGCAATCTTACCATAGCAAACTCATCCATAAATCGCAATTAAATTTCGATAAATCGTCGCTAATGTCACCACCTGTTGTGCTGGATGCGCTAGGTATTCGTTACAGGCGGGCGGGTGCACGATTGGAGGTTTATTGCCCATTCCATAAAGGCGGTGAGGAACGCAACCCCAGCTTGATGATGGATGCGAAGGATGGGCATTACAAGTGCTTCACCTGCGGCGAAAAAGGTGGTGATGTGATTTCGTTCTATCGAGCCGTCACGGGTGCGGGGTTTATGGAAGCTCTCAAAGTGTTGGGGGTGCATCATGGTTAGTTTTGATGATGTGCGTGCAATTCCTGCCCTGTCACGCTTGTTGGCGGATGGGTATGATGTAACGGCGATTTACCCCTACACCTCAATGGAAGGTGATGTTCTCTATTCGCGGGCACGCTTTGACCATCCGACAGAAGTTAAAACCGTCAGGCCGATTCATCGTACGGCAGAGGGCGTTCTGGTTGCCAAGGAACCCGATGAGATCAGAAATGGCTTAAAGCCACTCTATGGTTTGCATTTTTTGAGGGAAAGCGAGCGCGCGCACGCGTGGATTGTCGAAGGCGAGAAATGCGCCAACGACATGAATGCGCATTTTTATCGGTGCGGGATGATTGCAGAGCATATTGCCCTTACCAGCGGCAGCGCTACCAGTGCGGAAAAAGCCGATTGGCAACCTCTTGAAGGGCGTAGCGTTACGATATGGGCGGATAATGACATTAGCGGCTTGAAGTATGCCGCCGCTGTCACCACCGCATTAGAAGCCCTTGGCTGTACCGTCGATTGCATTGCCGTTGGCGAACTTGGGCTGGGCGATGGTGAGGATTGTGTCGAATGGTTCGAGGCCAACCCTACCGCCACCATAGCCGACATACTGGCCTTGCCCATACAACAACCCGCCCCACCTGATAACGAAATGAGGATTATCTGCATGAGTGATGTCGAAATGAGACCAATCAACTGGCTATGGGAGAAGCGCATAGCCTGCGGCAAGCTGACGGTGATTGCCGGAGATGCAGGGCTTGGCAAAAGTCAGCTCACGGCGAATCTTGCCGCTACTGTCTCTCAGGGCTTGATGTGGCCAGAAGATGGGTTGCCCAATTGCTCCCAAGGCCATGTGGTGTTTCTCTCTGCCGAAGATGATGCCGCCGATACCATTAAGCCCCGTCTAATCGCAGCAGGTGCTGACGTAAGCAAATGCCATATTATTGAGGCCATACGCACCAAAACAAAGGATGGGCGCGATAGTGAACGCTCCTTTGATTTATCGCAGGATGTCGAACGACTAGGCATGGCACTCGGCCAGATTGGCGATGTTCGGCTAGTTATTATTGACCCTATCACCGCCTATCTGGGTGATACAGACAGCCATAATAATGCCGAGATTCGCGGTGTGCTCGCGCCATTATCTGCCATGGCAGCCAGTCATGGTGCTGCAATTCTACTGATAACCCACCTCAATAAATCCACGGGACATAATATCCTCGCCCGCGTTATCGGTAGTACGGGTATGCCAGCGGCGGCGCGAGCCTGTTATTTGGTGAGTAAAGATCCTAACGAACCCGAGCTTCGCTATTTCCTGCCCATTAAAAACAACGTGGGTAATGATAGTGACGGCTTCAGTTACAGGATTGATGGGTTCGAGATAGGCGATGGGATAAACACTTCGCGCATTGTCTGGCAGCATGGCAAGGTAAATGCCCACGCGATTCTTAACCCAGCGCCCGAAGAAAAGCCCGTGCCCACTAACAAAGCGCAGGATTGGCTGAAGGACTTACTCTCCGAACCGATGCTCTCAAATGATATTTACACTGAGGCAGAGGGTGCAGGATTCAGTAAGGGCAAGTTGTTTCGAGCTGCTGAGGCTCTTGAGGTTCAAAAGAAGAAGCTGGGCATGAAAGGAAGTTGGCAGTGGTCACTTCCAAAACGCGACGCCTACGGCAACATCATCAAAGCAACCGAAGATGCCAAAGAGTGCGAAGATTCCACTTACTTGGAGATGGCACCTTTGGAATCCGAGCTGCAATCTTCGTGAAGATACCGCGTCGATGTCGAAGGTGGCACACCCAAAACAAGTAGTATCTTCGGCATCTTCGCAACCTTCACCACCTTCTATTCACTAATGAGGAAACACATGGAAACTGAAAATACAGGGGAAATACAGGGGCGGTTCAAGCCCGGAATATCTGGCAACCCTGCTGGCAAACCAAAGGGTACACGGCATAAGACCACGCTCGCGGTGCAGGCATTGCTGGATGGTGAGGCGGAAACGCTAACTCGTCGAGCAATCGAGATGGCGCTGGCGGGTGATATAACGGCGCTTCGGCTTTGCCTTGAGCGCATAGCCCCGGCACGGCGGGATTCAACAATACGAGTAGATATACCTCCCATCAACAATGCGGCGGATAGCAGTCGTGCGGTCGCGGCAGTGCTGGATGCGGTGGCTAAAGGTGAACTGACCC
>JBMOIY010000130.1:0-5044 GCA_049317085.1 Rickettsiales bacterium | reverse complement strand
GGGGTGAATAAGGCGACATTATACTCAAAAATATATCTCGTGACTACGCTATCTACTGTCCCATAAAGAAAGGGGCGTATCAAGGTAGGAAGCGCAATTTTAAGCGATGCACCAGGACTCGTTTATTCTAAATTAAATCCATTTATTTGTTGATGTAAATGAATTGCTCTTCCACAACGTACTTCACTCTTGTAAAATCTCAAGAAATTGCATCAAGCGGTTCGAAGTTTTTACGCACTGGTGCACCACATAACTTCAACGTCCTTCGCTTTGCTCAGTGTACTTTGAAGTGCAAGACATAGAGTAGGAAGAATGGGTTTATGAAAAGATTCGTGCTTATCGGTATTCCAGCACTCATCATCATCGGGCTGTGTTTTACCAATGCGCCGTATCAGTGGTTGACGCAGCGGACGGTGGAGGCGGTGCTGATCAAGGATAAGCAGATCTCGACGGAGTCCGAGAAAAAGGGCGGTAAGGTCGCCAGCACCTACCTTATTTTCACCGACCAGGGGGTCTTCCGCAATGATGATGCGGGGTGGTTCATGAAGTATAATAGTTCGGATGTGTATGGAAATCTCGATATCGGCAGCTATTATCGCATGAAGGTGTATGGCTGGCGCATTCCGATCCTCAGTATGTATCCCAATATCGTGCATGTGCAGGAAGTGAAGCCGAAAGCGCCTGCCCCCTAGACGAGGGTTTTGATTGTTATTTTCGGCTTGTGCGTTTAGGCATATGCCACCTATTTTTTAAAGGAGTTCGCCATGAGCGATGATACCGAGATCACCCGCGACAGTAACGGGACGCAGTTGAACGATGGCGATACGGTTACGCTGATCAAGGACCTGAAGGTGAAGGGCGCGAACACAACGCTCAAACGCGGGACCACCATCAAGAATATCCGCCTGAGCTTCAACCCGGCGGAGATCGAATGCAATGCGGAGAAGGTCAAAGGCCTAGTACTGCGCACGGAGTTCCTGAAAAAGGCAAACTAGGCTTTCAGGCTTTTGGGCTTTTTGACAGTCTCATCTCCATCACGCGGGTAACGCGGGGGTCGGGGATGAACCACATCAAGGCAACGGAAACATAGAGCCCCATGGATATCAAGGGCTCAAAGAAACTGGCAGTAATGGCTGCGGCATACAGGAAGAGTGATACGACGCCTTTCACATCACGCCCCAAGGCAGTGACGAGCGCGGAATTCTTGCCATGCAACATCACCAGCGCGCGGATGAAGATGAAATAGGCGGTAGCGGTCATGAAGAGAACGCCACCATAGAGAGCGACGGTGTTCGGTGCGAAATGGTTCTCACCCATCCAGCCGGTCGCGAAGGGAATCAGCGACAGCCAGAAGAGCAGGTGCATATTGGCCCAGAGTGCGCGGCCATCGACGCGTTCGGTCGCATGCAGGGTGTGGTGGTGGTTGTTCCAATAGATGGCGATGTAGATAAAGCTCAACAGATAACTAAGGAATACGGGTACCAACTCTTTCAGCTCCATGAAGCTGCTACCGTGAGGGACTTTCAGCTCCAGCACCATAATGGTGATGATGATGGCGATGACACCATCGCTGAAGGCTTCGAGACGGTTCTTCGGCATCGTCATTTCCTCAATCGCAATTGTTACCCGTGAACGACTGCTTTCAGGTTGGCGAGGCCTTTTTCGTATTGGTCACCGATCATCTTATCGCAATCCATAATCAGGCCCATGAGTTTGCCCATGAAATCCTTCTTACCGCTCATGCTCCAGGTGACTTTGGTGCCACTGGCTTCCGGGGTGAGGAGGATTTCGGAATCAGCCTCGCCCGGTAGCGGTTTATCGAAGACGAGCTTCAGTTGTACGGATTTATTCGGCATGCTTTCGCTGATGGTCATGGTACCTTTGCCGACATCCATATTGCCGTCCCAGCTCATGCTGGCGCCTTTGCCGCTATCGGGGCCGTTGAAACTGCTTTTTGCATTGGGGTCGATGCGGGCCCAGGGTGACCAGCGTTCCCATTTATGTAAATCATTTACTTGCGCGTAGATGGCGGCCGGGGTTGCTTTCATCGAAAGCGAGCGCTCTACGCGGTAATCGGCAGGCTGGGTGGCGGCGAGGATTGCAACGAATGCCATAACAACGGCGAAGAAGAGAAGGATTCTCTTGAGCATGGTGCACTCCTTACATGTTGGATTTGCGCGTTTTACTGCGATCAGCGTAAGCAATCAAGCTTAGAGGATAAGCTCCCAATGCTCACCATTTTGTGACTGGCTGGCGAACTCGAACGGTTCTTCCTTCGCCAGTATCATGCCGAGCTTGGTATAGATGCGGCGTGCAGCAACATTGCTGCTGGTGGTGAACAAGGTGATTTTCTTGTAACCTTTGTCACGCGCGAACTGGATGGATTTTTCGAGAAGCTTGGTTGCCAGGCCCAAACCGCGTGCGGCCGCTTCGACATAGAGCAGTCGCAGGCGGGCAGTGGACTCGTTCTCACGGATGAGAAAGAGGGAGCCAAGAATATCACCGTCGCGCTCGACGACCCAGCTGCGCTCATCCTCAGGGCGATAGTTCTTGATGAAGTCGGCCATGATCTGCAGGCACATGGCTTCGAACTCGATGTTCCAGCCGAATTCCTTCGCGATGACGGTGGCGTGGCGGTGGACGATCCAGCTGCCATCGCCGGGTTTCAGTTGGCGGAACATGATGGGTGCGGGCGGATTGTTGCGCAGGATGCTGCGGATGGTATGCATCGCGCCTATTAATTTGCTGCGTTTTTCTTCGCTAATCGGGGCGAGCATGTTTGCGACCTGCGTATCGGCAGCTTGTTCGAGCCTGGGTTGCTGTTTCGTGGCTTTGGCGGTGAGGGAGAGATGCACATGGCGCTTGTCGGTGGTGGAGCGGGTGCGCTTGACCAGTTGTTTGCGGGTGAGGCCAGAGAGTTTGCGACTCAAAAAACCATGGTCGATGTCTAAACGCTTACCGAGCTGGGTGGCGGTCAGGTCAGGCGTTTTATAAAGTTCGTGCAGGATACGCAGTTCGGTGAGGCTGTGAGGCCCGTTCAGGTAGCGGTCACCCAGTGCACCGATGGTCTGGGTGTAATAGCGGTTGAAGGCTCGGGTGGCCTCGATCTGCGTTTGATTTATGGTCATGTGTGATGGTGTCAATTAATTATGTGCTTCTGTCAAGTATTACATTTTCTATCCAGATAGAGGACTTCAGTTTCGCATCAGTTTGGCTTCAGGGAGGCGTCAGGCTCGGAAGGTATTGATGGGGTAGCGGCTCATGTAGGGTCGTGTCCCTATGGAGATGCTGTATGACCACAACGGTTACTGTCCTTCCACTTGCCACCTTGCTGCTGATGCTAGCCAAGAGCGAAAACGCCATTATACCCGCTGCGCCACCTTTGAAAGAATCCAAAAAGTCGAGTGATGCAGCCCTGAAAGGCGGTATGAAAAAACACGCCAATCACCCGGCTGCGGCCAAGAAACCCGCACTCGTGCTGCATCCTATTCGTTAAGCACTTCCCTGTCGTTGTGCAGCTTTCGGCCGGAGAGTTATTCTCCGGCCGTTTTTTTTATGGTTTTCGTGCGGCGGCGAAGATTGACGGGGCGTCAAGGCTCGGTTAAGCGTCAAGACAACCAAGGAGAGCCTTATGACAGCCCGCACGGCGCGTGTTGAACGTTCGACGAAAGAGACCAGTATTGTTGTGGAAGTAAACCTCGATGGTACGGGGAAATACGAGATTTCGACCGGTATCGGGTTCCTAGACCATATGCTCGAACAATTATCGCGGCACAGCCTCATCGACCTGAACGTGCAGGCAAGGGGTGACCTTCATATCGATTTCCACCACACGACGGAAGATACCGGGCTTGCCATCGGCAAGGCGGTTGCGGATGCACTGGGTGATCGCAAGGGTATTACGCGGTTCGGTTCGGCGCTGTCGCCGATGGATGAGACACTGACACGGGTGGCGCTCGACCTTTCGGGGCGGCCGTATTTCGTCTGGAAGGTGGAATTCAGTAAAGACAAGCTGGGCGACATGGACACGGAATTGTTCCGCGAATGGTTCCAGGCATTTGCATCTCAGGCAGGTACGACACTGCATATCGAGAACCTGTATGGCATCAATAACCATCATATCGTCGAAAGCTGCTTCAAGGGGCTGGCACGCGCGCTGCGTTTGGCGATCGAGATCGACCCGCGCAAGGCGGATGCAGTGCCTTCGACCAAGGGCGTGCTGACGAAAAACTAGCGGTTGCGCGAGCGCCGACTGATGGAGCGATGAATGTTCGAGAAAGTCGAGAGAATCTATAACGCCTATGAAAAACCGGAACTTGCGGAGCCGACGGCGCGCATGGAACTGGTACGTGACGGAGTGAATATCTGGGCACTGGTGCTGCATGTGTTCTGGCTAGTCTATCACCGGATGTGGTGGGTTCTGGTCGGGTATATCGCGCTAGCAGCGTGTTTGAGCGCGCTTGCTACGGTACTGCATCTGCCGGAGTCAGCGGTGATGGTGTTGCAGCTGGCGCTGCAGGTGATGCTCTGCGTGCATGCGAGCGAACTGCGCGGGTGGACGTTACAGCGTAAAGGGTATCGCTTCGCTGGCGTGCTGGTCGCGGATTCCGAAATGAAGGCGCAGCGGCGCTATTATGAGCATGTTTCCTAGATGACACATACCGCCATCATTGATTGTGGTGCCGGGAATTTGCATTCGGTACGCAAAGCCATCGCGAGCCAGTTGCCGGATGGGGCGACACTCAGCGTGGTGACGGATGCGGCGGCACTTGGCCGTGCGACGCATATCGTGCTGCCGGGCGTAGGCGCGTTCGCGGATTGTATGCAGGGATTCAATACGCTATCTGGTATGCGTGCGGCGCTGGAGCAGGCGGTGCTGGTGCAGAAAAAACCCTTTCTGGGCATTTGTGTCGGAATGCAGATGTTATTTCAACGCGGCCATGAGCATGGTGTGCATGACGGGTTCGGTTGGTTCGAGGGTGAAGTAACCATGCTGGCACCAATGGACGCTAGGCTACTTATCCCCCATATGGGCTGGAACAAG
>JBMOIY010000129.1:0-5071 GCA_049317085.1 Rickettsiales bacterium | reverse complement strand
CTGTCATGCAGCTTAGTCGGTCACGATCTTGCGGACCAGCTATCTCATATCCTGCCTTCTCTCGTGCAGCAGCAATCTCGACTGCACGGGATACCCCCGGATTCGGATTGATGTTCACCCGAGTACCCTGAGCGATCACTAATTTCTCATTGGCCACTGCGGCCTGAGATGCTTTTGCGGTGTTATCAGCCATGGGTTAGCTCCGTCATTCTGTGCGTTGGTTGGGCGTTTTGCCCTTCTTCTGCATTTAACATGACACTCTATAGCGTCAGTTTGATGACGGTTGTGTGACAGTTGTGTGAAGATTAAGAATGTATTAAAAAACCAGTGCTTTTTAGCAAATTTACTGTGGGTGGCCTGATTATTATTCTCCGATTCTTCATTTGAAAATTCCTCCCTTTCGAGCCATGCATAAAGTTATGGTTGATCCAACCCCGCACAACACTGTGTCTACATCGCGCCGTTTGCTGACAGACCAGCAAATTACCACGGCACTGGCGCGGTGGGAGGCTGGTGAACCATTCACCAAAATCGCACAGGATTATGGCGTGAATGTCGTTACGCTTCGCCGCTACATCATGGCCATGCGAGGCGGTCCCGTCCGGCGCGGCCTCAATGAAGATCAATTACAGGCCATCGCGGCAAGATTGCAATCAGGGGAATCCCTGCGCCAGATAGCGGGTAGCTATACGATTCCCTACAAGAAATTGCTGTATTACACGCGGAGCCTGCGCAAAGAATTGCCGACGCCGATCCTAATGCCACAACTGACCGAGACCCAAATTGCAGAAGCGATAGCGCGTTGGCGGGCTGGCGAATCACTCAGGAAGATCGCCCGCAGTTTGGGGGTGCATCATGACACGCTCTACCGCCAAACAAAAAAAGCGCGGGCGGCCATAAGCAGCGGCCCCACACCATTACTCTCACCGGCACAGATCACAGCAGCAGTAGAACGCTGGAAAGCAGGTGCATCACTTCAGCAATTAGCCGCAGCATATAAGGTGAGCTATGGCGCGATCTGTTACAGCACCCGGAATGAGCGCTCCACCCTATCACAGCACCTATCGCCCGAACAGATTGCAGAAGCAATCACACGCCGCGCGGGCGGTGAAATGCTAAGAAATATCGCCAAAACTTATGGCATCACCAAATACCAGCTTGATAGGCTTATTAAGGATGCACGCCCTCATAAAAAACCAAGCAAACAGCAACGGTTCCACTTATCACCCAAACAGCACAGCCACATCCTTGCCCGGTTACACCGGGGGGAAACACTAGAAAAAATCGCGCTGGAACTGAGGGTAAGCACAAGGACACTCGCGAAACATACCCGCCATGCGCGTGCAGACATGCAGTCATTAACGATGCAGAAAGTGGATGCAGCCATGCAACGATGGCTGCATGGCGAACCACTGACCGGCATTGCTGAACGCCTCGGCATACCGCATAGCACACTCCTTCGCCACACCGCCGAAGCCCGCAAAGGCAGGAAACGTGGCGAAGCCCTTCAGTTGGCTCACGGAGATTATGAGGGTAGGGAGATATTGACTGCTGATCGCATCACCAAAGTAGTAGCGGAAAATTGGGCACATATTCTATCAGGCGGTATCGATAAAAAAACTGGGCGGGCGCATCAATTAACACACGCCAAGATGGTCAAAGCGACCATACGCTGGAACAATGGCGAGGCACTGATGGGTATTGCCCGTGATTACCATGTGAGTAAGAAAGCCTTAAAGGCAACATTGATGTTCATCTGCTGGCGCTGCGGTATGCCGCCGGAAAGAATAGCCCATGAATTTGGTAAAACAGTCATGGCCGCAAACGGCATACTTAGGAAGTATGATAGACTTCAGTAATGGCACCACTTATTGCATAGTTTTTTCAGCGCTATCGGTGAGCTAGAAATCTTGCTCACCGGCGAGCCAAGGGCGAGGGACGTTGTCTACTCTAAAATTACGCAAATTTTTCACATAATCTTTCACACACACATTATTAGCGCAAATTTACAATTAATTATCAATGGCTAAATGTATGCATGAGGGGATTGAAAATGGCATATCCAGACCAACATTTTCCCATTTTCTGGTTGTTTCGTTCCTTTGACGGCGGTGGGTGAATCGCAAAGCATCAAATGGCTGCCAGCCTAATTGAGTGGCATCTGCAGCCATACGTCTTGTTTTGCAGTTGTAGTTCGCAATGTTCGTGAAGATACGATTGCCTTCCTGCTGAGTAAGGGGATGCCGTGGGTTATTTTGGATCAGAGTTTCACGGACGCTCATGGGCGTCCCCCTCTGCCCTGATTGGGCTGGTCGTATTCTGTCACTTTGGTAAGCCATGTGGGAGTGTGGCGCTCTGCAATGTTCGCTATGCTTTGCATTGCCAGCAAGGTGTAATTTACGTCGAGTGCCTCGCTTAGCCAGCCGGGAAGCTCGGGACGTAGTTTGTGTAGTTGCTGATTAAGTGATGGGTTGCTTTCTGCAGCCTTGAATATGTTGTTAAGTTGCTGCTCGCCATAAAGATCCAGCATATCCTGCGCCGTGATGCCGCATTTTCTATCTTCGGATGATAATATTTGTTGCACGAGGGTCCGCCTGGCTTCGATACGAGTGCAAGCTCCAGAGAGAGTGCCCACTCTTTCAAGCTGGCGAATGCTATCTAGATTTGCATCTGTTATTATAGCGCCATCCTTAACAAATTGGTCAATTAAGCCTCTGAATTTGTCGCGCGTCTTATCTGAAAATTTGACGTTAGCTGTGGAGCGCGGCGCACGTACAAGCACTATATCTAGAAGGCTTGTTCCATTGGCGATTCGCTGGCAGTCGAAATCACTTGATGAAGTATGGCGAATTTCTATCATCGCTCCTTTTTCGTTTCCCCATGCGGCTTGATTAAGATTCTGCGGATCACTGGCAAGAATATCCTGAAGCGCCGATAGTGAATGATAGGCAATAGTCAATAATATCGGTGTACCACTTTCCTGGCCATGGGGTAAGTTGCGTTCTTTGTGCCGTTGATACCAAAGCAGATAGTGCTTAGGTTCCTGCTGAGCTTTCATACAGAATGCATTGCATATGTTCAGAGGAAAACTGCTCGTGAAAGCAACTGACGCATCCGCATCGGACAGGGCGACTTTGTGCTCATATCTTCTCCTCGCGAACCAGTCATTATCGCATAGGCCATCATAAATAATGCTTATCATCTTGCGCTGGGTTCGGCGGTCATTCTGGCATTTTTCGATCGCCGATGGGCTGAGCGTAATACCTGTCCTGCTAAGTTTCTCTTTGTTTGAATGTGCCATTTTATGCTCGGTGTGCGCTAGCGCGCGGTGCGTTGGCCATTAGCGTCGCAACCCAGCTCGGTCGTGAAGGCGGCGCGGCTTCATGACACACTGAGCCGAGTATTTGATAGTTAACAGCAAGATCATCGCCTAACCAGCGCGGGAGTTCTGGCTGAAGTTGAAGGAGTTGGGATGCAAGGGTTGGATTGGTTTCCGCGCGCTCGAATAATGCACCGAGTTTATTCAATCCGCGCAGGTGACGAATATCTTGAACAGTAAGCGGAGCGGTGTGGGCATTACTATCCAAAACTTCTTCCGCGCGACGACACATCGCCAAATAATGATTACGTAGCGGTAGGAGTGGGTCCTTCTCACCTTGAAGTGGCACCTCAAAAAATTCAGCGGGTAACTCACGTGGGTCAATCCATGCGCCAAGGTCGAGCAATTTGTGGCAATATTCACCATACTTACCCACCGAGGGTCGCTCAAATACGGTTTCAGCCGTATAGCAGGGACGGTTTTGCTTGTTCTTCCCGCGCGGAGGCTTGAGTAATTGAAGCGCTTGTTTCTTAGTGACTGCCATCGCGACGGCAAGCGGCGAGATGGTGATGCCTTTATAAGCATCGAGATTCAAGGAATCAGGTAAATTATTGGTCAATAGATCGGCAATCGGATGCTTCGAATCCTCTAAGGTTTTCATAGTAGAAATTCTTTTGACCATAGCATCGAATTTCTCAATCCGTTGCTGAACAGAAAAAGGCTCCAGAACGGCACCTGAATTCATCTGAAGATAGCGTATCGGGCTGGGATCAGGGTTCGGATTTAATTCCGGATTATTGAGAAGCCCTATCCACTCCACATCATCCACTCCGCGCGCTGCACTGATGAGTGGCGGAATAAATTCTGGGCAGGAAGTGGCATTAGGGTCTGGGTCCTGCGTCCACACATGCGTGTAGAGCATTTTGTCGTTTAATGTCTTGTTTCGTTTATAAAAATAGAGGCTTATGGGCGGAATGTGTAGCGGTTTTTCGAGAGCAACAATTTTCTCCGGCTCACTACCACCTGCGGATGATGCTCTGCGTTCCTGCCGTGCAATAAGATTGCCCTGCGAATCAAATTCGGCACTAAAATACCTTTGTCGTATCAACTTAACACCAGACATGATGAGCTGTTGCTGCACATCAAACACACCATTTTTATACCAGCTCTTTAGCAAATCGCTTAATCTGCCTTCTGCATGTTGCAAGGTAAGTTTTCGTGCCTCCTCTTCGGTGAGGGGGGCAGCAGCTTCTTGAGATAGATGTTTTTTATTTTTTTTCTTCACGCTTATCCTTGCCTACAAAATAGCGTGATAGGGGCATTCGCACGGGCAAGTAACGGTGCAAGCACAGCTTCCTCGGCCAAAGAAGCCGGTAGTAAGTAGCTGCGTTCCTCCGTAACTGAGAAAGCGGCGACAAGCGCCGGCATGCTGGAAATTTCCACCATGTCAGGTAGTGTTTGTAGCATTGTATATTCCCACGACTCGGTCACTATAAACGTGCGGGTGTGCCCGCCTGAGATCCACGGACGCATCAAAACATTCTGCAGCGCGAGGTAAGGCAAAGCTGCATCTGCCATCACTTGATCGGTTTCTAAACCTGCTTCATCGATTGTTGAGAATATTGTCATGCTACACCACCTTTGCTGGTTCTGCTGCCGCAACCGGGCCTTGAAGTTCTACCGAAGCGGGTAGCAAGAGTGTCAAGCCCCCTAGGATTGGTCCAGTTGTAGAGTTAGAGTTCAATGGTGCTG
>JBMOIY010000128.1:0-5120 GCA_049317085.1 Rickettsiales bacterium | reverse complement strand
CAGTGGCCAGGATTGTGAGTTGCGTCGCAAGCGATGCCATATCGAATAGGCCCGGCATCAGCAAACCGAATGCAGCAGGCAACAGGACTGCACCGATGAAATGCTGCGGATCATCCACCTGCACGCTGCAGCTGATAGCTTCCGAGCGATTGACGAAGAGTGCGGCGAGTAGCCCAAGGCAAGGTGCCACGCTGAAGCTAACCGGCGAGATGCAAGCAATGAGGATGCCAGCGAGGAATGCTTCACCTGCTTTGCCTAAGCCATCCTCCGCCCGCGCCGTCAGCAACGCTGCGAACGCAGCTACGATGGCGGAGAGGAGAGGGGAGGCAAGTGTCGTTTCGGGTGACAATAATCGTATCAGCATCAACACTGCCCCACCCATCATTACCCAACCTACGAGCAGCAATGCCTGTGGCACAGCGATGGGACGCAATTGACCGAGCGCCGTGTAGCGCAGCGGGTGGGGTGAAAGGAACGCACTGCCCATCAGCGCGGCGAGACTCGCTGCAATCATCAGGCATGGCAGCAACATGCGATGAGTAATCCCGGCATGGATCATTGCCCCGACCATGATAAACGCGGCAACTGGCGCTGCGATGATCAGACTTGCCGCGCGCGCCCGGTCGAGCATTGGCGCGAGTGTGATACCCGCAACAATCAGTAGAATCGCAAGAATGCTACCGCCCGCTACGCTGAACTGGCTAAGCAGCGAGTCATGCTGCGATAACAGGGTAAGAATTGTTGTAAGAAGCAGCGCCCCAAGCAGCGCCACCGCCGCACTGGCGCGCGAGGAAGAAGGTAGCGCATTCGTTACCACCAGCATGAGACCAGCTAAAACCGCAAGCGGTGCGCCGAAAACCATACCTGAAACTAACAACTCATTGTTCATGCAAGCTTGTACCATCACGTTTTATGCCAGTTAGGATGTTGTAAAATTTCAGGCACTTAATCTAGCATTGCCTGATTGAGAAGCACAGTTGCAGCCTGTTTTTTAGCTTGTACGCACAAAAATGGTGCAAGTTGGCAACAGCCACGGGCTATGCTAGGAAGCTGACATGGATACAGAAATAATCATCGCTGGGGGAGGCCTTGTCGGCAACGCGCTGGCCATCGCACTCGCACAAGGCGGGCTCAGCGTCGCCGTCATCGACCCGCTACCGCGCGAGCAACAACTCGCCAATGCGTTCGATGGCCGCACGTCGGCCATTTCTTCGGGCACGGTTCGCATCCTTACGCATTTGGGCGTGTGGCAGCATATCGCGCCCCAGGCACAACCCATCCATGACATCCGCGTCTGCGATCAGGACAAACCCGGCTTCGTGCATTACAGCGACAAAGAAATCGGCGAGCCATTCGGATACATCATTGAAAACAATATCATCCGCCGCGGACTTTATACATCGCTCGAAGCTGAGTCCCGTATAAAAATCATCCAAAGCAAGGTCGTAAACTTCACCACCACCCAATATTCCGTCACCGCCGAACTCGAATCCGGCGAGCGCCTCACCGCACCCTTACTCATCGCCGCCGATGGGCGCTTCAGTAAACTGCGTGACCAGGCCAGCATCCCCCACCGGGTGATCTCTTACGACCAGACCGCCATTGTCTGCGTCATCGAACATGAGCACGCCCATGAGGGGTTGGCACTCGAGAAATTCTATCCCGAAGGCCCATTCGCCCTGCTGCCGCTGAAACCGAAGGACGGTGTGAACCGCTCCGGCGTGGTCTGGACGGAACATGAGAACGACGCCACAAACTTCCTCGGCTTAAGTGACGCAGACTTCAACGCCGAACTCCAGCGTCGCATCGGCGATGCGCCGGACAATTACTGGGGCAAGGTGACCGCCATCGGCAAGCGCTTCGCCTATCCGCTGAAACTGATGCACGCTAGCGCCTTCACCGCCGACCGCTTCGCCCTCGTGGGGGACGCCGCACATGGCATCCACCCGATCGCCGGGCAGGGGGTCAATCTCGGCTACCGCGATGTCGCCGTGCTCGCCGAATTACTCATCGACCAGCGTAAACTGGGCCTTGACCTCGGCGCCGAATCCGTACTGAACCGCTACCAGCGCTGGCGCCGGTTCGACTCCATGAGCATGACTGCGAGCACCGACCTGCTGAACCGCCTATTCAGCAACAATGTCCCGGGCCTCTCGCTGGTGCGCCGTGCAGGCATGGTCGCCGTCAACAACATACCCTCACTGAAGCGCTATTTCATGAAACACGCCATGGGCCTGATTGGTGACCTGCCGAAGATGATGCAAGAGGATAAAGCAACAAAAGATAAAGCCGCATGAGCTACCGCAAACGTCCATCACACGAACGTACGCTCGTCGGCGATGGCACAACCTGCCGCACCGCTATCTGGGATTACCTGATTTGGGGGGATGTAGCGTACACCTTCTTCGAATGGGTAGCGCGCAAATGCGTGCATTTCGTCATCAAGGGCAATGTTGATATATTATTCACCCTGCTCGCCTACGGCCATATCTTCTACATCGCCTACGCCATGCACACAGTGTACACCTATAAGTATCACAGCACCCAGCCCAAACTCAGCCGCATCATCCCGCTGTTCCTGCTGGTTTACGCGGTCGCTTGTATCCTCACCTATCTTGCGACGAGCATGCCATCACCCATCAGCTACACGACGCTCAATGTTATCAATGGCATGGTCGCTGCCTTCCACGGCTGATAGGCTGGACTTGTCCCCCGCGATTGGGTTAAGCTGAAGGAATGCCCACCCAAGCTGACATCCTCGCCGTTCTCCGCAGCCTCGTCGCATTCCCGACCGTGAGCAGCGACTCCAATCTCGCCCTCATCGAATGGGTCGAAGCGTATCTCGACAGCTACGGCATTCCCCATTGGCGCATCAACGAAAGCGTTAATAAATCCTCGCTTCTTGCCCGCATCGGGCCGGATACACCCGGTGGCATTGTGTTAAGCGGCCATACCGATGTCGTGCCCGTCAAAGGCCAGCCGTGGGTGACGGATCCCTTCACCCTCATCGAAAAAGACACGCTGGTCCATGGCCGCGGCACCTGCGACATGAAATCCTTTTTAGCCTTGGCGCTCGCGCATGTGCCTTTGTTCAAAGAGTCATGCCTGACGCGCTGCGTCTGGTTTGCGTTTTCGCATGATGAGGAGATTGGGTGCCTTGGCGCGGCCCCGATGGCACAGGCGTTGATTGATAGAAATGCCGCACCCAGCCTCGTCGTCATCGGCGAGCCAACGGACATGAAACTTATTGGCGCCCATAAGGGGATATTGTCGTTCGAGACCATCATCACCGGCCGCGAGGCCCATTCCAGCATGCCCGAACAAGGCGTGAATGCGGTGATGCTGATGGGCGAACTTATCGGCACGCTGAACAACATCGCGGCCGATGCCCGCCTCGTGAAGGACGAGGATTTCTCAGCTGTTACGCCCTATGCCAGCGTCCATGTCGGCGTGGTGGAAGGCGGCACCGCGCGTAACATCGTCCCGCGTTATTGCCGCATCGCGTGGGAAGTGCGGCCCTTGCCTGCGACGGATATGGAAGCGCTGCTCGCCCCCTTCCAAACGCATGTCGCGCAACTGGAAGCCGAGATGAAAAAAATCGATGTCACCTGCTCCATCGTCACCAACCAACTCACCAACGTGCGCGGACTGCAGAAAGTTCCGGATGACGCGCCCCACCTTGCACTCGCCCATCGCTTGGCCAACGCCAATGCTGCCGATGCAGTGGCTTTTGGCACCGAGGGAGGTATCTTCCAGGGCCATGGCCTAAACGTGATTGTCTGCGGACCCGGCAGTATCGATCAGGCGCACCAGCCGAATGAATTCGTCAGCCTCGAACAATTGGAATTGGGCGCGGAATTTATGCTCCGCGTCGCGGAAGCGTGTAAATAAACCTCTCCCACCGGGAGAGGTTAAAGAGCATCGCACTTAAATAATGAATAGCCGACATCTAGCCGTGCGTAGCACGTAAGCGCGAGCCGCGTAGTGAGTGGGGGCGATAGCGGGGGCGGGACGCCCCCTGCGGCGAAGCCGCCAATCAAAAACACATGCGCGCACCTATTGCTTCCTATTACAAAGAGGACTATATTGCGCGCATGTTCACCAAAACGACACGCCATATCAAAGTCACGGCCAGCCCGAACTTCCTCGCGGAACATTCGGAGCCGACCGATAGCCATTATGTCTGGTCCTACACAATCCAGCTCGAGAATTACGGCGACACACAAGTGCAGCTGATGAACCGCCACTGGGTCATCACGGATGCGCAAGGGTTGACGCAGGAAGTGCGCGGCGAGGGGGTCATTGGCAAACGACCGGTCCTCAAACCGGGCGAGACCTTCCGCTACACCTCCGGCACCGCCTTGGCCGCACCCTCGGGCGTCATGCTCGGGGAATATGAGATGCTAACGCCGGACGGTGAGCGGTTTGAGGTTGAAGTCCCCGCATTCTCGCTGGATAGCCCCTTCCAGATGGGCCGCCCGAATTAGCCATTTTACAGCTTTTTCAGGCCAAAAACGGCCAAAAACCACCAAAAATGTCATACAACTGTCACAATTGATGTGCTATAGTTAAGCCTAGGAGAAATTATGGCTGAAGGCCCATCATGCGGTCCTGACCTGCAAGCCCTGATCCGTGCGAGCCAACCGCAGAAGGAGGGTCAGGCGCGCCTGTTCGGCCTCATCAACGACGCGCCGAACCCCTTCTCGCAATTAGCGATGCAATCCGCCGCCCCGGGTAAATTCGACTGTAAAATCATTCCTAAAGCCCCGCCCAAGCAAGGCGCTCTTGGAGCATTATGCAAACAAATGGGCTTGACCCGTGAAGCCTTCGCCAACAGTATTTTTGAGGACTGCAAGAAAGCCACCCAAGGGGTGAATGTCGTTTATTCCGGTGATTTGCCAGCCGGCGCACCCGTCAGCGCGCCACAGGTTGCATCTGCCTCCTCAGGCGGTGTCGAGATCGGCTAACACCGCCGTTTTTCCCACGATTTCCCATCAGTTTCGCATCCCCCAATTCCCCCTTGCATTTTCCGTTTCCTTGCGTATGTTTGCGCTCCTTACGACAAGTGAGCGGGCGTAGCTCAGTGGTAGAGTGTCACCTTGCCAAGGTGAATGTCGAGA
>JBMOIY010000127.1:0-5206 GCA_049317085.1 Rickettsiales bacterium | reverse complement strand
TGGTTCACCAGAATCCTAACTTATTCTCTGGACCATTTATAGGGGGGCAGGACAAATCCCCGTATCATCCGCAAACAGGCAGAACATGAGGCGCACCAGCAGTTTTTCGAGATCAACGCCCGTGTATCCGCTTTCTTCCAATCGTGCGTGCAGGTTGCCCATGAGTGTTGCCGCCTCGATGTTCACCTCGGGCTGGTCTTTGTACTGTTCGAGATGATAACCAGCGATGAAGCCGAAATGACGGATATTGTCTGGCAACTCGCTAAGGGAAAATGCGTATTCATCATTGGTTTCTAAATCGAGCAGCTCAAAACTTTGGAAATCCGAAAGTAGGATGTAGCGTGGGCGCTCGTAGTCTTTGAGGGCAAGGTAGTAATCGGTCGCTTGCGTCCGTGCTTTGGCGAGGTTGCGCCCTTGTGATTTTTGCTCCACCAACAACGTGCCTGGCCAAAACAGGTCGATAAAACCCTGATTGCTGCTGGCAAGTTTTACGCGCTTTTCAAAGTAGAT
Source organism: Rickettsiales bacterium (assembly GCA_049317085.1). Lineage (GTDB taxonomy): Bacteria > Pseudomonadota > Alphaproteobacteria > Rickettsiales > UBA3002 > QFOX01. The sequence goes on along the minus strand of JBMOIY010000127.1, from coordinate 4,696 downwards.
ATTCACGTCACGCGGTTTTTGCCCGAACACCTCAAAAAACTGGTGATAAAACTGCCCCGTATCGCCTTTTTCATAGCCGCGCCCCTGCCACTCCTCGGCAAATCGTCCTGCGCGTGCGCGTATCTCGTTCCAGCTCAATGGCATAAGGCAGCTTTTATTAGTGTTAATTTTCTGCCTACAACATATCACGGCACTCCAACATTACCAGCCTTTGATGGCAAAAATATCTCATATATTGTATGAAGTTAGTGTTTCATCTCATCGGCGAAAATATTTCATGGTACAAAGTCCTAATATCATATGGTTCAAGCGCGATTTGCGGGTGAGTGATCACGCGCCGCTTGCCGCTGCGGCGAAGGCTGGGCGTGTGCTACCGCTCTACATTGTTGAGCCGGAACTTTGGAAACTTGCCGATAGTTCACGCCGTCACTGGCATTTTATTCATGATTCGCTACTGGATTTGCAGCGTGATCTGGCAGCACTGGGCGCACCACTCATCATTCGTATTGGTGAAGCCATAGAGGTGTTTGAGCAACTGCATGATCAGCTTGGCTCCTTCACGCTTTGGTCACACGAAGAAACGGGAAATGGCTGGACGTACAAACGCGATATTGAGGCTGCGGAATGGTGCCGCGCACATGGCATTATCTGGCATGAACTGCCATCCAACGGCGTGGTGCGGCGCTTAAAAAGTCGTGATGGGTGGGCTAAGTTGCGAGATGAGCGAATGAGTGCGCCTATCCTGCCTATTTCGCACTTTACCTCCAGAGTGGAGGGGATTGTGTCGCACCCACTGCCAGATAAAAATGATCTGATGTTTGGCTCACTATCTATCGGTTCGGTGCAAAAAGGTGGACGCAGAGAAGCGTTTAAAACGCTGGAATCATTTTTGAAAGAGCGTGGCCGAAATTACATGCAGACTATCTCAAAACCTGGCGTTTCAGCGCGGCATTGCTCTCGCTTGAGTGCGCACATTACATTTGGCACGTTATCGGTGCGTGAGGTGGAACAGGCAACGAAGTCAAAGATGCAGTCGCTGGCGGGGAACCCTGATCCTGATGCCACATTTTTCAGGCGCAATCTTTCGGCTTTCCTCTCGCGCCTTGCATGGCATTGCCATTTTATCCAAAAGCTGGAGCAACAGCCGGACATTGAGTTCAAATGCATGCACCCCGCTTTTGAGGGCATGCGTGAGCCGCATTTCCGCGAAGATTTCTTTGAGGCATGGAAATCAGGGGATACTGGCTATCCGCTGATTGATGCCTGTATGCGTTCATTGCATGAAAATGGTTGGATCACGTTTCGGATGCGTGCAATGCTCGTGTCGTTTGCCAGTTATCATTTGTGGCTGGACTGGCGGCGCACTGCGCCATTCCTTGCCCAGCTTTTCACTGACTATGAGCCAGGCATTCATTATTCGCAGTTTCAGATGCAATCGGGTGTGACAGGTATCAATGCGGTGCGGATGTATAACCCCATCAAGCAATCACTCGACCATGACCCGCAGGGAAAATTTATCCGCCGCTATGTGCCGGAGCTTAAAAGTATTCCCGATAGTTTTATCCATGAACCGTGGCGCATGGACGCGCCACCTTCTGGTTATCCTGCGCCTATTGTTGAGCATGAGGCCGCCATAAAACATGCCAGAGCTGAAATTTCAAAACGCTGGAAATCAGAGGGTTTTAGGGATGACTCACGCGCTGTGAATCAAAAACTTGGAAGCCGCAACCGACCATCAGCAGGGAGAAAACCAGTGAAGAAAAAAGAAACCCAGCAACTCAGTTTTGATGTCTAAATTAAAAGTAAATTATTTTACGCTTCTCATTACAAACACCATGATGATGCTATAAAACATTACTCCACCAACAAGTAGGTGTAGGTGGAAACGCTCCATAAAGGATTTTGCAACCACTTCTTTAGCCCGTGTTAAAAGCTGTGGCCATGTGTAGGAAACAAAATCGCCCTGTGACATGAGGTTGACTAATTTCCCCTGCGAATCCACCACTGGTAAGTGACGAAAGCGCTCATTAGACATCACCCGCAGCCATTCCACTACCTGGTCTTCTTCAGAAGCCAGCTTTAAGTCCGATGTCATGATTTTAGAGATTGGAGTGGTATTCGCATCCAGCCCTTTTGCAAGTAGTCGGCGCATGAAATCGCGCTCAGTGACTATCCCAATCGGCTTGTTGCCGCCATCCACGATGACGCTTGCGCCATAATTCTTTTCTGACATCGCTTTAACAGCTTGAATGACCATATCATCAGGCGAAAATGTCATCACAGGAGCTTTGCTCTTAAACTCAATACGATCTTTAATTTTCATGAAAAAGCTCCTTTATGTTCAATTGGATTATTAGTATGTTTCTAAAAACAAAACAAGGATATAATTATGGCGCATTTTTTAGTGATTGCAGCAAGCAGCGGCATTGGTCAGGCAACGGTCTCATTGCTTAAGGAGGCTGGGCATAGCGTGTTTAGCACCGCACGTGATGCAAGCAAAATTACGCCTGATGTGGTTTTAGATGCCACCGATTTTGATGCGGTAGATAGCGTATTCAAGCAGGCAGGCGAATTGGATGGCGTGGTAAATTGCAGTGGTTCATTACTGCTTAAATCGGCACATCTGACGAGCAAAGAGCAATATCAGGCGGTGGTTGATGCTTCGCTCACAACTGCATTCGCTACTGTTCGTGCAGCGGGTAAGCATATGAATAAAGGCGGTTCGGTCGTGCTGGTTTCTTCCGCTGCGGCGATGGAGGGGCTTGCCAATCATGAAGCCATAGCAGCGGCAAAAGCGGGCATACTTGGCCTCACACTTTCAGCCGCCGCAACCTATGCGCCGATGAATCTACGCGTGAATGCCGTTGCGCCAGGACTCACCGAAACCCCTTTGACAGCAGCGCTCACCGGCAATGAAACCTCGCGTAAATTCTCAGAGGCCATGCACGCGTTGGGGCGGCTGGGCAAACCCGAAGATGTTGCGCGTGCGATTGTATTTTTGCTAGATCCACAAAACAGTTGGATTACAGGGCAAGTGCTTGCAGTAGATGGTGGTTTATCTCGTGTTCGGCCAAAGATGAAAGCATGAAGCAAGAGCAAACCGAAGCTTTTATCAACGATATTATCCGCATGGCATGGGCGGATGATGTATCATTTGATAAAATTAAAAAAGATAGAGGCTTAAGTGAAGCCGAAGTTATCAAAATCATGCGTGCAAATCTGAAAGCGGGTAGCTTCAAACTTTGGCGAAAGCGTGTATCGGGTCGTAGCCGCAAACATGAGAAGCGAGCCAAGCTATTGCGGCAAGAGGTTGAGTAATGGCAGCACTGCGCCTAATTCTGGCTGATCAGCTCTCCGCGTCACTTGCCTCATTGCAGGGCTTAGACAAAAAGTCTGATGCTGTCATGTTTTGCGAAGTTATGGAGGAAGCCAGTTACGTTCCCCATCACCCTAAAAAGATCGCATTCTTATTTTCTGCCATGCGTCATTTTGCTGCCGAGCTGGAAGCCAAGGGCATAAATGTGCGCTATGTGAAGTTGGATGATGCAAAAAATACAGGTAGTTTCACGAGCGAAGTGCAAAGAGCTTTTGTGGAACTCAAGCCAGAAAAAATAATCGTCACGGAAGCAAGCGAATACCGCGTACTTAAAATGATGCGATCATGGCAAGAGCTTCTGGGCATTCCAGTTGAGATTTTGCCTGATACTCGTTTTCTTGCTACACACGCAGAGTTTTCAGTATGGGCAAAGGGTAAGAAACAACTCCGCATGGAGTTTTTTTACCGCGAGATGCGTAAGAAATACTCGATTTTGATAGATCCTGATGGCAAGCCCACCGGAGGCGAGTGGAACTACGATAAAGAAAACCGCAAGCCCCCAAAAGCAGGCATTCAATCGCCACCACGCATAAGCCACAAAAAATCATCCACAACAAAAGAAGTGCTGGTATTGGTAAAAGAGCGTTTCAGCGACCATTTCGGGACGCTCGAGCCTTTTCATTATGCCGTCACACGTGCGCAAGCATTGATAGAGCTGGAGCATTTCATTACGCATTTGCTCCCAAACTTCGGCGATTATCAGGATGCGATGGTGGCCGGTGAGCCGTATCTCTATCATTCGCTTATTTCCAGCTACCTGAATGCAGGACTGCTGTTGCCGCTGGAGATATGCCAGAAAGCCGAAGCAGCCTATCGCGTAGGTAAAGCACCACTGAATGCTGTGGAGGGTTTTATTCGCCAGATTTTGGGTTGGCGAGAGTACATACGTGGCATTTACTGGCAGTTCATGCCGGAATATGGCGAGCGCAATACGCTGAATGCCACCCGCCCGCTGCCCGATTTTTACTGGGGCGCAAATACGCATATGTTTTGTGTGGAAGAAAGTGTGCGCCACACGCGCGATCACGCCTATTCGCATCACATACAACGCCTGATGATTACCGGCAATTTTGCGTTGCTCGCGGGGTTGGATGTAAAGGCGGTGCAGGAATGGTATCTGGCGGTCTACTCCGATGCGTATGAATGGGTGGAAATGCCTAACACACTTGGCATGGCACTGTTTGGTGATGGCGGAGTTGTTGCAAGCAAGCCTTATGCTGCCAGCGGCAAGTATATTCACCGCATGAGTAATTATTGTGAGCAATGCAAGTATGATCCAGACGAAATGACGGGGGAGAAAGCCTGCCCTTTTAATGCGCT
>JBMOIY010000126.1:0-5209 GCA_049317085.1 Rickettsiales bacterium | reverse complement strand
GCGTTGGCCGATTTCGAGTTCGACGAACATCTCGTCGTGCCGATCGTTTTTCGCTGAATGGTTACGCGCGTGAAACCAATCCGCAGCTGGCGAAAAGAAATGTCATCAGCTTCACCAATTTCTGGGCCTGCGGGACCTCGACCGCGGTTTCGGTGCCGTGCATGTTTTTGCTCGATGGCGAAGTAAAGGGCTCTTCGGTCATTAGTTCCGAGGAAAATCTGCTGGATGTTTTGCAGCATGCCGGCGTTAACCTGCTCTGGCTCGACAACAACTCGGACTCAAAGGGGGTCGCCAGCCGCGTGGAATTCAGGGATTTCAGGTCGCCAAAGGTCAATCCGGTTTGCGACACGGAGTGCCGGGACGAGGGCATGCTGTCAGTATTGCAGGAATACATCAACTCGCACCCCAAAGGCGATATCTTCATTGTGCTGCATCAGATGGGTAACCACGGGCCGGCCTATTTTCGCCGCTATCCGCCGGTATTTGAGAAGTACAAGCCGGCCTGCAAGAACAGTGACCTCAGCCGCTGCAGCCAGGAGGAAATCAGCAATGCCTATGACAATGCGATCCTGTACACCGACCACTTTCTTGCGTAAGCCATCGATTTGCTGAAGCAGAACGATGAAAAATTCGAGACCGCCCTGTTTTACGTCAGCGATCACGGTGAGTCTTTGGGGGAGGGCGGGCTGTACCTTCATGGCATGCCGAAGGCGATTGCGCCGGAAGCGCAGCTTCGTGTTCCGGCGGTAATGTGGTTTGGTTCAAAGTTTCGTGAAGTGAACCTGCCGGCACTGCAGAAAAAAATATCCGACCGATTCACGCACAACAATGTGTTTCACACGATGCTTGGCCTCTTCGAGATCCAGAGTGCGACCTATATTCCTGGCAAGGACATGCTCGACAAGGCAAAGGCCGCGAAGTAATGACGACTGGAATGGACGTGTCTTCCGAACCGCGAAGTCATACGTAGCCCAGGAATTTCCACCACGTCAGTGCAAAAACCAGCATCTGGGCGACGGGAAAGGTTTGGCGGGGGCAGTGGACCCGGATGCGGAGGCGAGGTTCATTTTTTTGTGGGTTGGATGATCGATTCCAGCCTAAGACCATACAGGCGTCGTGGTGTCCGGAATGGCACAGCATGCGGAACTGCCAATCCCCACACGTGGGGCGCATCGCTTGGTAGTGGGTAAACCGGTAAGATGATCGTTTTCGCCTGAAACTCATGGAAATCGTCACCTTCCCCGGTAGCCCGTACCGCCTGCACCAGACTTTTGCGCCGGCCGGTGATCAGCCTGAGGCCATCAACAAGCTGGCGGAAGGGTTGAGCGACGGGCTGGTTTACCAGACGCTGCTCGGTGTCACCGGGTCCGGCAAGACCTATACGATGGCCCATGTCATCGGACGTATGGGGCGCCCTGCGCTGATCATGGCGCCGAACAAGACGCTTGCGGCTCAGCTGTATGCCGAGATGCGCGAGTTCTATCCTGAAAACGCGGTGGAGTATTTCGTGTCGTACTACGATTACTACCAACCGGAAGCGTATGTGCCGTCGAAGGACCTTTTCATCGAAAAAGACTCGAACATCAACGAGCACATCGAGCAGATGCGTCTGTCAGCAACAAAGGCACTGCTGGAGCGGCCGGACGTGATCATTGTGGCTACGGTATCGGCCATTTACGGTATCGGCGATCCATCCGACTACCACGGCATGATCCTGCATCTGCGCGAAAACGAAAAACTGCCGCAGCGTGATGCGATCAAGCGCTTGACCGAAATGCAATACGACCGCAACGAGTTCGAATTCAAGCGCGGTGTGTTTCGTGTGCGCGGCGACGTGCTCGACATCTTCCCGGCGGAAAACTCCGAGACCGCGGTGCGGGTTTCGCTGTTTGATGATGAGGTTGAAAGCATCCAGATTTTTGATCCGCTGACCGGACATATCCTGCAGCGGGTGTCTCGTTTCACGGTTTATCCGTCGAGCCATTACGTAACGCCGCGCGCCACTACGTTACGCGCCATTGAGGCGATCAAGGTGGAATTGCGCGACCGCATTGAGACCTTCCAGAAGGAACACAAGCTGGTTGAGGCGCAGCGCATTGAGCAGCGTACGCGTTTTGACCTCGAAATGCTCAATGAAATGGGTTTCTGCAAGGGCATCGAGAACTATTCACGGCATCTTTCGGGTCGCCTGCCGGGCGAGCCGCCGCCGACGCTGATTGATTATCTGCCGCCGGATGCGTTGATGTTCATAGATGAGAGTCATGTGACCATTCCGCAGGTCGGCGGCATGTATAAGGGCGACCGTGCGCGCAAGGAGAATCTGGTCGGCTACGGCTTTCGTTTGCCTTCAGCCCTGGACAACCGGCCTTTGCGCTTCGACGAGTTCGAGAAGTTCATGCGCCGCGTGGTCTTTGTCTCGGCCACCCCCGCCGAATATGAGCGCACACATCAGGGGCAGGTGGTCGAGCAGGTGGTGCGGCCGACCGGTCTGGTTGATCCGCAATTGGAAGTGCGGCCGGCAACGACGCAGGTGGATGATCTGCTGTCGGAAATCAATCTGCGGGTGGCAGCCGGAGAGCGTGTACTCGTGACGACGCTGACCAAGCGCATGTCAGAGGATCTGACCGACTATCTGGCCGAACATGGCATCAAGGTGCGTTACCTGCATTCGGACATCGATACCGTGGAGCGGGTCGAAATCATCCGCGACCTGCGCCTGGGCGCCTTCGATGTGCTGGTGGGCATCAACTTGCTGCGGGAGGGCCTCGACCTTCCGGAAGTGTCGCTGGTGGCCATTCTGGATGCCGACAAGGAAGGTTTCCTGCGTTCGGAACGCTCATTGATCCAGACCATCGGTCGCGCGGCGCGCCATCTCAACGGCAAGGCCATTCTTTATGCTGACCGCATTACCGATTCGATGCGCAAGGCGATGGACGAAACCAACCGTCGCCGCACCAAACAGGTGGCGCATAACCTGGCGCACGGCATCACGCCTGTGGGAGTTGTAAAACGCATCAAGGACATCATCGACGGGGTTTACAACCAGGAAGGCGCGCGCCTGGAACTCAAAGCGGCACAGAACCAGGCCCGCTACGATGCGATGGGAACCAAGGACATGACTCGGGAGATCAAGCGCGTCGAGAAGGAAATGCTAGATGCGGCGCGCAACCTTGAATTCGAAAAGGCGGCTCAATTCCGTGATGAGCTGCATGTGTTGAAGCAGCGCTTGTTTATCGACGCGGCGTGACAGCGACCCCCACGGTTTCCCTGCTAAATCCCGGTATGTGAAATTAAATCAAGCGGTTGTAGGGGCGCCTGGATTGTCCGGTGGCACAGGGAGCGAGCTTTGATACGGTGCCGTTGGTTGTCCGAAAAGGTCTGTATCCGACCCCAGAGACGCTAGATGATTCTGGCTTCTATGCCTTTCATCAGGACATAGGGCTGCATGATCGCATTTCGGAACTTGTATTTATAGCCGCGGGCAGTTTCCGTTCGTTGCAATGCCATACCGTGTTTGGGTTCGCAAAAAGCGTGCAGGTGTTTTGAAAAAAGAGTGACGGGAAACCCTTTTTTCATGATCATGGTCATCGGCTTCACTACATCGTTTGCAGTGAAGTAGCCATACTTGTCGGTTACCGTTAATGCGCATGCAAGCAAAACCCACCGGAAAAGTGTTTCCTCTGAACTGGTTGTGGCACGCTCATAATCATCCGCGATGCTTTGCTGGGCGTACTTGAGTGCCTTCCGGAAGGCGTGGTGAGTGTTGTCCTGGGTAACGTGCAGGCTGTCTTTGGCTGCTGCAGCAAGGGCGGAATGCATGCCAAGAAGATGTGCGTAGTGGGGGAGGCCTTGCGACAACTTCTGGATCAGCACCTTGGCGTCCGGATCAATCGTCATGCCCACGTTTGCGAGGCCATTTTCAATCAACCGGTCGATTTCAATCGGCGTCATTCTCGGCATATGCACCTGGATCAGGGCGCGCTGTATCGACTCGTGTTCGGCGAGCAAGGCATCGACTGATTCGGCTACGCCGACCAGTATGAGGGTCGCGTCAGTGGCGTGGTCTGAGAGCGTTTTTATGGTGTCGGCGAGTAGGGTGGTTGTGGCGGGATCCTTGATGCGATCCACTTCATCAATAATGAATAAAAATCGCCCGCGGTTCTGGAGAACTGTCCTTACCGAATGCGGGGTCACTTCGTCTGGCAGGAGCTGTGCGTAAGTTCCTTGAGTGCGATCACCGGTGCCGGCGCTTCGGTTGACCGGGGAGTTTCTGGAGAGCGGTATTTCCGAAAAGATCGCCCTCCATAACGAGGCAAAAGTCGTGGTTTGATCGCAGTTGATTGTTCCGCATTCCAGCATCACAAACTTGGTTCGCAGCGTTTCGCATATCGTGTTGACCAGTGATGTTTTCCCGGCGCCACGCTCGCCATAGATGACAACATGCTGTCCGCGCTGTGCGCATGCGTTCAATACTGCGGTGACTTGTGATTCGCGGCCGGAAAAGGCTCTGCTGTCAATCGGCGCGCTTGGCCGGAATGATGCGGCAATTTTCTCGAGCAACTCAAACTTGTTTTTATGTTCCATGCGGTTTCTTCAAAAAAACGTGTTGGATGGCGTTGGGCAAAATGAACGCATCCCTTCAGTATTTGCAGGTGTCGGAACTTGTCAAAACGGAGACCAAACCAATGATACTGAATGTACTTACTTCGAGCATTCCTTGCGTCGCCGGCTTTTTTGGCGTCTGCATCAATAGCCATCCCGCTTAAAATCCTTATAAATCAAGGAATTGAGCGCCGTATTCTTTTTGTGGGAATTTCTAGCTGAACTCGGAATCATGCTGTTGTCAGCAAAGCTTTAATGTTCGACAACGTACATCGCAGTTTAGTCGAAATCGCGTTTTGTGGATTCCGCAGGCGTGAATTCATGCCGAACCGAGTTGAGCGGCAGCAGCCTGTCTGCCGCAGGGCTTGCCGTCACAAGTTGGAGTACATTTGCCGGTTGGAAGAATCCATCGGGAATTTCGCGATTATGGCGCGCTGTTTGAGGGGGGATTGTGATTCGCATTTTATTTGTTTGTATGGGCAATATCTGCAGGTCACCCACTGCGGAAGGGGTGTTCAAGCATCTTGTTAACAAGGAAGGGCTTGCCGGAAGCATTGAATCCGATTCGGCGGGCACTCACGATTACCACATTGGATCGCAACCAGAC
>JBMOIY010000125.1:0-5229 GCA_049317085.1 Rickettsiales bacterium | reverse complement strand
ACCAGCGCCACCACCACCAGCACCACCACCAGTGACGCCACCAGCGCCACCACCACCAGCACCACCACCAGTGACGCCACCAGCGCCACCACCATCTCCGGGCGGTGTACCGCATACGGGCGGTGGACTGCATAAAGTATGGACTCATGGCCCGCATAGCGGCCTGTCCGGTGTAACGCTCTCCGAGGCTACATCGGCCACCACGACCATCGAACAGGCGGCACAGGCGCTGCAGGGCAGTGTTACGGGCGGGCAGGCGGCCACCACCGCTACCGCACAGGCCATCGCCAGTGTCGTAGAAAAGGGCCGCTCCATCACCTGATGGATGACGACCTGAAAACAATGCGGGCGGGGTGAAAACCTCGCCCGTTTTTGTTTGTGGGAAACGCGCTTAGCGCACGAGGTTCAGCAAGCTGCTGTTGAAATTGAACGTCTGCGCCAGCAGTGCTGCCGTCGTCTGCTGCTGGAAATGGTTGCGGTCGACCGAGCGGTTCTCCGCAGGCGTATCGGTATTCAGGATGCTGTCCGTCGCATGATCGACCCCGAAGATATTGCGCTTCGTCGCCGCATCCGCCGCGTCCAGACGCACCTGATACGCATCGATCTTCGCGATGGCATCATCGACTGTCGCTTGCGCCACGGTGACGCTGTTGGTTGCAGCTACCGGCGCCGTTACGAGCGCGACTGGAGCCGCGAACAGGCTGGCGCTCGTGACACTCGGTATCGTCAGCGCGATGGTGCTCGTTGCCGGGAAACCGATCTGGTATTGCGGTGCACCGCCACCACTCGCTGAGCCATCAAGGATTGTTTGGCCATTGAATGTGGTCGCCGCCACCACCGCATCGATCTGCGATAACTGGCTATGAAACTGCGCATCGAGCGTGGTGCGCTGGCGATCCGTCAGTCCCGTCTGGTTCGCCGTCGCGACTAATTCCGAGAGTGAGGTGAGGATGCTGCGCACTTGCGTCAGCCCATTACTGGCGACCTGCAGGAAGCTGGTCGCCTTCGCCCCGTTGACGCGTGCACTGCGCAGCACCGAACTTTGCGATTGCAGGTTGGTGGCGGCGGAAACGCTCGCCGAATCATCACCCGTATGGATGATGCGATGATTGGTGCCCAGCCGGATAGCGGACGTGGCAAGGGAGTCACTGCTACGGCGATACGCCGTCAGCGCGGGGGTAGTCTGAGCCTCCGTCAGGCCGGTGATGGCCATGACACGCCTCATAGATCCGAGGAACGTCATCTACCTGACGAACGTCGGCCTACATTGCTCCTACCTGTCGCGCATGGGCACCCTACATCGGCACCCGAACCCCTATATGGGACATAGCCATCCTACCATAAAAAACAGGCCAAAACAACGGCCAGCAAGCCGAAAAACGGTAAAAAACGATTAAAATAGGGTGGTTTAGGGACGAGCCGGGCTCGCATTGGCCGTGCGTATCGTTGCTGGGGGGCACTGGGCACGCTCCATCTCATTGTAAAGCGCTTTCAACTCAGGCGCATTCTTACCAATGACATTGTCGGAACGAGCGCCATGGTACAGCAGATAAGCATCTGCCACCTTATCCTTGGCAAAGCGCGTGAGGCTGTCCATGCCACCAACATTCGTCGTTGGTTTAGGTGTGCAGCTTGCTTCATCAAATGCATCCGGCGTCTTCGACAGGCGCCCGATCATGAATTTCGCGCCGTCTTTATCGGAGGAAACTTTCTGCACCATCGTCCAATGTTTGTTGAGCGCTTTGACCATCGCGGTACGTTCTGGCGACAGGCCCTTCATGTTGTCGAGCAGGTATTTCAACGCATCCGCATTGTCGCGGTCCTTAAAGAATGTCGCGAAATCTTCCGGGTTGATCGTACCGATCGGCCCGCGATTATCATTCGCCAGAACCTCTACCAGCGCGGTGGTCAGCTCGGTCGTGGTTTCCTTCGTCGTGCGGTCATTCATCTTCGGGTTGCTGGCGATGGCATTGGTGACTTTCAGGATAACGTCGAGGTTGTTCTGCGTCAGCAACGCTACGGCCTGCTTGTCCTTCGCGCTCGCTTGGATGATGGTAGCCAAATGATCCGTACCCGCCTGCGTGATGAGCGCGCGGTTCTCTTCCTTCATCAACTGCTTCACCATATAATTAGCGACATCCGCCTTCGCCATATTCTCAGGCGGCATCAGGGAAGCAAGGTCGCGCAGGTCAATACCTTTATCGATGATAGCAATGGCCGCCCCGGTCGCTTTACCAGGCAGCTTGGCTAGCTCCTTCAATGGGCCACGAATGTCCTCATGTAACGATTCCAGATCCGCCGCAGCGCGGAACGCGTCGAACGCCGGGCGATTCACCAAAGCGAAACGCATGAGGGCAACAGTATCTTTCTTGTATTTTTGCTGTGCCTCAGGTGTCTTCTTGGTATCCAGCTCTTTCTTGCTCAGTGCCACGTCACCCGCCAACGAGAGGAAGACAACTTTCCTGTCTGAACCCAATTGCTCGATCAGCGCTGCATACGCTTTACCGCCATTATTAGCTTTGATAGAATCGATCGCGCTGACATCCGTTGCGCCAGAAGTACTGGCTACAGAAGGTTGCGCACTCGTAGCAGGGTCTTTACTGGTGCTACCGCCGCCTACAGTGACGGCCGAGCCCATGGCTTCATAAATAGCAGCCACTGCATCCGCCGTAGCAGGGCTTACTTTAGAATACACATCCATCGCGGCCTTCTGGGTACGCACATCCGGTAATTCACCTTTGTCGTTGCGCGTCAGCAAGCTGTTAAGCAACGTGCTGAATTCCGGGATGGGCTGACCGTTCTGCAGGCCCGTATCGATCAGGCCGTTGATATCTTTCTCTTTGATTTTCGAGAACTGGCTGAGCAGCGCGACAGTATTCGGGCGATTATCCCCGTTCAGCAACGTCGCGACACGCGGAGCATCGGCCACGATAACTTTGAACGCTTCCGTGATCTTCTGGGCGATCTCACTGTTCGCACCGCCCTTGCTCTTGGTAGCGGCATCCGCAAGGTCACGCACCAGCGGAATGGTTTCCTTGGTCGTCATCAGCGCGAAAATGGTCTTGTCGTTGGTGAAATCATCCGACTCGCTGACCTTGCCGCCATTCGCCCGCTTCGCCGTCGTGATGAGAGCCGTGAGCGTTTCCTTATTTCTGGTAATGATGGGCAACACCTCTGCGGGCACATGCCCATCCAGCGTTTGGCGTGCCTTTTCGATCGGCATATCGAGCAGCGACTTGCCAAGATCGATAGGGTCACCCGCCATCCCGCCAAGGCCCATCCCTCCAAGCATGCCGGTGATCTTATTTAGGAAGCCGTTGATCTTGAGTTGCGTATCCGGCTCGAAATTTTGTTTGATGAAATCCTGGCCCGCATCGCTTTTCGCCAGCGCATAGACACCGATAGCGACCACCAGCAGCATGAGCATGCTGCCGATATTGTCCGTGAACATGTCCCAGATACTGCGGAAAAACCCGGCCTTCTCCGCTTCCGCGGCCTCGGCGTCGCGCTTCTTCTTATCCTCACGGCGCTCGGCTTCTGCGTCCTGCAGTCGTTTGAGTTCTGCGAGTTGAGCGGCTGAAACTTGAGCGTTCATGAATCACCTGAATGAGTATTACTTACCTTGTATACTACCCTCATATCGTGACGGTTTGATGACAGTTCGCCATTTATTTGCAGTGTTGCGTGATTATTTTTTAGGCTGCCATCCCGGCTTGGTGCCGGGATGGCCCGCCAGATAACTGGCAGACCGTTGCATAAGGCCTGGGTTATAAGCTGCTGGTTGAGTGGCCACTACGGATAATATTCCGGCCGTCCCCTCAGCTTACGTCGAAATAAAATTTTAAGCTTATGTATTTTATTAATAATGTTAACCGTGAGCGGGTTCGGCACCGCCGCAATACAAGCAACGATAACGTTCCCATAATAGAACTGGTGCAACCCAGGCCATGCCGCAGCCACTGCCGCGCTGCCCCATTTATGCTCCTGCTGCGGCACCCGCGCGACGGCCTCGATTACCGCGATTGCCTCCTCCACCAACGGGTCGGCATTGCGATACACTTCCGCATCCGGCGCCAGATTGAACGCCATATCGGCCAAGTATGCCGAAATCATTTCCCCCAATCGCATCCGCGGCAAGGTCTTGAAACCCAGCACTAACCGCTTTTTTTTGCACCGTGTTATAAACAGGCTCCACACAATGAATCGGTACAGTTGGTAAAAGAACCATGGCGGGCTGTACCGCAAACGCTGGTGATAGAACGCAACATTCGCCTCTACCTTCCGGAGTCGTGCGAGTCCGGCACTCGTATACGAGGTGGCAAGCATACCTACCTGCTTTATGTCCGAAATCCGCCCTGCCGCAACAATCGGGTTCGCCCGCAACTGACTATGGTGCGGGTCCGTTGAGTGTCGTCCGATGATGCCATGCGTGCTCCGCCTGAGATCCGCAAAATGTCCCAGCTCCTGCCCCGCGATCACCACCATGCGGGCAAGAGCAGGGAACCCATCCGTGATGTAATGCTTCTGCTCTCCCTCGAAGAACGGATCGCCACCGGCCGACACATATACCGCCGTGCCTGCTTCTTCCGTTGCCTGCAGCCCGCTCGCCGTGCCATGCTCTTCCCATGCATGCACCGCCATCAGGTCGGCGACATTATGCGAATAGGATACGAACACTTCTGTACCACTTTGGATAAGTAGCTGAATTACTGCCGGATGCGCCGACTGCACTAATACCCGCGCCACACGGGATTCTTTTTTTACAGAAACGCCGCGCGCTTTTTTCATCTCATTGGCGAGGTGGGCCCATATATCCTTCATGCCCTGTTCGCCCGCGGCTGGTGCTACCAGGTGGCTGACCCGCGCACGCGTCGCCGCCGCCAGTTTCACATCGCTCAACTCGCGCATCGTGAAGGTCAAATCGCCATACCGCACATAATTGCGTTCATGGTCGGCGTTGATCCGCAGCTTGCCGCTCACCATCAGCTGCTGCGCCAGCATCTCCAGCTCAGGTGGCATCTCCCACGCCTCGGTAGCAGGCAGGAAGGACAACAAGTGATAGAGGTTTTCGGCCATGTTCATCCTAAAAAAATGCCCGCAGGCACTGCCCGCTGGCGTGCCCGGAGGGAGTCGAACCCCCGACATTCTGCTTAGAAGGCAGATGCTCTATCCAGCTGAGCTACGGGCACGCGCAAGGCTGAACCTAGAGCACTACAAAAACGCTGACAA
>JBMOIY010000124.1:0-5251 GCA_049317085.1 Rickettsiales bacterium | reverse complement strand
GCAGGAAGGCATTTTCACCATCCAGATCCGCGGCAACGGGTTGATCCCGCTCATCGTGGTCGATTCCGTCTTCGGCGGCGCCATCCGCGGTTATGCTGAAGTCTCGCCCGAAGCTAGCGCCGCCATTGCCAAGCTGGTTGACCCGACGCCGAAAGCGCTGGTGGGGCAGGAGGGGTACCTCGCCATCACCCTCGACCCGGGCGCTAGCATGCAGCGCTATCAGGGCATCGTTGCGCTCGAAGGTGACAGCATCGCTGAGGCACTGACCAGCTACTTCACCCATTCTGAACAACTCGACGTGCAGGTGCAATTCGCCGTGAGCGACCATGCCCCATGGATCGCCGCTGGCCTTATGATCGAGCGCTTGCCCGAAACCAGCGCCACCGCCTCGGAAGAGAACCTCGAAGTATGGCGCTACGGCCAGGCCATCGCGAGCACCGTGAAGCGTGAGGAGTTGCTCGACCCGCTGCTCGACGCGCCGGCCTTATTGTACCGCCTGTTCCACGAAGAGGGCGTGCGCGTCTACCCCGCCCACCCTCTCACCCTCGGCTGCCGTTGCTCGCGCGAACGCATCTGCCAGATGCTCCTTGGTATGTCAGTAACAGACCGGGCAGATATGATCGTCGATGGGGCGGCGAGTGTGCATTGCCAGTTCTGTAACAAGACCGAACGGTTCACGCCCGGTGAGTTGGGGCTGAGCGTTAACTAATAAACTCTCCCGGTGGAAGAGGTAAAAATATCGCCTTGCATTAGCATAATAATCCTCTATAAATTGACTGAACATACTGCCAATGAAGCGCACCAGAGCAGGAGATTTCCTTATGTCGCGGGCAAACGTCAAAGATAAGCGAAAAGCACAACTCATCGCCGCCGCACTCGAATCCATCGCCAAGCGTGGGCTGATGGAGACCACCATCACCCATATAAGTAAGGGCGCGGGCATGAGCCGCGGCATCATCAATTTCTACTTCACCAGCAAGGAAATGATGCTGAGGGAGACCCTCAAGACCCTCATCGACGAATACGAGACCGAGTGGAACGAGGCCATCGCCAAATCCTCCGAAGAAGGCCGCGCCCGTCTCGATGCCCTCATCGCCGCCCATTTTGGTAAGAAGCTCTGTTCCGCGCGCCGCCTGAACGTGATGTCCGCCTTCTGGGGCCACGCCGCAACACAGGCCGCCTACCGCAACCAGCTGGAAGCGGCCGATGCCAAAATTGAGACCGTGCTCACCGCCTCGCTCGCCCATGTCCTCGGCGGCTCGCTGGACGAAGCGAAGGACGCTGCGACCCAGCTCCACGCCCTCATCCGCGGCCTGTGGCTAAATTTCATGCTGAACCCGCGCGACGTGGAACGCGAAGTGCTCGCCGCCCAGGCTGCCAGCTTCATCGACCGCCTGACCGGCGCCCCAGTCCGCATCGTGCGCGACCATATCATCGCCCGCCCCACGAAATCAGAGAACATGACGATGATGCAGCCAAAACCAAAACCCGCCCGCAAAGGCAAGGAAGCGGCGCAGCAGCAATTGGATATCGAAGATCTGTTCGGTAACCGCGCTTAGCGGGAGTGTTGCGACGGGTGGGTGGGATTGTCGACCACCGCATCTTCAATACGCTCGATGCGGTCACGCGTTGCCACACCGTTGAAGAAGGATAGCGCCATTGCCGCGCCAAGCACGGCACCTACACTACCGTTGAAAGCGATAGTGTTACGCGACCGATTGCTAAGTACACTAATGCGCCTGAAAGTATCGACTACTAACCCATCGCCCACTCCCCAACGTTTATTAATTTCCTCGGCGATCCCTTCCGCTTGAGTGCGTTTTAGTTTGCGAATTCCCTTGGCCCACTCTTTAAACGGCATTCCTGAATTCGCTAATGAATTTTTAGAAAGCTCAGCAGCATTCTCTTCAATTTTTTCGCGTATGCCAGGCGCATTCTTTACATCATCCATGAAGCGATCGCGGACAGTTTTAGCGCCGGACACAATCGCGCCCACAACACCCATCATGCCAGACGTCAGCCATTCCTTACCGGTGATGCCATAGGCAATCTCACGGTTTAAGAGCGTGCGTTTCTTCGGCTCTTGCGGCGCGTCTGAGGTATCGTTCAACTGTCGATTACGGTTGCTCATTCATTTCTCCAACTTCCACACTAACGGAAGATGATGACAATTTGATGACAAAATCGAAAAAAGCGAAGATTATACATATAAAATCGCGGTTACTTGGAAATTTCCGGGTAAAGCCGGTGGCACAGCTTGCGTACGAACGGTCCGAGCACGATAGCGACGGGAATCGCCACGAGCACATCAATCAGGAACACATGCGGCCAGCGAATGGAAAATTCATTGGGTGCCAGCACATAGGTCGACACGCCGGACATGATGAAACAGGTGCTAAGCGCCATCACCACCACATAGGTGAGCCGCGCGCGGCGTATGGGGGTGAACATCATGAATTGTCTCCTTTAATTTCGTCATTGCCCAGAATCGTTGTCGATTATGGTGCAATCCATCCCAACGCCGCCCCAGGATTCCCCTAGCATTTTGCTACACAAAATTCGGGGAATGAGGTCGTTGTGTTAAGCAGCTATCTTCTGTCCGGCCCACCCTATCAAATCTGCCAGCGCACGGCTAGTGTAAGCTTGAGGGCGACCGTCCTTTTTTACCTTTACGGCGAGGGGTGGGAACAGGCCGAAATTCACGTTCATCGGTTGGAACGTCGCAGCGTTGGCGCCACCAGTAACATGATTCAGCAACGCACCCAGCGCCGTGGTGGTGGGTGGCGGGGTAATGGTCACGCCCATAAATTCCTCCGCCGCGAAACGCCCAGCCATGAGGCCCGAGGCGGCGGATTCGACATAGCCCTCGACCCCGGTGATCTGCCCCGCAAAGCGGATATGCGGCGCTGAGGTAAGGCGCAGCGAACCATCCAGCAGCCGTGGGCTGTTGATGAACGTGTTGCGGTGGATGCCGCCAAGCCGCACGAATTCCGCTGTGTTGAGGCCCGGGATCATGCGGAACACGCGGCTTTGCTCGCCATATTTAAGCTTGGTCTGGAAACCGACGATATTGTAGAGCGTGCCGAGCTTATTATCCTGTCGCAATTGCACGATAGCATGCGGCTTCTCCGTCGGGTTATGCGGGTTGGTAAGGCCCACCGGCTTCATTGGCCCGAAGCACAATGTCTCCCGCCCGCGCTCCGCCATCACCTCGATGGGCAGGCAGCCTTCGAAATACGGCGTGTCCTTCTCCCATTCCTTGAATTCGGTCTTTTCGCCTGCGATCAGCGCATCGATGAAGGCGTGGTATTCCGCCTTGGTCATCGGGCAGTTGATATAGTCCTTCCCGGTGCCACCCGGGCCCACCTTGTCGTAGCGCGACTGGAACCACGCCTTGCCCATGTCGATGGAATCCCGCGCCACAATAGGAGCGATGGCATCGAAGAAGGCTAGATATTCCTGCCCGGTATGTTTTAAAATCGCCTCGCCCAGTGCCGTCGAAGTGAGGGGGCCGCTCGCTACAATGCACAGACCATCCTCCGCCGCCGGCAACGCAGTCACCTCCTCGCGCACGAATGTGATATTGGGGTGCGCCTCGAGTGCCTGCGTGACCGCCTGTGCGAAGAGGTCGCGATCCATGGCGAGTGCTCCGCCGGCAGGCACCTTATTTGCATCCGCACATTTCATGATGAGGGAACCGGAGCGGCGCATTTCCTCATGTAGCAACCCGACCGCGTTCTTCTCATGATCGTCCGAGCGGAAGGAATTGGAGCAGACGAGCTCTGCCGAATAACCTGTGTGATGTGCTTCGGTCGCGCGTATGGGGCGCATTTCATGAATGGTGACCGTAACCCCGCGCTCCGCCGCTTGCCACGCTGCCTCAGAACCGGCGAGCCCGGAGCCAATGATATGGAGTTGTTTTTTCATGCTTTCGCCGCCGTTATTTCACTAAATTGTCATAATCAAGTGGGTTATAATGGGGTATACTCCGCAAGACAATCAGCAAAACCTTTCACGAGAGAGCATTCACGATGGATATGAAATTCGCGCACCCACCCATATCTGCATACCAGTCGGACATGCTTGCCATGCTCGATGAGCGTCGCATTGCCATCAACCTTAGCCCACGCCTGAAACTTGAGGAGGGCAAAACTAGGGTCGAAAAAGTGTTAAAATTGGAGCGCGAGCTAGAATTAGCTGAACCCTTTTACAACCAGCAACTAGAAAAACTTCTAGGCGCAAAGGCAGAAGAGCTCATTGCCTCCATCGCCAAAGTGATCGAAGCGGGTGGCTACAAGCGTGCAAGCGTGGACCCGAGCGCAAACCCCAATGTCAATGGCCGCATTGATGAAATGAACATAACTATTGCCAAGCTGGAAAAGGACTACGCCGAGAGGGAAAGGGCCGATTACTTGAGCGAATCTATCAAATACGCTGACCTGAAACCCCTGCAACGCCATTCCGATGAAACCCGCGAAATCGAGACACGTGATATCATCAAACGGTTCACCACCGCAGGCGATGTGAAGCTCGACGATCAGACACTGGAAGCCTATGTTCACCTGCGCACGGTACTCTGCAAGGCAAGCAAAGTCGCATCTGCTGCAACTGGAGGGCTTTTCCCAAGCGGTAACGACATAGCGGATAAGCGCCTGAAAAATTCGTTGGAAGCCAACACAAGAGCAATGATGATGGGCATCACGGGACTGCGAGG
Source organism: Rickettsiales bacterium (assembly GCA_049317085.1). Taxonomy (GTDB): domain Bacteria; phylum Pseudomonadota; class Alphaproteobacteria; order Rickettsiales; family UBA3002; genus QFOX01. Next base: position 537 of record JBMOIY010000124.1, on the reverse strand, counting down.
CTGTCGCGCTTCCGTCGGGGAGGATGTGGAAAACTTCACAAAAGCCGTGACCCAAAAAGCGGCGGAAATTGCAGGCGTGAGCCCAGCAGTGGGTAAGGGAAGAGGCTAATGACCTGCGGGAGTGTTGGGTATTTGACTAACTCAATGAAATTGTAATAATTTCAGTCTCATAATGCGTTATAGCGACGGAACTAAACGACCATCAAGAGGCAACATGCAGAAGACGCCCCACCGTTTTGACGAGAACATCATCAAAGGCAGCAAGCCTTACGGCGAAGCGATGTTGAAGGCGGCAGCCCGGCTGATGAATGATACCATACTGCAGGGCTTACTGGCGCTTCGTAAGGAATTTCACGAAAACCAAGGCATGAATCTCGATGATTACAAGCAATCGGTTGAGGAGTACCTCGCAGGCAAGAATATTACGCTTTCTGGCAAAGCAGAGCTTTCCGAATTACTGGGGTATGTGAACATCAAAGCCAATAATACCAAAGCAACTAAATAGCATGACATATATGTAGCGTTATGCTATGGCAA
>JBMOIY010000123.1:0-5352 GCA_049317085.1 Rickettsiales bacterium | reverse complement strand
CAAGCGGCGTAGAACCTTAAGCAGGTGGGCACCTGTCCACCTGCTTTCTGACCACACCGGCACGGGATTGAAATTCAGGAATTCTGCGTTGAGTGGCACAAAATTTTCGTTAATATGCCGCGATTATTGAGGGCACATGTCGGTTAAAAAAATCCTGTTCGGTACAGCCTTGCTTTCCGCCGTGCGTGTGTTCCGGCTGCTGTCGCAATTCGTCGCCATCCCCATCCTCTCACGCCTGCTCAGCCCGGCGGAATACGGCCTCGTCGCCCTCGCCATGCCCTTCGCCGTCTTCGCGATGCTGCTAGCGGATGCCGGTATCGGCATGTCCCTCGTGCGCACCCCGGCTAGTGAGCGCCGCCAATGGTCTACCTGTTTCTGGCTCGCCATTGTGATGGGCGCCGTTCTCTGCGCCATCGTCGCTGGCATCGCCCCCATTGCTGCCCATGTCTTCAACGAACCCGAACTCACCCCCATCATTATTACCCTGTCGATAGTGGTGCTGTTGCAGGCCATTCACCTCATTCCTGTCGCCGCCCTCCAGCAGGCCGAACGCTTTAAATCCATCGCCCTGGTTGATGTGCTCTCCACCGTCATCGGCCTCACCATCGCCGTGTATATGGCCCATCACGGCTACGGTGCTTGGGCCCTTATCGGCCAGCAACTTGCCCTCTTCGTCGTCCGCGTCGTCATGATGTGCTGGCTCTCCCCTTTCCGTCCCCTACTGGTATTCGACTGGCCGCTGGTCCGCGAGCATATGCTATTCGGCCGTAACGTGCTGGGCACCAGCCTCATCAATTATTTTTCCCGCACCTTCGACAACTGGGTTATCGGCCGTTCACTCGGCGCGGGCATTCTCGGGTTCTATTCCATGGCCTTCCAGTTCGCCCGCCTGCCCGGCACCATCGTCACCGGCCCGCTGCAATACGTTATTTATTCCCAGCTCGCCAAGTTGAAGGACGACTCGCTGGGCATCTCCAACATCTTCTTCGTCGCCACCCGCTTCATCGCCATCCTCGTCTTACCGACAATGGGCATGGTCGCCGTTGCCCACACACCTATTTTTACCATACTGCTCTCGGATAAATGGAACCATGCGGGTTATATCTTCATGATCCTCGCCCCCGCTTCTGCCCTACAGGCAGTCGTTTGCATCGGCGAGACGGTCATTTACGCCAAAGGCCGCACCGATATCCAGATGCGTGCCTCAGCTGAATATACCGTTCTCTGGGTCATTGCGCTCATCGGTGCTGTATCCTTTGGCCTTCCTGCTGCGGCCCTCGCCTATTCGGCCTGCACCATCCTCTACCAATTCCGCTATCTGTCCGTTGTTCTTCCCTTGATCGGCCTGCGCATGCGCTACTATTTCTCGGCCTACATCAACCCGCTCCTCTGCACCGCCGCGGGGATGCTGGCGTACACCTTCATCGAATCCACCGCAGCCCGCAGCTACCTGACCGAGACCCTTATCGCTGCGTTCATCGCGCTCTGCGCCATCATTACCAGCCTGCTGACGCAACAGCGCCTGCTGCGTGCCGAAATAAGCAAACTGAATATTGGAAAGGCGAGCATGCCCCTGCAGCTCGATACGGGTATTGAAGACAACTGACCACTAGAATAAAAAGCGATAGGCCCGGGCAACACGCATTCCCACCGGCACCATTAAATGCCGTAGCACTCGTGGCGACGTAACGCTGACCTTCAATGCCTCCACCACATTACGCCCCTTGATGGCCCCCACCAGCCGATTGAACTGATACGCCTCAACTAGGTTGCGTGCCCGCACCCGCTGTGCAGCCAACGACTTGCTGTCGAGTTTATATTTGTCAAAGAACCACGCATCTTCCTTCTGGATGCGCGCCACCGCCTCCGGTGTCAGTTTACTGGAAATAGAATCCGCCCGCACAGTGTAGCCATACCCGGCCTCAACATCCACCACACACCGTGCGCCCGAAGCCAGCGCTTCCAACATCAAAATGAAATCCTCGCCGATGGAAATGGTCTCACGGTATGCCAAGCCATGCTCACGCAGGAAATCAGCACGGAATAACGGCTTCATATAGCCATAGCCCCACACCGGCCCGATATAATCATCATTCCCCTTGATGAAATCAGCCGCGCTCATCTCAGTTAGCGCTGCAAGGTCCGGGAACATCAGCGACGTACCGCCATCCACTTCCTTCATCACCAATTGGTTATCGACCACAATATCCGCCTGTTTCGCGCGCCCCAATTCCAGCATCCGCTTCAACCGCCCGGGGAACATAATATCATCCCCATCCAGCACGGCGAGCCATTCGCCCCGCGCCGCCGCAATCGCCCGGTTCCGCGCCACGCTCGGCCCACTATTCTGTTCCATACGCATCGCATGCAGGCGCGGGTTGGTAATGGTCTCAATGACTTCCCATGTGTTATCCGGCGAGCAATCGTCCACCAGCACGATTTCAAACGTCACACCTTTCTGCGCCAGCACACTCTCCACCGCCCGTGTGATATAACCCGGCACCTTATAGCAGGCGATGATGACGCTAATATCGAGTCTATCGCTCACGCTTTCCCCGCCAGGTAATCAAGCGCCAGCTTCTTACCGGCCTCGACCGCCGGTTGGTCATACGCATTGACCCCCATCAGCGCCGCCGTGAACCCAACTTCTAATGAGAAATGCATCAACAACGCCCCCAGCGTCGCCTCGTCCAGCGCCGCGCAGGTGATCGTCCGTAACGGGCGGCCAGCCTTCACCAGCGTCGAATTCGTCGCCCGCTGCTCCGCCATCGCAAGGTCGCCGAGTGTATGTCCTTTGAGATAATCGAGCGACGCATCGCCGTTATCAAAATCTATCGCCGCGCCCTGCCCCGCCATATCGAGCATCACCGACGTAAAGAATTTATCGCGCGGCCCCTCAAGATAAAGCTGCATCTGACTATGCTGATCTGTTGCCCCACGACTCGGGATCGGCGTCATCCCCTGCCCCATTTTGCCAAGGCTCTCCGCCCAGCATTGCCGGTGCCATAGCGCAAGGCCCGTCAGCCGGTCGCTGTAATGCATGAATATCTGCATCCGTATGTTTTTCTCCGTCAGCGCCATATGCAACACCGCGGCCTCGCCCGCCGCTGCGAGTAACGCGCCAGAATTCTCTGCAAGCGTAATCGCCGCCCCATCGCGCAACGCGCGTATATTGACACCCACTGCCGCCGCCGGAATCAACCCGACTGCCGAAAGAATCGAGAACCGCCCGCCAAGGTCCACATCATGCGCCACCACCCGCATCCCATGTTCCCCCGCAACGCGCTGCAGGATGTTGTCGTTCGCAATCGTGATGACCGTAAAATGCTTGCCATAGCTACCCGGCAACCGCTTCTTCGCCTCACGCAGGAACACCGCGAGCTGCGCAAGCGTCTCCACTGTCCCACCAGATTTGCTGATAATAAGGAACGATGTTGTCGCCCATGGCAGCGTCTCAACCAGAAGTGCTAGCGTATGTGGGTCGATGTTGTCGACGAAATGCAACCGCAGCCCGCCTTCCTTGCGCAAATAGGACAGCACATCCCCACTCAGGCTCGAGCCACCCATACCGATTACTACGAGGTCCGAAAAATGTTCCGCAATAGTTGTCGCAATCACCTCGATCTCGGCAAGGTCATCCGTCCGCCCCGGCAACGCATAGATGGGCGCTGCCTGCCGTGGCGGATTCTTCAAATGCTCGGGAACCACCGCAAGCGCCTTCGCATACCAATGCTCATACCGCTTGCACTCCGCCCCCGCGATGCCCACCGCATCCTCGAACGCCGTCTCGATATTCTGGCTGAACAAGGGGCGGCTCATACATCAACCCGCGTTACTTTTGGAATGGGATTGCTGGTGCCAGCGATACGCCGACCCAATGATGGTGGCAATATCCGCATACTGCGGCTTCCACCCAAGCCCAGCACGCACTGCCGAGCTATCGGCGACCAGCCGGCTCGGGTCACCCGCGCGGCGCCCTTTGAAACTATGCGGCACCGGGTGCCCCATCTGGGCAAACGCCGCGACGATCTCACCAATCGATGTGCCAACCCCATTGCCAAGGTTATACGTCGCCGAAGACGCACCACCCAGCAAGGCCGTCACCGCCAGTACATGCGCCTGTGCAAGGTCCATCACATGCACGTAATCACGAACCGCAGTGCCATCCGGCGTCTGGTAATCATTTCCGAAAATCTCGAGCGGCGGAATCGTACCGAGGTTGGCTAGGCACGCCCGCGGAATCAAATGCGTCTCCGGGTCATGCGATTCGCCAAGGTCACCATCGAGCGAGGCCCCTGCCGCGTTGAAATATCTAAGCGCCATGAAGCGCATCCCGCTCACCGGCTCATTGCTCTGAAGCAACCGCTCGAACATCAACTTGCTCCACCCATACGGATTCGTCGGGCTCGTCACATGCGTCTCAGGAATCGGAATGACGGTAGGTTCCCCATACACCGCCGCCGTCGAAGAGAACACGAACGCCTTCACGCCCGCCCTGTTCAGCGCGCGCAGAAACGCAATCTTCTTCGCCACATTGTTATCGTAATATTTGAGCGGGTCTTTAACCGACTCACTGACCTCGATGGAACCTGCAAGATCGATCACCGCCTCGATGCCATAGTTGGAAACGACATGCTTCACCGCCTCCACATCCGACACACACGCCTCGACCAGCGGCCCGAACTTCACGAAATCCCGGTGCCCCGCCGAAAAATCATCCAGCACCACCGGCACATAACCAGCCGCCGCCAGCGCCTTGCACACATGCGAGCCGATATAGCCCGCGCCACCAGCGACAAGTACAGCCTTTGTCATGAGATAATCCTGTGCGAGTAACGGGTTAACAATGTTGCAGGCCAGCACCCGACACAAGCAGGGCTACGATAATCACTTATTTTAGAGGAGTTTTAGCGCCGCCCTGTACCTAGTAAGCACCACTGCGCTGAAACATGGCGGGCAACGTCTTGAACATGATGGCGATGTCGCGGCCCAGCGACCAGTTGCGTACGTACGCACTGTCCAGTTTCACCCGCTGATCATAGCTCACATCGTTGCGTCCGCTGATCTGCCACAAGCCCGTGATACCCGGGCTCACCGCATAATAATCGGCAATCGCACCCCTGTATTTCACCACTTCCGCCGTTACGATCGGGCGCGGCCCCACAAGGCTCATCTCGCCTTTCAGCACATTAATCAACTGCGGCAATTCATCAAGGCTCGACTTGCGCAGGAAGCGGCCAAAGCGCGTCACCCGCGGGTCGTTCTTAAGTTTATGGTCAGCTTCCCATTCAACCCGCGCTTCGGGGTTATCGGCAAGGTGGCGCTCCAGCACCGCCTGGCTGTTATGGATCA
>JBMOIY010000122.1:0-5399 GCA_049317085.1 Rickettsiales bacterium | reverse complement strand
AAAAGAAAGGAGGGCCGGTAGGACTTGACAGAGCGAATTAGAGAACGATGGACAGTTCGACGAGTGAGAAGGCATCCCAACCTCTCGAATGGCTATCACACCTAGAGTTACGCCATCTTGCATAGACTCTTCTTCTAGCGCTAGAAAGCATTAGGGAACATCAACACGCAGTCGCGAGACTGACTGGTTTGCTTATACGTAACATTGAGATCCGTGTACGCAGACGCACTGCTGCAAGGACTCCAATGCCTAACAATGACGGACCCGGAGGCAGGCATTCCATCGTCCATCTTCACATCCAGGTTCCAGGCCTCTTGAGGCGTCAACACACCCCCACCATTGTCTGTAAATGGGTCCGCACCAAACTGCAGCCAGTTTCCATACTGGAGATCAAACATGGACGTATTCGACCAAGCGGCAATCATGGGCTCATACTCCCTGACACCCCATGCAGCATTCCCTGCGCGCGAACGCGGTATATTGACGCCTACGATCATGTCGTAGACATCGAGGGGTCCCGCGACGCCCGTGAAACTTCCCTCAATTAGCCCTGCGAGTTGTAGATGCTGCCAAAATCTATAGGTTTCACCGGTTTGGCTTGCCGCGGCGGAAAGATTCATTCTGCCGTTATTATTGCCGTTGCAAGTCCCTGGTGTAGCGGCCGCGCCTGAATGACCCGCGCAATTTGTATTATCTTTTCCCCAGTAGCTGGTGGCGCTGGACATGTCACCTGGCAACTCAGAGTATTGATCCTGGAAATTTATTACTGCCGCCATATATTTGTTGTACTCGGTTACGACAGCACGCATTTCGGATGATCGAATCAACGAACGCCCCATGAGTATGCCGCCGACCAGCAGGCCGAGGATCACCAGCACAATCGACAGCTCGACTAGCGAAAAGCCGGACGGTCTAGGCCGAATGGTTGAGGGGTGCTGCATCTAGGATCTCCGGAATGGTGCCCAAGAACTTATCCAGCTGTCGATACCGCCCTGCTTCCTGGTAGTGGATGGCAGCTCCAAGACAACGCCCAGCGACATAGCCTGCTCGATTGACTCCTTAGGTATGGTAGTGGGATTGAGAGAGATCATATCGGCTATCAAGACACCATATTGCCTACCCCAGCGAACGTAATAATCGAACGCGCGCTCGTGCTGGTGCGACAGGTATCCCTCGACATTAGTGGCAGCTGAAATCTCACCATATTGTGCGATCGCCACATCCGACAGATGGTTCAACGATGTATGGCCCTTATCAATAAAGGACCGAAGGAATCGTTCTGCCAGCAACCTATGCTCAGCGTAGCTTTCATCTAGGACCGCTGACACTTTTTCCAGATCTATCGGCATTGAATAACCTCTTACAAAGAACAAGCTACACCCAATAGAAGCGTTTATTAACAAACAGCCGCGCCGATCTTTTAAACGGGGATGAAGATAAATACATACTATCGTTTTTGCATGGATTTACAATCAAAAAAGACTGCCCTTGCGCCCGGAACACGCTACAAGGCGATGTTCGCCCTGCTCACGGGACTCTGACCCGCTCGATGGCACACCGGCGCGCCGACCATGTGTCGCTCGATGAGGTTTAGAGGATTGTTATTTAGAACGGCTTGCGGAAGGACAACTTCTTCCGCTACAAGCGGCCGAGATAATTGATGGGGCCGAGCGCATTGTGATTTGATTTAGAGGGCGCGCGGAAACCATAAGGCGCAAGCCAGCGTTGTGGTCGTCAGCTTGTAACTCCCTGCGTAGTCCGTCTGTTCGTCAATGTGTTATAGGCTTTGGCGTTGCCGAAGCCTCCAGGATCTCTTACCCAAATGCTACCTTGTGCGGGCTTGCCATCATCAATCTTTGTATCAATGTTCCATGCTTTTTCTGGCTTTAAAACCCCAACGATTGGAATATTTCCGGTTGCTTGCTGGCCGAACGCGAAATTATTTCCCCAAACATAAGCACCCCCTCCACCCGAAGCCCTGCGAAACGCAGGGCACGTGCTCAACGGCACAGTCGAAACGTATAGATGTGCCTCCCGGCCAGGCAACAACGCAACCGCTCGGGAATCAAGACCGCGAAGAGAACCACGGAAACCAGATGCGCCTGAACCAATAACGCAGAACTAACCAAGAAAAAAGTAAGGATGGCCGGTATGCCTTGACAGAGCGAATTAGAGAACAATGGAAAGTTCGACCAGGGTGATGCCATGTGAGGCTAAGATTTTTTGTCGTAGAACCATGTAGTTTCGATTCCTACCCCTCATTGCATGTTTGTGCTCTACCAAATGACAGGGGATGAGGCAATTTATATCGGGATAATGAGTAGGTTGCAGATTGCAGTCCAGTATAATAGACCTGTATCATGTTTACACCCCCACCTCGCGAGTGCCAGCTTTGCCCGCGCCTTGTTGCCTTTCGGGAGGCGAATAAGCTGGCCTATCCGGCATTCTATAATGGGGCGGTGCCGCCGTTCGGCGAGCTCGATGCGCGTATGCTGGTAGTGGGTTTGGCACCGGGGCTGAAGGGGGCGAATGCCAGCGGGCGACCGTTCACCGGTGATTTTGCGGGGGTGGTGCTCTATGCGGCGCTGGCCAAGCATGGTTTCGCGACAGGCAGTTTTAATCCTGAGCAGGTTATGAAAAGCGGGGATGATGGGTTCCGGTTGCAGGATGTGCGCATTACCAATGCGGTGCGATGCGTGCCGCCGGAGAATAAGCCGACGCCGGCGGAGGAAAAGACGTGCAACCAGTTCCTGATCCAGGAGCTGGCGGCGATGACAGGGCTGGAGATTATTCTTTCGCTCGGGCTGACGTCGCATCAGGCGGTGCTCAGGAACTTCAAGTTGAAAGTGAAGGATTATAAGTTTGCGCATGGGGCGGTGCATGTATTGCCGAACGGGTTGCTGCTGCTCGATAGCTATCACACGAGCCGGTATAATGTTAGTACGGGGCGGCTGACGCAGGCTATGTTCGATGCGATCGTGCTGCAGGGGCGGGGGCTGCTTAGCCAGCCATCTTCGTAACCAGCCAGTCGGCGAGTTGCTGCTCGCTGAGTTCGCCCTGCGAGAGGGCGAGGAAGGTGCGGTATTCGGTGGGTTGGTCGATCAGCATGGTGATACCGTTCAATTTCAGGAACAGATAGGCGGCGACGAATGTGGTGCGCTTGTTACCATCGAGGAACGGGTGATTACGACTGATGCCGAAGCCATAGGCGGCAGCAAGCTGTGCCAGTGTCGGCGGTGTTTCGCTGTAGGCAAAAAGATTTTGCGCGCGACCGAGGGCGGATTCAAGCAAGCCTGCGTCACGAATGCCACTCATGCCGCCATGTTCTGCCAGTTGGCGCTCATGGATGGCGAGCGCCAATTCCTTGCTGATCCAGACCGGCTTCATTACTCAGCCAGTTTTTTTAGTACATCGCGATGCTCGCGCATGATCTCTTCGGCGAGTTCCATGGCGTGGGCGAATTCGGGGTTATGGGCGCGCAGAGTGATGCCGTCCGGTGTTTCGGTGGCAAAGAGCAGATCGCCCTTGCCGACGCGGAGTTTTGCGAGCAGCTCTTTGGACAGAATGATGCCGACGGAATTGCCTATGGTGGTGATTTTCAGGGTTTGGGTCACAACGTTCTCCGTTATTCATTATAATAACAGATGTTATAACGTGGGGCAACTTCTTAGCACCAGGGTAGATTACACGGCATTTTATCGAGGATTAATCCATTGTTAACCCGGGGCATGTTAGATTTTTTCTTTAAAGAGGAAATTCCATGGCCAGCCAGCCACGCGATACTGTCATGCTTACCACGCCCCGCGGTCACGAAGTGATGGCGGAGTTAGATTACGAGCATTTTGAGGTTAAGATGGCGAAGGTCATCAATCATTATACGGGAGTGATGAAGCCGCTCGATGCGATGACGGCGGAGACGCTGGCGCGGGCGCTGAAGGCCAAGCAGGTGTATGAACATGCGCTGGCGGAGACCAAGGCGGTGGAAGAAACGCTGAAGCGGTTCGGGACGCTGGCGACACAGCTCGGCAATGACCACCCGGCGCTGGAGCCCTATTGGCGTGAGGCCAACCAGCATAAGACCATCGCCCAGCATATGCGTGAGCGGGCTCGGCATTATCATGACGATGCGATGCGGGCGATTGATAAGCTCGCCGGCGATTAGTTTTTAAGAGCTTCGCGCGCTGACGAGGGCATCGCCCTCGAGCTCCCTCCGCTTCGCGGCTCGCCAGGAGGGCTACCCACGGCTAAATGGCGACTATTATTTTTGGTATTCGTTTGAGGCGCTTTTTAAACCCTCTCCCGCGAGGGGGGGGTAGGTTAGAAACTCGGTAATATCTTTTTCACGGAATCACCGACGCCCTGGAAGAAGTTCGGGTTGTAGCCGAGGCCGCATTCCGGAGTGGCAGTGGATTTGAGTTTGCACCAGGTGCGCGCGCCGTTGTCGCATGCGATGCCGGTGACAGTCTGCTGGACCTGATGGACTTTCAGCACTTCATTAAAGTCACGGCAGACGATGCCTTTGCTGTTGTGGAACGTGCGGGTGGGTCGCAGGGAGCCCTTGATGTTGTAATAGGTCCAGCTGAAGGCTTCACCGTCGGGTTTGGAGCTCATGGTGTCGTAGAAGGCTTTGCTGTAGGCGGCGCGTTCAAGGTCGGTCATGGTGACATAGGTGTCGGTGGCGAAGGCGCTGTCGCCGTCCTCGATTTTCGTGACGGGCTCGATCAGGGGGGCAGCGCCTTTGGGGCCGGATTTGGTTGCTGCCTGCTTATCGGCGGCGAGGTTGGCTTTCAGGTCATTGATCGGGCGTGGGTCTTTCTTCAGGGCGAAGAAGAGGACGAGGGCGGCGATGACGATGCTGCAATGGATGGGGTGGCGGGCGAAAATCTTCACCGGGAGAATCAACAGATGGCTGATACCACCGAGCAGCCCGAACAGGGCGCGCAGAAGGATGAAGGGGAGGAAGATGATGGTGAAGAGCAGGTGGAACATGGGGTCAGGATACCAATAGTTTGCTGCGGACGCTAGTGAAGGTATTGTGACAGTGTCGTTTCGGATAGCGGACCATCTGCGAAACGATGGGGTGCTTGGGTGGGTTTTTCGTCATTCCAGCTTTTGCTGGAGTGACGATATTTTTTTAGACGCTCAGGAGGCCGACGCGTTGTTTGGTTTCGGCGAGGACGGGTATCGCTATTGAACGGGCTTTTTCGGTTCCTTGTTTGAGGATGGCGTCGAGGGTGGTGTGGTCGTCCATCAGTTCGCGCATTTTGGCGGTGATGGGGCTGAGTTTTTCGACGGCGAGTTCGGCGAGCTGGGTCTTGAACTGGCCGGTCTTCAGGGTGGAGAATTGCTCGGCCACTTGTTGGGGGGTGCTGTCGCTCAAGGCTGCGTAAATGGTGAGC
>JBMOIY010000121.1:0-5516 GCA_049317085.1 Rickettsiales bacterium | reverse complement strand
CGATGAATATGTCGCAAGCACCGTCGAGAATAATCCCATACCCCATTTCATGATCGACTGCGTCATCTTCGTGCGCTCATCATCACCGGCCGCGCCGATCCATTTACCAAGCCATGCCCCGAGAGCCCCGAAAATGGCGGCACTTACCATCACGCGCAACACGGCCAAGCCGTGGTTCGTACGCACTGGCTGTTCCTCGCGCCCCAATGTCTGGTCGGACTTATTCATACTGAAAAAAATACCACACAAAACCCGTTAGTTTTGTGAACATTTGATGACAAAAAGGTTAAATATTACAACCTTAGAACCTGCACAAACCCAGCGTTTTGCCTTGCTTTGCACCCAATTCAGGTACTGGCTAACCGCATCCACCTGGTCGTCATGCGCAACATCGGGGAAATTGAACAATTCCTGCTCTAACGCCGAAAGCCATGATGCGTGGAAGGGCAACGCCACCTTCCACGCCTCCATCAGCGGCGTCACCCGCAATAACCGCGCACATTATCCGCATCAGGCATACATCCAATCACCGGCAACGCCGTCTCCCGCCGCAGGTCCTGCAGCAGCGACTGTCCACTCGCCTTATCCTCGATCAGTACCGCCGCCGGGTTGAACCACGCCGCATGGTTCATCATCACCCGCTTCAATTCCGGGTATTCCAGCCGCACCACCAGTATATCGATCAAATGATGCACCCGGTCTCTCACCACGAACGTCGCGCAAGCACTCGGGTCGTTCGCCACGCCCGCCGTGATGCCCGCATCCCACGATTATACTAAAATTCCGTCGCTTAACATAATCTTAACTACCCATCGCTATATTGAAACCATGATTAAATCCGAACAGAACCGTCACGCGTTGATGGAAGGCATCCTTCGTAAGGAAGGTGGCTACTCTTCCGAAGCCAACCGCGATCCTGAAACTTTATTCGGCATCACTGTCAATAATTGGGTCACCGCCATTCCCAAGCTGCCCCCCGAACAGATCGCTACTGCCCCCAAGGCAATCAAAGCCCATTTTTCCGCCATTACCTCCGCTGGTGCTAAGCCTGAAGGTAAAGTAAACGCTGCCAGTTTTATGCGTGAAATAGGCTACCTGCTCGATCCCATCGGCAAAAAAGCCGAGCATCCCCAAGGTGGCCTGCCGCTGCGCTCGAATGAGCATCCACGCCCGGGCCTCACCCCAGAGGAACATGCAACCCTCGAAGCAGCGCGAAATATTGCAAAGAATATCCTTTTTGAAAAATACGCCCGTGAACCAAAATTCTCGGAATACCCAGCTGTACTGGGTGACCAGGTCATCCGCTCCTCTATCAATTGCGGTGCACCGCGCGCACTTTGGGCTACCTGGAAGTCGCTCTTCGAAGCTGGCGCTATCGATGAGAAAACCTACTTAAAGCTACCACCACTAACCTCGTCCGAGGTCATTGCTGGAAAAATTTTTGCTGGCAGCGGCAAAGGCCAACCTTACACAACGAGAGAAACACAACGCATGGTAGCCGATGCCGTGAATAATGCCACTGAACAGCAGATTAATGTTGCCAGCAATCGCTTTCCCGTCTGGCAGAATACCTACTACAAAGTTCTCATCGCCAACTCACCGCGCTTCGGGATCTACGAGGATGGCTGGAAGAACGCCGTTAAATCTGCCCATAGTGAGGCAACCGGTCAGAAATCCATCCAGTATACTAATACTACACTATCATCGACCCCGGCGACAAAAGACAGCGATGCCCTCAACCGTCTCATCGCCAACCAAACAGCCAAACTCGACCCTGCAAAAGACACCGCTGCCGCCGAAAAACTTTTAGCAAGTCTGGTGACTAAAGAGAATCATGAAGCTGCACAATCCAAATCCTTACGCTTCCCAGTAACCGATAGCAAATCACCCACGTCACAAACGACACAACTAGCATCTGCTGACAAACCCCGAACTCGCTAGATCAAACCACCGAAATCAGTGCGCATGCACAAGCCCTCCTACCCGCTTCAACGGCACTTGCTGGTACAGCGCATTAAAATTCTCACTCCCAACATCCAGCTTAATCCGCTCTCATATTTCACGCGGCTAGCGCATTGCATGCAGCACCTCACCGGCCTCATGCACATAACCCGATTCACCCACCGTCACCACTGTTCGCTCTTCCGCAATTGCCGGCAGGCACAAATGTTCCCACCCCCGGCGCGACACTCCCGATCACCCGTCGCAGGAACAACGAAAAATGGGCCCGGCTGGCTGCGTCGAATTGGCCACGCAGGCCCGTTTCTACCAGTTCTTTTGTCATTTTTTGCTTGAATCTCTTGAGTTTGGGTGGGTGAACGCGTATGATTGAGTTCTCAGAAACGGAGTAACCACCCCCCGCATGGACGACAAGCGCCGCTCATTTGTAGATTCTATTATCGCCAAAAAAGGCCATTTGATCCATAAGCTCAAAGCGAAGGATACAACGGGCCGCTGGGCGTATTATTTCGTTCTTGTCGAAGCCCCGCGTGAAGCTGCTTTTCTTAAATCTATTGAAGGCGACGGCACCATTGACCTCGAAGATTTCGGTAAGGTTGTCGCCAGCTGCTACGGCGAAGAGCCCTCACAAGAAGTAAAAGACTACCTCAAAGAAAAATATGGCTTCGAGGTCTAAATTGTTCGTCCATTTTGCCCTACATTCACTGGAAATCCTTTAATAATTATGCTAGTCTGAATCATGGTCAGCACCGCCAGCGCCTATGATTTTTCTGCCGTCATCGAGGGCTTCTTCGCCCAGAAGAGAATCAGCGGCGCGCATAGCCACCTCATTACTTCGACCATCCGTGAACGCGCCCTCAATTTACTAAGCCATGAGGACGTGCGCTATGTGCCGGCGTTCAAAATTCTCGATATGCTTGCCGCCCTCGTTACCATCGGCGTCGCCATTGCGGATGCAACGCAACTTCGTCCCGTAGAAGTCCGCGCCCTTCTGCGCGAATCCTTGAGCGATACCACTCCGCTGGTCCGCCAGTTCATGCTTGAAGCCGCCCTCGAACGAGCCCGCTACGAGCCCCTCATGATCGCCGAACAACAAAGTGACGCCGCCAAGGAACGCGACATTATCCTCCAACGCCGCTGGGCCGCCATGCGCGCCGCCCATCAGGAGAAAGCCCAATTGCCAGACGACTGGATGGATGCCATCGATTCAGCCGTCGAGCGCGCACTGGTATCGCCGGATTTCCGTCACTTCCGCCAAGGCCCTCTCCTGCAGTTCTTCGCCGAGATGCTAAGCACTGGTCGCAAGCTTCACCAACAACGCAACACTCTCATTACTCTCATCGACGCCCTTGCCGAGTCCAGCTCACTCTGGCGACGTTACGCCCTAAAATCCGCCCGCTTCAGCGAGAAGCCCGTGAAGACGGTTGAGATCGCGCGCATCCAGCCATCCCATACCATCCACTAATTTCGCTCCTCGATCCACGCGGTCAGCATCGCCATTTCGGTAGGGGATAACATTGCCCCTTCCTGGTCATCCGCAGGCTTGCTGTTATTTTCGTCCGCCGCACTCGACAACGCAGCCAACGCTTACCCTCACGATCGACCAAACAGATGCACGTACTGTGTAATCCCACATCGAACCCAGCGTAATACTCCGTGACTTTCCTCCCTGTTAAAGCTATACATAGAGTGATGGAATCACCATTCCAGAGGCACCCATGACGTTAACCACCCTACAGAACTTCCACTTACAGCACTTCTGTGGATGCCCAATGAGCGCCAGTACAACCCTGCCAACACCCGCACCCTCTGCCAAGCCTAAATCCAACCGTGGGTTCAGCCTCGTCGAATTAAGTATAGTCCTCGTGATTCTCGGCTTGCTGGTCGGCGGCATTCTCTCCGGCCAGTCGCTGATCCGGGCGGCAGAGCTGCGCAGCGTCACTACGGAGTACCAAAAATATTATGCAGCTTCACAAGCGTTTCGAGATAAGTACTTTGCCCTACCCGGCGACATGAACAACGCTATTAATTTCTGGGGCGCAGCGCATGCAACGCCTGCCACCTGTATCACCACTATCGGCACCGGCACCCAGACCTGCAATGGCGATGGCGATGGCAGAGTTCTCGATTGTGGCTATGAAGCGTTCCGCTACTGGCAGCAATTAGCGAATGCCGGGTTGATTGAAGGGCAATATACCGGGGTTCAGGACGCCACCGCATGCAATCACACCCTCGGCGTGAATGCACCGCGCTCAAAAATTTCGAACGCAGGTTGGAGTTTTAGCTATCTTGATTTTCCTGCGGGCGATGTGAGCACGTATGGGATGGCCTATGGTAATATGTTATGGTTTGGGGCCGATACCACGGCCCGCACACAGACAGCAGCCATAAAACCTGAAGAAGCATGGAACCTTGATACTAAGATGGACGATGGCAAGCCAGCGCGCGGTAAAGTCATCGCCCGGACCGAAGGGGGTGGCGCATGGGGCACCGCAACGAACTGCACCACTTCTGCAAACCAGACCGATTACGCAGGGGAATACCGGCTTTCTAACTCTACGACGTCATGCGCATTCATGATCAAGGCCGATTAGAGGGAATGGTGAAAAGAATTTCGGCTTTCTCCCTCGTCGAGCTGTCGATTGTGTTGGTCATCCTGGGCTTGCTGGTGGGCGGCATCCTCTCCGGTCAAGCGCTGATCCACGCAGCAGAGCTAAGAGCGGTTGTAACGGAGTCCAAACCGTTTTAGCACAGCCGTTCAATCTTTCAGGGACAAGTATTTTGCAGTCCCAGGCGATATGAACAATGCGACCAGCTTCTGGGGTACGGACCCCGGCGGTTGTCCGCCGCCACCTAACTCGGTCGCCAAGACGACTACCTGCAATGGCAGTGGTGACGGTATCGTCACCGATGGCACCGGAGAAATTTTCCGGTTCTGGCAGCACCTCGCAAACGCTGGATTAATTGAGGGTAGCTACTCCGGCGTATCAGCCGATGCCACACCATATGGCAATGTTGCTGGAATTACGGTTCCCCGTTCACGCCTGAGCAGTGCACAGTGGAGTGCCCGTCGATTTGTTGCGTCTACCCTGGATGCCACTCGTTTTGCGGGCACTTACGATCTCAACCTGCAATTAGGGGCGGTGAGCACCTACTGGAACGATGCCCCAAGCGTGAAGGCTGAGGAAGCATGGAACATCGACACCAAAGTCGATGATGGAAAGCCGGGAACAGGCAGAGTGATTGGTTTTCTTTCCGCCCTCTGTAGCACAGCCGCTAATGCGACCGATTACAGTGCCAGCTATGCACTTAACCAGTCGGCCATAGGGTGTCTTTTACAATTCACTCAAGGTGCCGTGCGTTAACTCGATACTTGTACTGCCTTTTGGCACGAACCCAGCTCAAATCACAATCCGCTCGATCTCATCGAGCGAGACCTGGTCGCCGTGCTGCCTTGCCATCGAGCGGGTCAGAGAGCGCCCAGCAGGGCGAACATCGCCTTCTATAACCGTTTGACATAATAATGGTACGATGTATAGTTGGTTGCAAGGGAGGAT
>JBMOIY010000120.1:0-5660 GCA_049317085.1 Rickettsiales bacterium | reverse complement strand
GCTGCAGATACTGGCCGATGGTCATGAAATCCACCTCCGCGCTACGCAGATCATCCATCACCTGCAATACTTCATCGGTCGTTTCCCCAAGACCGACCATGATGCCGGATTTCGTGAAAACCCCCGGTTGCAGCTCCTTCACCGTTTTCAGCAGATGCAGAGAATTGAAATACCGCGCGCCGGGGCGGATACGCTTATAAAGGGAGGGCACCGTCTCGATATTATGGTTAAACACATCCGGCCGCGCCCCCGCGATAACGGGAATCGCATGCTCTTTACGCAGGAAATCCGGCGTCAGAATCTCAATGGTCGTATCCGGCGCCGTGGTACGGATATATTCGATGCATTGCGCAAAATGCTGTGCTCCGCCATCCTCCAGGTCATCCCGGTCCACCGATGTAATGACCACATGCTTCAGCCCCAGCTTGCCGACCGCCTCCGCCAAATTCTTCGGCTCATGTGGGTCCAGCTTATCCGGCTGCCCCGTCGCGATATTGCAGAACGCGCAGGCGCGGGTGCAGACCGAACCGAGGATCATCACTGTCGCATGCCCCTTGCTCCAGCACTCGCCGATATTCGGGCAGGCCGCTTCCTCGCAGACGGTATTAAGCTTGTTCTTGCGCATAAGGGCATGTGTATCGAGGAAACCCTGCGACTGCGGCGCCTTGACGCGTATCCAGTCGGGCTTCGGCAGCTTTCTGTCGTTCTTTTCGTTAAGGTTCAGCAATTCGGCCATGGGTCCAATCTTCTTTGAATTGTCACACAACTAGCCGTTTTTGGGGCTATTGTCCATGCTTGCATCAGGCAAAAAGGGAGAATTCCAATGAGCTTTATAAATCCGAAAGCCGCACACCTTAAAGACGAGCTGAAGCCCGAACAGTATGGCCGACCACCGCAACACACCGGCCCTCGGCTGGCCGATTTATTAACGTGCGAACAGATTCGCAAGCTTTACAGTGACCCGAACAATGGTTTTGGCTCCCTTGCCATTGATAACTCCGCCAGACAACTTGTCACTGCTTGGGGAAAAATCCAAATGGCCGAAGGTGATTTCACCCAACGTTACGAATTTTGTGAACAAGTGCGCGAAAGACTTGCCGCTACCGATTACACTCCAGGTCGACGCATCACTCCAATGCTGGAAGCCATGTTGAATGAACATGCACGCCGCAAAGGCCCTCAACTGGCAGATGCTCTAATTTATATGCGTGATAACGGCCAGATTTCTATTACTAATGAGCAGATTGCCGCTCTGCCTCATGCTACCAACCCAATAACGGGCTCCCGCTATCTCGATGACTCGATTGGCTCCGACCGTCGCTCAGGAGCAGCGACGATTATTGATTATATTTACAAACCGATGATCCCCAACCTAGAACCCGGAAAATACTTCCAAGGCCACGTCCGCTAGCCCGACGGTTTTGCTTGCAAAAGGCGGAACTTCATCCTAAAAGCCCCAACCTACACGTTCATTCCCAACTGGAGTACCCATGGCTCGCGTCACCGTTGAAGATTGCATCCTGATCATCCCCAACCGCTTTGACCTCGTCGTCACCGCTGCCCAGCGCGCGAAGCAGATTTCGTCCGGCATGCCACTCACCATCGACCGCGACAACGACAAAGATGCCGTAGTTTCCCTGCGTGAAATCGCCGACAAGACCATCGACGTAAAACTCGTGCACGAGGAAATTGTGGTAAACTTCCAGAAGAAATCCGGCTTCGATCCGGGTGATGTGATCGAGGAGGATACCCACGCGAGCTACACCATCAATAACCGTGGTGATATCGAAGAATCCTTTGCCGCCGAGCAGCATTATGTTGAGCAAGCAGGTCAGGGCATGAGCTTCGTCGAAGAGAATATCGAAGTCGAAGACTAGTTTTCTCGGCAACACACGCGCCGTTTTTGCCTGATTTCCTAAGAATTTACAACATTTGATGGCATGTGCTGCACTGCAGCGCTATAGTAAGCCAATGATTCGACAAACCGAACTGGTAGACAAAATCCGGGCCTATGACCCGGATGCCGACGAAGACGCCCTCAACCGCGCCTATGTCTACGCCATGCAGAAACATGGCAGCCAGAAACGCGCGAGCGGCGACGCCTATTTCTCCCATCCCGTAGAAGTCGCCTATAAACTTACCCAATACCGCCTCGACACCGCCTCCATCATTACCGCCCTGCTGCATGATACGGTGGAGGACACCGACGCGACACTGGACGAAATCGAACTACTCTTCGGCCTCGAAATCCGCGGGCTGGTCGACGGCGTCACCAAGCTCAACCGCCTCGAGATCAAATCCGAATCCAGTAAACAGGCCGAGAATTTCCGCAAACTCGTGCTCGCGATGGCGCAGGACTTACGGGTGCTGATGGTCAAACTCGCCGACCGCCTGCACAACATGGAGACCTTGCACTATATCCCCAAACCCGAAAAGCGCCAGCGCATCGCCCGCGAAACGCTGGAGATTTATGCTGCCTTAGCTGAACGCATCGGAATGCGCCGCATGAAGGAAGAGTTGCAGGATTTGGCGTTTAGAGAGCTCTTCCCCGAAGCCCGCGACTCCATTATGAAGCGTCTCGAATTCCTGCGCAAGCAAGGTAAAACTCAAGTCCAGCGCGTCGAGGACATCCTTAAGGAACTGGCCGAGGAAGGCCAGCTCAAAGGCATCAAGATCTACGGCCGCGAGAAAAAACCCTATTCCATCTGGAAAAAAATGGAGAGCAAAGGCGTTACCTTTGAGCAGCTTTCGGATATCGTTGGCTTCCGCGTCATCGCACCCAGCGTGCCCGATTGCTACCATATGCTCGGCCTCATCCATGAGAAATACCATACGATTCCAGGCCATTTTAAGGACTATCTCAGCACGCCGAAGAATAACGGCTACCAATCCATCCACACCGCCGTTATCGGCCCGCAGCAACAGCGCATCGAAGTGCAGATCCGCACCGAAGATATGCACGAAGTCGCTGAATACGGGATCGCCGCCCACTGGGGCTACAAACAGGGTGAGGAAAAAGCCAAGACCGAAGGCAAGCAATACCGCTGGGTGCGCGAGCTTTTGGAAATCATGGAACAGTCCGACGGCGCCGAGGAATTCCTAGAGCATACCAAGCTCGAAATGTACCATGACCAGGTTTTCTGTTTCACTCCAAAAGGCGACATTATCGCGCTTCCCCGCGGCAGCACACCGGTTGATTTTGCCTTCGCCGTCCATTCCGGCGTCGGATTCACCTGCGTCGGTGCCAAAATCAACGGCCGCATCGTCCCCCTGAAACACACACTGAAGAACGGCGATCAGGTCGACATCATCACCGCCAAAACCCAAACGCCAAGCCCAAGCTGGGAACGCTTCGTCGTCACAGGCAAGGCGAAATCCGAGATTCGCCGATACATCCGAGACCAGCAGCGCGAAGAATACGTCACCCTCGGCAAAGCAATCCTGACCAAGACCTTCAAGCAGGAAGGCCACGACATCACCGAAAAAATGCTCGACCCCGCCATGGCCATCTTCAAGAAAAAGGATGTCGATGATTTGTATGCCGAAGTGGGCGAAGGCATCATCAACCGCAATCAGGTCTATGACGCCGTTTTCCACACAAAAAAATCCGAGTCCCACGGCGTCAAGAACCCGTTCGACATTGCGAACCTCAAAAAGAAATCGAAAAAATCCGTCCCCATGCCCATCAAGGGCCTCGTGCCCGGCATGGCCATCCATTACGCCGGCTGCTGCCACCCCATCCCGGGCGATAAGATCGTCGGTATTGTCGCCACCGGCAAGGGCATCACCATCCACACGATGGATTGCGACACGCTGGAGAATTTCGCAGATTCCCCCGAGAAATGGATCGATGTCGCATGGGATAGTTCCGGGCAGGACGATACCTATATCGGCCGCCTGCGAGTTTCCTTAAGCCACGAAACCGCAGCCCTTGCCAGCGTTGCCAACGTCATCGCCAAAGACGAAGGCAATATCAGCAACTTAAAAATCACCAACCGCAGCACCGATTTCTTCGATCTGCTGATTGATGTCGAGGTGAAAAATGCCCGTCATCTCAATAACATAATACTCTCGCTTCGCGCGAAGAATGTCGTCCAGAGCGTCGAACGTGCGTAAAGCACCTGAGTTGTCACACAATCTTCACACTACTACCTACGGACATCGGTTATAACTAACCTCATAGACGAAATACTTTTGAGGAGAACTGACATGTCCAATATCTTACACTATTCTGAAGGCGGCGGCACACTGGTTGCTACAGTAAATGGCAGAATTTACCCACTTGGCCAAGGCATTGTTGGCAAAGAAACTCTGGCAACAGGCACTGATATGAAGACTGTGCTCGAATCCATTGAGAAAGAAGGAGCCGCCTTACGCGGCTATCTGGACCCTAAAGTATTTCAAGACATCATCAAACTCGGCGGCTCAGAAGCACATGCTAACCAACTTCAAAACGCTGCGGATTATGCAAAGAAATTCATCACAGAAACAGCAACCTTGGAAGCTAAACTAGGCAAACTGGTCTCCAACCCACTCGCTCGCAAACTTCTGACTACTGAGGAGCTGAAGGCCGCAAACATTGTAGATGTTAAACTTCTCGACGAGTTCATCGCCGACCGTGAAGCACTCGTGAAAGCAATCAAAGCTGGCGGAGACAACAAATCTGCCATCGAAGGAATTCTGAGTAAACACCACTCGACCGCGCCGAAAGAAGTCTACGATGCCCTCAAAGACACCAAAGTTGAAGGCGTTGACAACAAATTAGGCAGCATCGCCGCGGAGATGGAAACCGCGATTATCAATGGCAAAGATAGTCTAAAAGACCTGACGACCAAATTCAAAAGTGCCGACGAAACGCTTAACGAAGCAAAAATTGCAAGAAACAAAGCCAATGTAACCGGCGAAGCGTTGAAGCCATTTGATGAGGCAGTCGAGAAAGCTGCAGCTAAACACAAAGATTTGAGTGAAAGCATCACCAAGCTCGGCAAAGATAACCCGCACATCAAGGCTTCGAAAGAACTTCTCAAAAAAGAAGCTCCAGAACTGCACAAACTGTTGGATGAGAATAAATTCCTCGGAAGTTCGTTGGGTGCCGCCGCCAGCAATATATCCTGGGGCTGGACCAATAAGGTCGCGCCGAAAGCCGAAGGCGTCATAGGTGCATTATGGAAGAACCGCGGTATCAGCGGGCGTGCTGGCATCATCGCAGGGACCGGCGCCCTTGTTTATAGTGCCT
Organism: Rickettsiales bacterium; assembly: GCA_049317085.1. Classification (GTDB taxonomy): domain Bacteria; phylum Pseudomonadota; class Alphaproteobacteria; order Rickettsiales; family UBA3002; genus QFOX01. The sequence goes on along the minus strand of JBMOIY010000120.1, from coordinate 424 downwards.
ATGCTGCATTCGGCAACAAAGGCCCGGGTGAGAATGCCGAGAAAGTGCGCAACAACCAGCAGAACGAACCAGCAGCTGGCCGCACCGCCTAAGCAAACTACCTACTAAACACGTCAAAAGGTGGCCCCCGGGTCGCCTTTTTTCGTTAAATTGTCATGCCAGCGAAAGCTGGCATCCACTTTGAGGGCACACTGGATGTCAGCTTTCGCTGGCATGACAATGATAAATTGACTAATTCTGTGGCATGAGCCCACAAAAACTCCGCCTCGGCGTCAATATCGACCATGTCGCGACCCTGCGTAACGCACGTGGCGGCAGCCACCCATGCCCCGTCGCTGCCGCTAAACTGGCGATGCAAGCAGGTGCCGACGGCATCACCGCGCATTTGCGCGAAGACCGCCGCCATATCCGCGACGTCGACATG
>JBMOIY010000119.1:0-5715 GCA_049317085.1 Rickettsiales bacterium | reverse complement strand
ATCCTGCTTGCTGAGTTGCTCGATAAGATACGTGCGGACATTCTCGCCGGTGACGGCCTCGATGCGGCGGACGCCGGAGCTGACGGAGCCTTCAGAGACAATCTTGAACAGGCCGATCTCGCCGGTGTTGCTGACATGGGTGCCGCCGCAGAGCTCGACGGAGAAATCCTTGCCCTCGGGCGTTTTGCCCATGGCGAGGACGCGCACTTCCGCGCCGTATTTCTCGCCGAACAGGGCCATGGCCCCGGCAGCGATGGCGTCGGCCTGGTTCATGAGTTTGGTGGTCGCGGGGGATTGTTGGGCGACGTAGTGGTTCACTTCGGCTTCGACGCTTTCCAGTTCCTCGCGGCTGATGGCTTTGGGGTTGGTGATGTCGAACCGCAGGCGCTCGGCATCGACCAGTGAGCCTTTCTGGGTGATATGCTCGCCCAATTGATGGCGGAGCGCGGCGTGCAGCAGGTGGGTGGCGGAATGGTTGGCGCGGATGCGGCTGCGCTGGGTGTTGGCAATGCGGGCTTCGATGCTGTCACCTACGTTGAGCGGGGCGGTGAGGGCAACTTCGTGGACGATGAGCCCATCGAGCAAGCGCGAGGTGCGGGTGACGGTGCCGATATTGGTGCCATTCATGCTGAGGATGCCGGTATCGCCGACCTGACCACCGGATTCGCCGTAGAACGGGGTTTGGTTCAGTAGGAGTTGGACAATGTCGCCTTTATTGGCGCTTTGAACTTCGGCGTCACCTTTGACGATGGCGGTGACCTGGGCTTGTGCGGAATCCATGGCGTAGCCAAGGAATTCCGTGGGCTCAACACGTTCCTTGATATCGAACCAGAGGCTGGCGGTGGCGGATGCGCCGGAGCCCTTCCATGCTGCGCGCGCCTTGGCTTTTTGCTCGTCCATCGCGGCGGTGAAGCCGGGCATATCGACGGTGATGTCCTCGACGCGCAGGATATCCTGCGTTAGGTCGACCGGGAAGCCGTACGTGTCGTAGAGTTTGAAGGCGGCGGTGCCGGAGAAGGTGCCGCCCGCTTTGATGCTGGATTTTTCTTCTTCGAGCAGTTTGAGGCCGCGCTCCAGCGTTTCTTTAAACTTCTCTTCTTCGAGTTTCAGCGTTTCGGCAATGCTTCCTTGCGCGCGGGTGAGTTCGGGGTAGGCCTTGCCCATTAGCTCCACAAGCGTAGGCACGAGCTGGTGCATCAGTGGTGATTTGCAGCCGAGCAAATGAGCGTGGCGCATAGCGCGGCGCATGATGCGACGGAGCACATAGCCGCGGCCTTCGTTGCTGGGCATCACACCATCAGCGATTAGGAAACTGGTGGAACGTAGATGGTCGGCGATGACGCGGTGGGAGACTTGTTGCGCGGGGTTGCTGCTCTTCGAAAATTGCTGGGAAGCGGCGATTAGGGTCTTGAACAGGTCGGTGTCGTAATTGTCGCTGACGCCTTGCAATACGGCTGTGAGGCGTTCCAGTCCCATACCGGTGTCGATGCTTGGCTTAGGTAGTGGAATCTGGCTGCCATCGGCTAGTGCTTCGTATTGCATGAAGACGAGGTTCCAGATCTCGACATAGCGCTCGCCGAAGAGGTCGTGGCCGGTGCTATCCAGCGCCCATTTGCCTTCGCCTTTGCCGTGGTCGTAGAAGATTTCGGTGCAGGGGCCGCAGGGGCCGGTATCGCCCGCTGCCCAGAAATTATCTTTTGTGGGCACTCGCAGGATGCGGTCTTCGGGTAAGCCGGCGATTCTTTTCCAGAGTTCAAAGGCTTCGTCGTCGGTGTGGTAGACGGTGACACCGAGTTTTTCGGCCGGGATGCCGTAGATTTTCGTGATGAGTTCCCAGGCGTGGGAAATTGCGCCTTCCTTGAAGTAATCGCCGAAGCTGAAATTGCCAAGCATCTCAAAAAATGTGTGGTGGCGGGCGGTGTAGCCCACATTGTCGAGGTCGTTATGCTTGCCGCCGGCGCGGACGCATTTCTGGGCGGTGGCGGCGCGGGGCGTGGTCGGTTTTTCGGTGCCGCTGAAGATATTCTTGAATTGCACCATGCCCGAGTTGGTGAACATCAGCGTCGGGTCATTATGCGGTACGAGGCTGGAGGAGGGCAGCACCGTGTGGCCTTTGCTGGCAAAGAACTCAAGGAATTGGCTGCGGATGTCGGTGGTGGTTGGCATGGTTCCTCGTGAAGTGGGAGGGAATTCATAACTTCCGCCTGTGTGCCCGGCAAGAAAAATGTCGAAGTTTCGGTTAGTTGCGCGCGGGTTCGGGTGGGGTTGTCACACAAACTTCATTTAACAGTTGCCTCACCAAGGTTTATACTAGATATAACGGTTGAGAATGATTCTCAATAACACAAAAAACGCGTTGCCGGAGGCCAGTATTACCATCAGCATACAGCAATTTTCTCCCGCCCCGGCACCGGCCGTGGTCGCGTTGCTGCACCCGATGCCGGAAGATCGCATGCTGGCGTTCCGCACCAATGTAGCGAACCGCGTGCGCGCGGGGCTGGCGGCGGGGCAGCAGGATGCGGCAGTGATCACACAGATTGCGAATGAGCAGGTGGCGATCGCCAAGGCGATTGCGAACCCGCACTTCACGCCTGCGATGGCGAAGGCGTATGGCGAGACGATGCGCGCGCTTGGGACGACGATCAGCGAGGCGGATGCGGTGCGTGAGGTCGGCAGCATTCTGCGAAACCGCATCGAGGATTGCAAAGGGTTCGTCACGTTGCTGTCGCAACCGGCATTTATAGCAGCCGTGCGGGCAGAGGCGGCGCAGCCAGCGGCAGCGGCGAAGCTTTACATGTTGCCGCCACATAAAGTTGAAGAAACGATTCGGCGCATGGTGCAGCCTGACGACCCGGCCGGCGCGGAACCGGCGGTGCATGTGGCGGCGTCGGCACGTGGGCATCAGGTGACGCATCAGGCACTGGCGATGATCTTCGAGCCGCAAGCGGGCTCGCTGCGTGCGCCGCTGGTGCAGGCGCTGGTGACGGCATGGCCTGCGGCGAATGCGGGCGACATCGATACGCTCGCAACCAATTGGTTGAAGGCGCGGTATGAACCGGCGCGCGCGATTGCGGAAGGGCTGCGCGAAGGCGGCGCGATGTATCAGGAAGCGCTGCGGCGCAGTGAGGCAATGCAACAGCAGAAATTATCGCCGGGGACGGCCGTGCCTGCGCCTGCGCCAATCATTACCACGCCGCCGGTGCATGCGGGGATGGTTCGTCCTTCCCCTGACCTCGTGATGGAGGTGTAATGGGCATCTCCGCGCAGATGAATGCGACGACCGTGCTGAGCCCCCGCGAGCGTGAGCGCAAGAAATCCGCGCAGCAGCGGGCGGAGGATGTGATCTATACGCTGAACCATACCATCACGTGTATCGGTTTGACGGATTTTCTCATCATGCCTGCGCTGCGGGGGCTTGGGGTGAATATCGGCCATACGCATGGTGCGCATGAAACGGCAGGAAACCATGCCCATGGACACGGGCACGACCATGGGCATCATAATCATGGAGCGCATGCTGACTGTGGACATGCGGGACATGCCCATTCATCTGCAGCCGTGCCGTTCTGGAAACGAGTGTGGCGCAGCGCGGGGCACTGGTTCGTTGGCGAAGGGGTCGGCGATGTGGGTGCGGCGTTCGTGACCATCTGCGTCCAGCGTTTCGCGCCGAGCGTGATGGATGCTATTCGTGGTGTCATCGAGCCGGTAGCTGGTAATTTCTTCCGACGGGGCGCGACGCGGGCGGCGCATAAATGGGCGGACCGGCATGGGCTGGCCTATGATTCTCAGGAAGTCGTGGACCGGGCGCAGGAACTTTACCGCTATGAAATGCAGCATTTGCCGCAGATGGCGGTGTGGACGGCCTCCTCCATCGCTTTGCATTACGCGGTGATGCGTAAATTTGAAAAAATGTCTGTGGTGGAGTTCGGTAAACAGAAAGCTGCTGGCGCGGGTATCACGGCAGCAATCGTCTTCGGTGCACGGGCGCTTGCCCCGGACAAGGCGCACCGGTGGGACGAGACAGCAGGCAAGAAAGTGGTAATGCCGTTGACGAAGAAGTTTGGCAAATTGTTTGGCATCGATGAGCGGGATGTGGATGAATACCATGCCCGTATGGGCGATCAGGCGCCGCGCAACTGGGCGCAGCGCGTGCGGGCCGATGCACTTGCCAACCCTGAACCCACCGCCTCACGCAGTGCCTGACTGCGGACGCAGAAAAACGCTCCCGACCTTTCAGCCTGAAGCGTTTCCCTGTTGCTAACGTATTTTTTTAGGCGGCATCGACGGTCGTGTTCTCATCGGTATATTCCGAGGGGTTGCCCTGCAGCGCTTCGGCAAGCACGCTGGCTTTGGCGCGGATGGCGGCTTCGATCTCGGCGGCGATCTTCGGATTTTCCTTGATGAACTGGCGGACATTCTCCTTACCCTGACCGATGCGCTGGTCCTTGTAGGAGAACCAGCTGCCTGATTTCTCGACGATGCCGGATTTGATGCCCATGTCGATCAACTCACCTTCCTTGCTGATGCCCTGGCCGTAAAGGATATCGAACTCCACGGTTTTGAAGGGTGGGGAGACTTTATTCTTAACCACTTTCACTTTGGTGAGGTTGCCGACGACTTCCTCTTTGTCCTTCAGCGCGCCGATGCGGCGGATATCCAGCCGCACAGAGGCATAGAATTTGAGGGCGTTGCCACCGGTCGTTGTCTCGGGGTTGCCGAACATGACGCCGATCTTCTGGCGGATCTGGTTGATGAAGATGACGGTGCACTGGGTGCGCGACACAGTGCCGGTGAGTTTGCGCAGGGCCTGGCTCATCAGGCGCGCTTGTGCGCCCATGGTGGCATCCCCCATTTCGCCTTCGAGTTCGGCTTTGGGAACGAGGGCTGCGACGGAGTCGATCACGACCATGTCGATCGCGCCGGAGCGCACGAGGGTATCGGCGATTTCGAGGGCTTGTTCGCCGCTGTCAGGCTGTGAGATGAGCAGTTCATCGACATTCACGCCGAGTTTGCGGGCATAGACGGGGTCGAGCGCGTGCTCAGCATCCACGAAGGCACAGGTGCCGCCCATTTTCTGGCACTCGGCGATGCAGTGCAGGGTGAGTGTGGTTTTCCCCGAGCTTTCCGGGCCATAGATCTCGATGATGCGGCCCTTAGGAATGCCGCCGATTCCCAGCGCAATGTCGAGGCCCAGCGAACCGGTCGAAATCGCTTCGATCTCGAGCCGCTCCTGATTGCCGAACTTCATGATGGAACCTTTGCCGAAGGTTTTCTCGATCTGGGCTAGGGCCGAGTCGAGAGCTTTTTTCTTATCGGATGCTTTGATATCTGTTTTGGCGGCTGTCGACATGGTGTGGCTCCCTATGGTTATTTCGTTCAAGCATTACAGCGCGTTTTTGCGTGCCACAATGTTTATAGCGAAGTTATACGCATTAACCGGGACAAGAATCAAGTATTATTTGGGACAAGAATCAACATGCTTAATGGTGAGGGTTTGTGCGGCGGTGGAGGGGGATGTTACATGTAATGCTGTGAATGCTGTGCTATCAATGGGTTAGTTGAGTAAATAACCCATCGGTAACATTTACTTGTATGGTGATGTACTGGGAATTGTGTGATGATAGAGCGGAAATCGATGGCCGGGAAGGGTGGTTTGCCGCGCTTGTTTTTATGCCACATTTGGCGGGTTTTAAGGAATAAATGCATGGTCGTTCA
>JBMOIY010000118.1:0-5775 GCA_049317085.1 Rickettsiales bacterium | reverse complement strand
CGACTTCAACAAGCGTGGTGCGATGCTTTGGATTTCCTAATGCTGCTAGTACCAAAGGGTAATGCTGTGGGCTGGGAAGGGCGTGGTGATTTCGTGATGGATGCGGATGGGCGCATTCGCCGACCGCGTGATGGTGAGGATGCTCACTATATTTTTACCGGCGTTGAGATCATCCATCCGCGTGTGTTCGCAGGTTGCCCAAAGGGAGCATTCTCGCTGTCAACATTATGGAACGCGCGCTTGGGCGCGGATGGGTATTTCGACCGCATCCGCGGTGTTACGCATATGGGCGCGTGGCTCAATGTAGGCGACCTTGCCGGACTTGCCGCGGCCGAGGGTTACTGCCCCACCGGCAAGGAGAGCGGCAAGCGCATATAAGGCGGTTGCGCGGCGATGCGCGGTTGGGTCGGTATCAGGAAGCCTTGCGGGAAAGTGACGCTGCGGCCTGCACGCACCAGGAGCGGCAAGTAATAGCGTGGTCCGGTGATTGCATAGGTCGCGCCCTCGCCGAATCCTTCCAATTGTACCCCGCCTGCCGAGACGCGCTGTCCACCCCGGGTCATGGTCACGGTGGTGACATTTGGACCCATGGCAACCGTCGATGGTGGTTCCATGATCAGTATTTCGCCATTGGCCATAGGGATGGTGCCGCCTTCATTGAAGACGAGTGGCGGTGCGGTCTCCTGCAGGTAAAATTCAGTTGATGACTGCGTGTAGAGTACACTGTTGGGCGCAGTCTCGGCGAGAAGGGCGGTGCGGCCACCATTCATCGAATGCACGACGGCACCGCTGCCCGGCGGGTAATAGAGGTTCGGTCGGTTCAGGACACCGAACTGTACGATGCTTCCCGGAAGTGAAAGTTTTATGTTGTCGCAGTTGGCATCGGCATAATAGTCACCGCGACCACATTGCGATTCACCGGGAATGCCCTGATCTTGTGGGCAACGTCCATCGGCCAGTGGTGCGGGTGATGGATCCTCTGGCGTAGGTGGGCATTTGGCCAGCCAGTTATCCTGTTTCGGAATGGCGAGCGGCGGAGCGCCATTACCGCCTGTGCTCAGGCACCCGCCGCGTGCTTGATAAACGGCACCGGGGCATACGTCGTTCACCTGGGCGGAGGTGACGGAAGCGCTTTCACAGCCATTGATGGTCGATGGGCGCATCAATATATCCTGACGTGAATCGGGGAGGCGGTAATAGGCCGATTCGAGGCCGCAATCTGGTGGCACCTGAGGAACACCATTGGCGTCGAGCGGTAAGACTAGGTATTTTTCCGGTTCCGCCGGATCGTAGGGGGGGATGAATCCTTGATCCATCGTCACGCGCGATTGCAGGCGGATTGAGATGCTGCCGCTTTGCGGGTTGTAGGTGATCATCTGTGCCGCTGGGGGGGTGAGGTCGACGGTCTTCATCATGAAGCCGTCGCCGTCAGGCGTGCAGAGATAGGTTGGCATCTGGATGGCACCGCTTGGGTTGGCGCCGCTGACATTGGGGTTAACGAATGGTTGGTTGGGTTGGCCGTCCTGACGGATATAGTACCAGATCCAGTAGGAGCCGTTCTCGGTCGCGGCGAAGGCGGTGGGGTTGGCGTTCAGCACCACGTCAGTAGTTGTGGTGGGCATCATGCCGCCTTGAGGTGTGGGGACCGTGCCGCCTGCTCCCGGCAGGGGTGATTTTACGCCGAACTGACCAGTGGTGTCGCTTTCGGCGGGGCACTTATCATCCTGATCGACGCCGGTGGGCAGTGCGCCGGTTGAGGGGTTGCCGCCATTATCCCTGAACAACCTGCGCATGATGTAATCGTAGCAAGATCCGGCCGGGAAGTTCACGTAGGGCGGCGTGAGGCTAACGCGTATGCGGGGTGGGAAGTTGCAGCTCGACAGAATGATATTGCCGTTGACGCTGGCATTCGCGTTGCGCTTGCCCGGAGAATTTTCCGGTGATGCAACGGTACCAAAGGAGAATCCGCCTGAGCCGCTGACCACGGCACGGGTCTTACCATCCCTCGGCCGCCAGTTCTTCGGTGGGTCCCAGCCACGCATGATGCACTGATGCACCTCCTCAGGGTTCGCCGTGTAGGCAGCTTTTTTGTTGACGTCGTAGATCTTTCTGCAATCCGCCTTATCTGGCAGCGGGGCTGCCGTGGCAACGGATGTTACCGTGAGCATTACTACCAATTGTGTCGTGCGGACTATCGTATGCCATTCCAGCATATTATTGATCCTTCTCACATTCGGAAGATTTCTTCTTATTCACACAGCCATCGCGCACGTCGTTGCGGATGCGATAGAGGGAGAGGTTGTCCCACTCGCCTTGTTCACAATGCGACAGTTTGGTCTCGGAACAGCCGCCGGTAGCGTCGCTCGCGTTGATACTTGCAGGGGGCGCCCCGGTCTGCTTGGCGTAGATACGCTGGTATTCTTCCTCGGCTTCTTTCGGGAAGCTGCCGGGCCTGAAGTAATAGCGGCTCTTCATTTCGCCCCAGGTATCGGTAGTGCCGCAACTGTCGGGCCATTTGCCATCATCGGGCTCAAGCACGCGGACATAGCAATTTTCCTTGTCTTCACAGTCCGAATTGTTGGGCAGGCGGGTCTCAAGGATAAGGGCGAGCTTGGCGAGGCCGGGTTCTAAGACACCGAAGCCGGCGCTGATGCTCTTACTGTGGCCGGTCGGCAGCAGGATGATATCGCCCGGTTCAGACTGGTCAAGGCCGGTGATTGTATTGGTATTGGTCGAACCGAATTTGGGGAATTTATCGTCGGTGCGTTCCGAGGCGATGTATCCGCGCCAGCTGTTTGGCCAGCCTTCATTCATGCCTTGCTTCAAGTAAACGGTGGATTCACTGTCTGCCGGGCTGCCGTTTTCTACGAATTGGTGCAGTGTCATGTAGTCGCATCTGCTGAACGTGCCCTTGTTTGCGGGATCGCGGTCGCACTTGGAGATAACGAGTTTTTGCCAATCGGCGCCGCTGGCGAGCAGCATCAGGTTCTCGGCGCTACCGGGTTTGAACACTTTCTCGTAGCGGCCGATGCAGCTGAGGCTGAGGGTGCGGGCGGTGCGCGTTTGGTAGAGTTTCAGTTCCGTCCAGCTTGAAACCGGATCGGGCAGCTCGATGAATGTGCCGCCGAAGTTGGTCACGGGAATCGGCACGCCGAATACTTTATCGCCCCAACCCTGTGCTTTGCAGCGTTCGTCCTTGAATTTATCAAAGGGCTTATTGCCATCTGCATCGGCCCCCGCCGCGTCGGATGCTGCACGCGATGCGGATTCACGGCCGATGCCAACGATGGAGGTCCACTGGCCGGTCACATCGAGCGGTGGTTGGTTGTTCAGGTCGGCCGAAGCAGTCTTCTGGAGTGACTGGCCGATATCCCAGACGCGGGGATAGGGCATATGGTTGCCGAAATAGTCGCGGAAGCTGAAGCCTTCGAGCGCGCCATCGGGGTCTGTGCGCTCAGCATCGGCCCAGAGCACGATGTTGTCGTTGTTGGTGTCGTCATCATCCTTCGGATGATGGTAGCGCATCTTGAGTTTGTTCAGTGGTGTGAAGGGCTTGCGTAGATCGCTGCAGACCTTTTCCATTTTGGTGCCGCAGAGCGGCGACTGGCTGAACTCGTTGAACAGGCCCGGGAACCAGATACTACGGTTCGAGGAGAGTTTCATTTTCTGATCCTTGCCCAGATAATTCACGGTGCAGGGCGGGTGGTCATTCTCATCGTCGACCTTGCCGTCAAGACCGTAGCATTTCCAGCAATCCTGGTCTCTGCCGTAGACGTAAGGCGGCGCAATACTGTAGCCGGTGATGGTCCAGCAATAGGAAGCCATGGCAACCAGAAGGGCGGCGTCGGTGCCGCTGGGCCACAGGGCCTGGTGTGTTTTACAGACAAAGTTATAGCCTGCGCGCTGGGTAAGGGCGCTCTCGAAGGCGCTGCGGCGGAAGGAGAGTACATCCACTTTCACTTCAAGGTCGGCTTTCTTCCTGTCGTCACTTTCGTTCCTAGCTTCCTTAATCCCGGCACAGAACACAGCATCTTTGGTCTCGGACAAATATTGATCGAGGAAGAACTGGACGGCTACGGCTACGGCTGAGAGGGAGCTCGCAGCGTTATATTTGGAATAATCGCGGTCGGTGATCAGGAAGTCCCAGCGCGGAGAAAAGGGGTGTGTGGGGTCAACGACCATTTCGTAGGGGACGGTGCTGATGGCGGAAGAGAGTACTTCCGGGAACGGGTCTGGCGGTGCGATTGGGTTCTCGAGAGTTACGCCGCTGGGTAAATGCGGCTCATGGTCACAGATATAGTTGTCAACACCGTATTGGCGGAAGCAGGGAATATTGCGCAGCCAACCGGGGGTGCTTTTACGGTAATCAGGATCCTGCAGCAGTTTTTTCCAGGCAACTTCTAGATATTCGCCCGCGGCGTATTCGTTCTCGGTCTCGCGGAAGGTCTGCAGCGGCTGGCACTCCCCTCGCAGGTCGACGCGCGCAGCAGGATTGTTTGGATCATCGAAGCTCAGGACGCGGGTATTGGCTTTCTGGAATGGGTAGATGGCATCGTAGAGGATATATTGGTTGGTACAGTTGTCGGCCTGCAGGCGAATATACTTAGCCGTTTCGGATGCATTGGATGGATCGCTTGGCATTTTGATCTGGGTCTTGCATTCCGACAGGCGTTTGGTACCTGTTGCTGAAGGGCCGAAGAGCTGGAAGGTGCGCGAAGTATCACCCGGTGTACCCAAGGCATAGGGGCCAGAGTAGGGGATGCGCTTCGCTGCGTCCTCATCAGGATCGGTCGGGTAAACATAGAGGAAGGGGGTGTACCACAAGGGGTATGCTTTCTTCGGTGTATCGATCATCGGCATCGGCTTTTTCGGGCAGGATGGACGGGTGCCGATGACATCCGATGCGGTCTTCGCATCGCAAGTGACGACCTGATTGCGGTAGCGCATGTCGCAGTTGAGGTTCACTTTATTGTTGTTGCCGCTACCGGCGCCGCCGCCTGTTGAGCTCAGGCCGAGCGTGGAGAGCCAGTTGCCGCTCGTTACACTGCTTAGTGATGAAAGGGCACTCGGACTCAGGGCGCCAAGCGACGCAAGTCCACTTGTGCCCAGGCTGCTAAGCTGTGACAGGGTGCCCGGGCTCAGGTTTGCGAGCGAGGCGAGGGAGCTTGCATCCAACCTGCTGAGTGAAGTGAGGGTTCTGGCGTCGAGACCGGTGAGCGAGGAAAGTGTACCTGCATTGAGCCTTGTGAGCGAGGAGAGGGAGTTTGCATCTAACCTGCTGAGTGCATTCAGCGTGCCCACATCAAGACCGGAAATGGATGAAATGGCGCCAGTGCCCATTCTGCTGAGCGCGGCGATGGACCTTGAATCCATTTGGGCAAGGGCCGTGAGTGTACCCGGGCTCAGGCCGGTAAGCGTCGATACGGCGCCGGTGCCTGCATTGGTAAGGGAATTAATGGCTTGGGAGCTGAGCCTGTTGAGGGAGGACAAGTCCCCCGTGCTCAGACTGCTAAGTGTCCTCATGACAGCCGGGTCCATACCGCTGATGGAGGTGAGAGCGTTCGTGCCGAGTTTGCTGATGGTGCCCAGCGCGTTCCTGTCCAAAGCATTCAATGTGTTGATGGTGGCCTGATCCACGCCGCCGAGGGTCGCAATGGCGTTCATGTTCACACTGCCATCCGCCCGGACAATATTGGGGCCGAGTCTGGCAATAGTGGTCAATGATTTCTGATCCAAACCGCTGATCGCTGAGATGGTGGCAGGTGCCATGCGGGT
>JBMOIY010000117.1:0-6110 GCA_049317085.1 Rickettsiales bacterium | reverse complement strand
AGGAAAAGATTGAGGAAATGCGGGTGAATTGTCGTATCGAAGAGCAGAAAGCATGGGCCAGCGCCGCGCATTACCTCAAAGGCTCCGCTGCAAGCATTGGTATGGAGCCTCTTTCGTACGCATGCCGCGTCGCCGAACAGCAGAAATCCGCACCCTACGATGAGAAAAAAGAACTTCTCTCCGCCATCGAGCTGGAATTCGCCCGTGCCCGCGATTACGCCAATCTGATACTTGCTGAAATGCAATAATGTAACGCTTCCAAGCAACAACGCGATGAACCACCCTATTTTTTTTCCACCACTTGCGTTTACCGCCCAATTCCCGCCTAACTCCATCCATGGCACATTACACACCCACCATCGCTGTCTTGCTCCCCTGCTACAACGAAGCGACGACCATCGCCCAGGTCATCGCACAGTTCCGTGCGTCGTTGCCCGAAGCCCATATTTTTGTGTTCGATAATAATTCGACGGACAATTCCGCGAACATCGCCCGCGCCGCCGGGGCGCAAGTTTCGGTCGTAACATTACAAGGCAAAGGCAATGTCGTCCGCCGCATGTTCGCCGATATTGACGCCGATATCTACGTGATGGCGGATGCCGACGCCACGTACGACGCCTCCCGCGCCCGCGAGCTTGTCACCCCTATCCTGAACGGCAGTGTCGACACTGTCATCGGTGTGCGCGAGGGCGCAAAATCTTCTTTCCCGCCCGCCCATGTCTTCGGTAACAAGCTATTCAACATCATCGTCCAGCGCCTCTTCGGTCGCGGCCTGCGCGATATTTTCTCCGGATACCGCTCTTTTTCGCGCCGCCTGGTTAAATCCTTCCCCGCCCACAGCGAACGCTTCGAGATCGAGACCGAGATGAGCATCTTCATCCTTGAGCAGCGCATCCCCATGCTCGAAATAATCATGCATTACGGCGAGCGCCCGGCAGGCTCCACGAGCAAACTGCGCACATACCACGACGGCGCACGCATCCTGCTTACCATCCTGCGCCTGTTCAAGGAATCCCGTCCCTTCGCCTTCTTCTCGCTCATTGCGGCGCTCATGGCGTTCGTCAGCGTAGCGCTTGCTTTACCAGTGGTCTTTGAATGGCAGGAGACCGGCCTGATCACCCGCCAGCCGACCCTCATCCTCTGCACCGGCATCGCCGTCCTCTCCGCCCTCACCTTCCTCGGCGGCATGATGCTCGACAGCCTCGCGCGCACCTACCGTGAGACACGCCATCTGCGCTACCTCAACGTATCGCCCCGCACGTAACCCATGGACCGCGTCCACATTCCGGAATTTCTCCGCTTCTGTATCGTCGGCAGCATCGCGTTTCTGGTGGATGTGGGCCTTCTCGAAACTTTGGTTACAATTGGCTTCCTCGCCTATGTTGCCCGCATCGCCTCCATCGCCGTTGCGCTACAAGTGTCATATGCGCTCCATGGGCTGTTCACCTATCAGAACCACAAGGGCTTCAGCCGCACATCATGGGCCACCTTCATGGCAAGCAACCTGATCGGCGCTTCGGTCAATTACGTCGCCTTCATACTGGTACTCCACGCCGCCCTCGGTAATTGCCCCGAGAATTCTCGCCTCATCGCCCTCGTCGCTGGTACCGCCATTGCGCTCGGATTCAACTACTGGGCGAACCGCCGCTACGCCTTCGGTCGCAAGGAGCCGTGATGCTCATCTCCCTCAAACGCATCCCAACCATCTGGCTCGCGGTACTGCTCATCAGTGTTCCACACTTGCTATTTATCCTCAGCAAATGGCATGCAATTCCCCTGCATGATGGTGTTCCGATCGGCCAGACCGACCCGGACACATGGCTACGCCTCACCCTGGTTTATGACTGGATGAGTGGTGGCGGCTGGTTCAACCACAGCGTCCCCAACACCAACGCTCCCTTCGGCGGCAGCACGAGCCCTTGGACACGGCCTGTCGATATCGTCCTCGCTGGCCTCGCCTACCTGCAACCCGAATCCGTCGAACTCAAGCTCCGGCTGATGCGCGCTGGCCTCCTTGCGCCATGGATCTACATGGTGCTGCTCGTCACCGGCATCCACCGGGCCATCCGCACCATCATGCCGCTGCCCTCGGGCTATATGATGGCAAGCGTCCTCGTCGCCACCATGCCCGTGACATGGAACTATTTCGGCCTCGGCAATGCCGACCACCACGCCCCGCTCGCCGCCCTGTTCATCTGGGCCATGGGCGATATACTCGCTCCCACTCCAACCCGCAGGCGCATGCTCTGGGCCGGCTTCCTATTCGGCCTGCAACTCTGGATCAGCGTTGAAGCCGCCATGCTGATCGCGGTTGAATTTATTTGGTTCGGCCTCCAATGGCTCCGCGGTGACACACTGAAAGCCACCGCCCTCGCATGGCTTTCCACCTCCGTCGCGCTCACCACCATTACCGCCACTGCCATCGAGGTCCCGTTCAGCCAATGGTCCGTACCAGTGTATGATAGTATATCTATCGTTTACGCATACACCCTCACCATCACTGCCCTGTTTGCCTGGGCACTATGCCAGTGCCACTCCCCCGAATACCGCACCCGCTTGCTTGTCGGCATCATCGGCGGTGGTCTCGTTATCGCCGCCATTGCTGGCGTTTACCCCAGCCTCCTGCACGGCCCGCTGGTTGACGTCGATCCCTTCATTAACACAGAGTTCCTCCCACGCATTTCCGAGGCCAAACCCTTCTACAATATTCCGTTCCTACAATTGATGGCCTATTGCATCCTGCCGTTCACTGCGTTGCTCATATGCCTTGCTCCATGGCTGCAACGTCACCGCGCCTTTTTTGCCCCACAGCAATCGGCCAAGCTTGTTTTCTTTCTTGCCTGCACGACCATCCTCTATTTCTACCGCCAACGCTGGAGCTACTATACCTTACCACTCTCCATCGTCGCCATTGCCCCATTCATGGGTGCGCTGTTCACGCCGGAACATGCCCGCGTTGCCCGCCACTGGCCTGCAAAAATACTGGTGGACCTAACCCCCAACCAGCAGATGAAACGCCGCTTGCCCTTCATCCTCTTTGTCATTGCTGGCCCACTTATGTTGATGCTACTCGATGCAGCATCAGGCATGCTCACCAATAAAAAAGATGAACAAACAATCAACACCCAGCGCCGTGAGGGCTGCTACACCGCCGCCCGCCAACTCATACGTAGTGGTGAGCTGAACCGCATACTGCCCAAACGCGCAACCATCCTCGCGCCGACCGACCTAGGCACTGAAATTCTCTATTTCAGCCCCCATCGCATCGTCGCCTCGAATTACCACCGCGAAGGCAAAGCGATTCAGTATGTGTGGGATGCAGAGAAACTCACAACGGCAAACGCGTTGCGCAACTACCTACGCACGCGGCGTATCAGTGTGATTCTCACATGCACGGTGGTCGATGGACCTAAAGAAGGGATACTCGAAGCCTACCGCAGCGGTAAGCCATTACCGGGATGGATGCATAAATTAACATATAGATTACCCAGGACCCAGTCTTCTATCTCTGATATGATGTTATCATCACCCCCCACAAAACCATTGCTGATAAAAATTGAGTAGGATTAGGCACACTTAAACAATTTCAGCACAGCCCATCACATTAATACATGCGCGTAATGAGAAAAGCGTTGAACTTATCGCAACCTACGATAGAGTAGTATGTAAGGGTTATTATAAACCAAACATTGAAAAAATAAAATTACCTTTGCACAGGAAATACTTATGAAGAATCCACTACATCGCATGACAATCCGTGGCCGCATGGTGCTTATTTTAGCCCTGTTTATGATGCCGATATTGTCCTTGGGCTACAAATTCAGTGAGAAAATGACTGAGTCCATCGATTTCTCCCAAAAAGAATATTATGGCGTACAGTATGTAAGGCCGCTGTTGACCTTAATAATGGAAATCAGCGATTATCAAATGAACACTCAACGTATGATTGTTGGCATCCCAAATGCAAAAATACAGCAGCAGACGAGCGCTGCTAATATCGATAAACTCCTGGAGCAGTTGGAACAGGTGGATGTCACCTATGGCGACATCCTCGAAACAACGGGCGAAGATCTCAAAAAACATGGTGCCGATGATGCCATTTCCTACAAAGCGATTGCTGCGGAATGGGCTGCTTTGAAATCGGCTACTACCTACACCCCTACTGCTTATAAAAAACTGATTCAGCATATTGTCGATTTAACAAAACATGTGGGCGACACCTCCAACCTGATTCTGGATGGGGACCTAGATAGTTATTACCTGATGGATGCATCGATCAGCGCCGCCCCAGCCATGTTGCAATATGTCGCAACCTTCAAAAACGCGATCTACACTGGTCTTCACGAGGGCAATGGAGTGCTCAGCGAGGAGCTGCAAACGAAGGCGGTAGAAGAAGGAACTTTGCTTAAATCACTCTACTACAACCGTATAAAAGATTCCATCCTCACAGCCTTCAACGAAGATCCGAACTTCAACGGCGTTAGCCCTAGTCTCAAGCCGATATTGGAAGCAAGTTTGGCAACTTTCACGGCATCGGAAGATAAAGTATATGCGAACCTGATGACGTTAGGAAACGGCACCAATGTCAGTGCCGAAGATTTTTATAGCCTCATCGACAGCTACAACGATGACGCCTCCAAGATTTCCGAGGAAACCCTCGGTGAACTTGAAAAAATGATCACGACACGCGTCAGCGCCCTGCAACAGGACCGGACAAAGCAGCTTGCTATCGCCGCCGCACTGGTGATCGCAGCCTATATTCTCTTCTTTGTGGTATCCGGTAGCATCTCGAACGCGGTCAAAAACATGACCAGAACTATGAAATTGTTGGCTGATGGCGACACCTCCGTTGAAGTACCCTCGACACAGTACGACAACGAAATCGGTCACATGGGGCAGGCGGTGCTCGTGTTCAAAGAAAACATGCAACAGACTGAGAAGCTACGGCTCGAGCAGGAGCAACAGAAAATACTAGCCGAGCAGGAAAAGCGTCAGACCATGAACAGCATGGCCGATGCGTTCGAATCCAGTATAAAATCGGTCGTGACCGAAGTCTCCGCATCAGCCTCGCAGATGCGCGGCAACGCCGAACGCTTGAACGTACTGGCGGATGAGACCAAATCCACCTCCGCAGTCGTTGCTTCCACAGCCAGCAGGGCTGCCCAGACAGCAACGCAGGTCGCTGCAGCTGCTGAGGAACTGACCGCCGCCATCGGCGAGATCAGCGCCCAGGTTCAGAAATCGAGCGGTGTGGCGAATCAGGCCAGCCAGCAGGCGGAGAACATCAATCAGTCGATGCACCTGCTGGTTGAAAAATCGAACCGCGTGGGCGAGGTCATCCAGTTCATCACCAACATCGCCAGCCAAATCAACCTGCTTGCGCTCAACGCCACCATCGAATCCGCCCGTGCGGGCGAGGCTGGCCGTGGCTTCGCTGTCGTGGCTTCGGAAGTGAAGAACCTCGCCAACCAGACCGCAAAAGCAACCGAGGAGATCGTACAACAGGTACAATCCATGCAGGAGGCGACCGAAGGAGCCGTGAAATCGGTGGGTGAGATCATCAGCATCATCAGCGAGATCAGCGCCAGCACCGCCGGTGTCGCCGCCGCGGTAGAGGAGCAATCTGCCGCCACCAATGAGATCTCGCGCAACATCGCCCACACGGCCAGCGGCACGAACGAGATATCACGCAGTATCGTGAGTGTCGAGAAAGGTGCCGACGAGACCGGCAGCTCCTCACGCCAAGTGCTGGATTCCGCAAAAGCCCTCAGCGCACAATCAGCGACGCTCTCGGAGAAAGTGGACGAGTTCCTCAATACCGTGCGCACGATGTAGGTAGCTGTTAGCAATAAGCGGTCAGCTTTTATATGCATGATCGCTGGTAGAGCTAAAACCTCGTCGTCGGCTTCGTATTTCTCGCGTTGGCGTCAGTGTTTTTACTCAAAAAATAGCGCCATGCTTGCCAAGGTAGAAGCAATCCATTAGCACCATGCGCATAACCAGCGGCGTTTATAGGTGCCAAGTTCTAGGAGCGATGCGCGCAGAACCGGAGTGTAGCATCGCTACATGAAGATTCGAGCACAGCAGTGACGACGAAATTGGCACCTATA
>JBMOIY010000116.1:0-6211 GCA_049317085.1 Rickettsiales bacterium | reverse complement strand
AAGGCGTCGTCGATGCCACCATGCGTGACGTCCACACCGTCGAACTTTCCGAGACCGGCACATTGAAAGGCACCGCTGAAGTTGAAGACGCCGAAATTTCTGGTAGCTTCGAAGGTGACCTTGTCGTCCGTGGCAAACTCACTGTCTACACCTCGGGCCGTGTTCGCGGCAACGTCACCTACGGCGAAATCGAAATCCAGCGCGGTGGCCAGATCTCCGGCAATATCCGCAACGCTGCCGACGCCAAAGCCAACGGCAGCCAGATGAAGAAAGCCGCTTAAGGCACGTTAGCTGACAGCGACATGAAAGGGCTGCCTCAACCGGGCGGCCCTTTTTGTTGAATGTTACATCCCCAAAACCAGTCCGCTGAAAGATCGGCGGGTTAGCTAAATTCAAAGGCTAAATCGGTAACATTGGGGTGCATGATAGCACATGCGCGCGCCCTAATCTTCTACCATGACACAGCAGCTGCGTGCCGGGAAGGGTGCAAAACTCTATACTGTCTTCGCCGGATACGCGCACCACTTCGCCACACCACAGCGGTAACATTCCGGCTTACGCGCCTTGCACACATAGCGCCCGTGGAGGATCAACCAGTGATGCGCATGCTGCTTCCACTTCGCAGAAATAGTCTTTTCGAGCGCCGCTTCCGTCGTCAGTGGATTGCTCGTCGCACACAGCCCCAAGCGGTTGGCAACGCGGAACACATGCGTATCCACACCAATCGTGGGTAACCCAAGGGCACAGTTCAGCCAGACATTCGCTGTCTTGCGGCCCACACCCGGCAGCGTCTCCAACTCCTCACGCGTCGTCGGCACCTGACCGTCATATTCCGTGAGTAGCCGCTGGCACAGCGCCATCACATTCTTCGCCTTGGCGTTGTAAAGCCCGATGGTCTTGATGTAATCCTTAATCCCGCCTTCCCCCAGCGCCAGCAGCTTGCGCGGCGTATCGGCGCGTTTGAACAGCGCCACCGTCGCCTTGTTCACGCTCACATCCGTCGCCTGTGCTGAAAGGACAATGGCGACCAGGAGGCAGAACGCATTCGGGGCAATAAGCTCGGTCTTCGGGTGCGGGGCCGCCGCCGCAAAAGTCGCAAAAATGACCTCGACACTGGGCGGTTTCAATAATGCAGGTTTTTTGGCCATGAGCCGTTGGAGCATCGAAGCCTGCCTTTTTCAACCATAACCCGCCATTTTCCGCTGAATTCTTCACAGAATTGTCACATTCAGGCCGGCAAAACGAGCGTAGAATAAAACCATGGACAATACTATTACCCACAGCCCGATCAGGGGATTCTTCAAAGCCAGCGCCTCCGGCGCCTTCAATGGCGGTCTGATGATGGGCATCTTCTATGCCGTCACCCAGGCCGCTGCTCTCGTCGGCTTCCTCGCTCCCACTTCCGTTCCGGTCCTCTCCGTCTTCCTCGCCTCCGCCGCCGTCGCTACCCTGGCCACCGGCCTGTTCAGCGGGGTCATGTCCCTGAAGGACAGACTATCCGAATCCCCAAGCTCAGCGCATGCTGAACGGCGTGGCCGCGGTGTAGTAGTGCCTGTGCCGGTATCCGCCATGACCACCAGTCCCACTATCCCCGTCAGCACCAGCATGACCAGCCTGCCCGATACCGCAACTGAGACCACAACCACCCCCACACGTACCTGGGTCGCCGGCACAGGCCGAACCACCGACACCTCGGGCCGGATCCAGCAGATCCTCAATAATGGCGCCATCGGCGATAAAGACCGCGCGAGCGAAATCCTCGCCGCCCGTGAAGCAGCCAGCGGCGAACTTTCCCGCTCTGCCTAACAGCTGCGGCCCCAATGCCACATAGCCTAATGAAATGCCTCGTTTTTGACATTAACGATTCCTTATTCATTCACAGCTATATTGGCTATTCGTATGATGACATTGAACGAGGTATTCCATGAAGACCACCCTTCGCGTTTGCGCCCTGCTCGCCCTGGCACCCCTCTCAGCCCAAGCGGATGGCTTCGACATCATCGGCGGTTCGGATAACTCGACCCAGACCATCCATCATTGCGGCTTCTTGCAGGCAAGCCCCGGCCGCTACACCAATTCGCCGGTCACCATCGGCATCATCGAAAAGAAACTCAGCGCCATGGGCTACAAAGTCGTAGCGGATAACGCTTACAAAAAGGCCGATAAGAAGGCCGTCAAAGCCTTCCAGCGCGATCAGGGCCTGCAGGTCGACGGCATCGTCGGCCCCCAGACCGCCCAGCGCCTCGCCTACGCTACGCACCCGAGCACCAACGTGAAGCGTTGCTACCGCACCGCCTCGAGACTGCGCTAAAAGTTACGAATAACAAAAGAAGCTGAAGACTCGCGGCCGCCATTGGCGGCCGCTTTTTCTTGGACTTGGTGTGCTAGGTAACCTGCGCCTCACGCACAGGCGTCACCAGCATGCCCTCATGCACCTTGGCGCCCGTGATGGCATGCGCCGCACCCGTGGCTGCAGTGGTCTTATCCGGTGCTTCTTCCAGCCCTAACGGCAAGCGGTGCGAATGCGGATGCTCCGCCCGGCGCTCCTTCTTCTCCTCCTGCTTGCGCGCGAAGAAGTGTCCGCCAACATAGAGTAAGGTAGCGGCGGCGGCGGTGGCAAATACATCCAACGCCGCAAGCTCACCTACCTTGAACGAGCGTGTAGTTTTCATATTCACCAGCTTGGGTTCACGCTTGAACCATTGCGTAACCGCATGCGTATGCTTACCGACCTCGGCCTTGAACGTTTTGAACGTTTCATCAAAGGCCATGTTGGCGCTGAATAGCGCCGTAAACACCGCACCCCATGCCAGCAATCGCCCTTCGATAAGGCTGCTCAATGTCTGCTTCGGTGACAACTCCACTTGTTCCGGCGGGGTCTGGTCACCGACCATAGAATTTAGGCCACGCACGATCGGCACTTTGTAATGCTCGGCCGCTGCAATCGGCGCCAGCATCACATTGCCACCCATCATCAGTGAGCTCGTCATCACGCTTTGTTCCGCCACCTTGCGGCTTACCGATGGCGAGAACATGCCTGCACATTTTTTCTCGACCCAATCGACCGCCTTTGCATAACGGCCACCAGCCCAGTTGCCATGGTTCAGCTTGAATGAAACATAGAGCGTCAGCGCGAACGTCCCCACACCCGCCAACCCGCCATACACCGCGCGATCGAAAAGCTTCTCGCCTTTCGATTTGCCTTTTTTGGCGTCCATGCAGGGTTCCAGCAATGGGCGGATGGGTCGTTCTTCGGTCAACAAATGCACTCCTTCACGTTATATTCTAAGTGATTACACCCCGAAAAAGTGTGAAGGTTTGATGACAACTGCGCTCTGAAATCGCCTGACGCGGCGCGAAATCCCCAGTTTGGCGAAAAATCCACGCATCACACGCTAGGAGTACAAAATTGCGCTTGGCATCTGGTCACCGGCGCTCTAGCGTCCGGGGCGAACAATTCGCCATCCCGGCACCACTTTTAAAGGAGACTTCCCATGCGTGCATTAGTACTCGGTCTACTCACCGCCACCGCCCTGTCGAGTGCGGCATTCCTCGCGCAGCCAGCATCCGCCGCTGCTCCGTTCGGCAGCGCGAGCGCACCCCTGACCGACGAAGAAAAAGCCGAGATCAAAGCTGAAGGCGCAAAGATCCGCGCCGAAAAAGCCGCCGCTGCCGAGCGCATTCGCAAGAAACGCGAAGCCGCACTCGAGCGCAAGAAGGCTAAAGCGGAAGCATCGTATGAAATGAGCGAGCCGAAAAAATCTGAACCCGTAATGGATCCAGTCATCAGTGCACCGATCGACGAAGAAATGCCATCCGGTGCGTCGACCATCACGCCGAGCACGTTACCACCATCGACCCCACCGGCCGGTGCAGGCGCAAGCAGCGCTCCATCCACCAGCCCGGCTCCTTCGGTGAGCGTGCCATTGCCAACCAGCACCACGCCAGCGGCAGATGTGAAAGTTCCGGCGCCAGCGGCGAACACACCCGCGCCAGCGGCGAACTCTGCCCTGCCCATCACCCCGACCCCGGAAGTGATCGCACCCGAGGAACCGGCCAAGCACTAAGCCAACACACCTAAACCAAAAGGCCACGGAATGTTCATTCCGTGGCCTTTTTTGTTGTCCCAAATTTAACACGAATGCATCGAGCACACTACTTGCACGCAATACGCATGAAGGAATTCCAAAGGCTCTGCAAACTGGTGCGGCGCATGCTCGAAGGTTGCGTCCCGATCAACAATGTTTGCATACTCATGGCCTTGGGGTGCTGCAAGTTCGCCACTGTATCCTCAATCATCACCGCATCCTGTGCAGCGATTCCCATCTGTGCCAGGAGATATTTAAACGCCACAGGCCCAAGATGCTTTAGCGGTAAAGAGAGTCTGTTACACGCACGATCGTTGGATGTGGCACATGCCTGGCGATACCGCAATTACGGATAATGTTTTGCCCCCGCTCCGCGCTGTTAGGTGTTAACGCCGCATGCATGACATTCGGCCGCCGGAAGCCTTCCGCCAGTTGGCAGTTCGGTCGGATGAAGCGGTAATCCAGCACCGCCAGAAAATGCTTACTCATCGCATCAGCATCAACCCTGAACTCACGGATAAATAGATACGAAGGGCTTCCACTACGTTGCTATGAAACTGCCACCAGTTCTTTAGCGCGTTCAAATGGCAGCCGCACAGCCTGTGTATCGCGCGCTCTCAACTTCATGACCGCCGTTACCACAGCTTGATGAATCATGTTCCCAAAAGCATTATCATAGGGATAAAGGACATTATCAACATCCAAGATGAAAAGCGTTGCAGCTCTAAAAGGCTTGATATCCATGCCTTGGGAATAGCGTATAAACCGCCGTTACAGCGTGATGATTGAATGAAGATTTCACTCTAATGTTCAGCCCACAACCGTAAAATCTCTATCGTAGATTAACCATTCTCTAACCATTGTTCCGTTATGCTGGCCCTATGAACCAGGCAGCCCCACACACCGAAATTCGTCAGCCAATTTGCCGCACAACGGTTAAGTGTGATGAGAACGGCAAGCACCATGTGAAAATTGAATTCCGTCCGCAAGCCGACACGGAATATGGCTTTGCGCTGGCCATGCTCGGGAAGTCTGCTGATGCTGCCGTTGCCCCGAATGGCAATTTAGTCGTGAAATATGGACTATCCCCAGAAACAGCCCTTACAGCGCATGTTCAGTCCCTGGCCAAGCTAGGCGTCCCGGAAGGCACCCTGCGCATTCTGGAGCCATATATGGAGCGCGCCCTGAATCCGCTCGCGAAGGACGTGGCGCATCTCAAAATCACTGACCGCCTCGCCGTTGCCGATATTGCGGGCGCACAGAACATACCGTCTACACCACCAAAACCCATGCCCAACTCAATCACCTATATCAGCTAAGACAAGGCGATAGCCGGCATGTTTACGCTTCCGCGCAAACTAGCGGCAGAACAAAAATCCAGATAAATCCGTGAAGATTAATCGGCCACGCCGATTCGGCTGAGCAACATCTCAACCATAGAAAAAGGCCGTTTAGAAGGTCTGGCGACGTCCTACTCTCCCAAGCCTTGAGACTTAGTACCATCAGCGCTGAAGGGTTTCACGGTCGTGTTCGGAATGGGTACGTGTGGATCATCCTTCGCTATAATCACCAGACCGTTTAAACGGCCTTTTGAGCGGGCGGATGGTTTCCCATCCGCCCATATTTATAGGTATCTACATAGCAATGTTGCTGTTGCTTTTATCACGCGGGCCTCTGCGGCCCACCTAATAAAAAAACTAGTTCAACTCAGACACTCAAAGTGGAGTACAAAAACACTGCTTTGTACTATACGTGAGGGTATCATAAATTCAATCAAGCCGACTTCAGTAAACTGAAGTGCTAGATAAAACAATGGAGCAATTAGTACCAGTTAGCTGCACTCCTTACGGAGCTTCCACATCTGGCCTATCAACGTGATGGTCTATCACGGCTCTCATAGGGAAACCTTGTTTTAAAGCTGGTTTCACGCTTAGATGCTTTCAGCGTTTATCCATTCCGCACATAGCTACCCAGCTGCGCCATTGGCATGACGACTGGTGCACCAGTGGTGCGTCCAACCCGGTCCTCTCGTACTAAGGTCAGATCCTCTCAAATTTCCTACACCCATGGCAGATAGGGACCGAACTGTCTCACGACGTTCTAAACCCAGCTCACGTACCACT
>JBMOIY010000115.1:0-6327 GCA_049317085.1 Rickettsiales bacterium | reverse complement strand
GTTGGTTTCAAATGGTAGCCCAACCTACACCAAAAATGAGTCGATTTCCAGTGCTAAAAATGTTCGATATTTTAGTGAAACTGTAGGGAATTTAGCATGTTGCCTAACTTCGCCAACGAAGGGTGCGCTCTTTGAGCGGGTTCTCGAAGGGGCGTGCTTCGATGACGGCGGCGAGGGCTTCTTTTTTAAGGCGGTAGTACCAGAGGGCTTGGGTGTCGGCGTCGGCGATAAGCATCAGTGGGGTGCCGGGATTTTGGCTAAGGCCCTCCTGCTGCTTCACGACGATATCCACATCCTGTTTGATGAACGCTCGTCCAAAAATCTTCAGTAGAGGGAGCAGGGCGTTGAGGATAGGGTTACTTGTGTAGACAAACTGGTGGAGGATAGTTTTGCTGGCGTCGATTGGGGTGAGGGCGGTCAGAAGGTAAATATGGTGGTGGCCGATGGTGATGTGTTCGCTGCGCAAGGCGGGGAGCTCGAACTTGATTTCGGTGGTGCGGTCACCGCCGAGTATTTTGTAGGCACGGCTGTTGGCGCTTGGTTTGTGGCTGACCATAGCGAAGCCGAACGGGCGCGGGGCGAAGTTTTTCGCTTTGGCGTGGATGGACTTGGCTGAGCGCCACCACCAGCTGCGATGGACGAAGGGGCCGTGGGCGGGGTCCATCAGGCCGATAACGGCGTGGTCGATATGGCAGGGGAGATCCGCTGAGGTGACATGAGTGAAACCGCGCGGCATTGCGATGGCCATGGTGGGTGGTGGCGCGGGCTGTTCGCTTGTCGCGCCGGGATAGATCCAGATGAGGCCGTTCTGCTCGACGCAGTGGAAGTTGCCGCATTTTATCTTGCGTACTTCCATCTTGTCGTCCTCGGTCAGGGAGGGAATGGTGGTACAGGTGCCGGCCGTGTCGAAGCGCCAGCCATGGTAGCAGCATTGGACTTCGGTGCCATCGAACGTGCCGTGGCGCAGGGGGATCCCGCGGTGGGGGCAGAAATCACGCAGAGCGCTCACGGTGCCGTTTTTGTCGCGCAGGAGGAGGAGTTGCTTGCCAAGGAGGGTGACGGGGAGCATCGCGCCTTTCGCGAGTTTGCATGCGGGGGCGGCGACGTACCAGAAATTTGGGAGGAGTTCGGTATTGTTCTGCATGCGGCAGGATTAGCGGGAGGGGGAGGGGCTGTCTAGTGTTAGGTGGGGTGGTAGCATGTGGGATGGCCTACTGAAAGTAGCGGCGATGGCAAATGCGCAGGAAATTAAAATTCCGCTGCGCGGATCAAGGATTGGCCGTAGAGGATGCCGCCGACCAGCTAGTCGAGGATGAAGAGAACGATGGAGAGTTCGACCAGGGAAAAAGTTTGTACTAATTTTCGTATTGAGCGTCCCTATATAAACTTTGGAAAGATCAGCGAGCAAATCAGCGCTGTATTGGCAAGGCTGTAGGAACCAGTATAGTCGGTCTGGCTGGTTGACGTGGTGCATTTAACACCGACTGCAAGGGTGAAATTGCCATTTTCTTTAGCTATCAGCTTGCCTGTCCCTGGTTTTCCATCATCGATTTTTGTGTCAATATTCCACGCTTCTTCTGGGCGAATAACAGCGGTTTCTGTAACTGTGCCAGCAGTCTGACCCCCCAAGTGGAGTGCTGATCCATAATCCATGGCATAGGTCCAGTTGTTACCAGCGTAGTTTATCATGGCATAGACACTCCAGCCAGCATTGTTCAACTTTGCTTTCGGTACGTTGGTACCCACTATGGCATCATTTCCTGACCAACCTGCAGTTGCTCCTGCAATACCAGTATATGTCCCCTCAATCAGCCCAGCGGCAGCAAGCTGTCGCCAGAATTGGAATATTTCAGAGGTCTGGCTAACTACAGCGCCCGCTGTGAGAATTCCATCACTATTCCCATCACATGTTCCAGTGGTGACTGCGCCCGTACCTGCATTGTTGACACAACCAGCGCTCCCCAAATTGCCCCAGAAACGTGTAGCGGTGTTCATGTCGCCAGGTGCTGCAAAGTACTTATCGCGGAAGGTTTGCACAGCCGTGTAATATTTTTGGTATTCCGCCGTAGCGCTGCGTAATTCCGCTGCTCGGATGAGGGACTGGCCAGAGAGGATGCCGCCGACCAAGAGGCCGAGGATAACGAGGACAATGGATAGCTCTACTAACGAGAAAGCTAGTCGAGAGTGCTGCATTTAGTTCTCCATGATTAGTTTAAAATAAAGCCCAATGGACAAAGATTGGTTGAACTGGTGAGGTTGTAGTTCGAGGTGGCGGTGTTACTCTCCAAACAGGAGGCAACAGCACTATTCCAATTTGAACTACGCACGCTACCAGTGAAGGGTTTTCCATCGTCTGTTTTGGTATCGATGTTCCATGCTTCTTCTGGTTTTAATACGTTGGGATTCAGCCACCAGCCACTCGAACGATTCGAGAGGAGAACGTAATTGCTTCGAATATCAGGCACCGCAGCGTAGCCAAATTCGTGGTTAATGGTGCCGAGCTGACTGATGTAGGCCGCTGTCCAATAAGCGTTCGATGATACTTTGCTTGTCGGAACCTGAGAAGCAATCGTGGGCGTTGTGGCGCTAGTAGCTGGGCTTACATAACCTAGAAACGAACCTTCAATAAGCCCCGCATTGGCGAGATGTTGCCACAAGCGATAATTTTCGTCCCACATGTCAAATTGGCCGTCAGCATCGCCGTTACACGTGCCCGGTGTTGCCACTGTGCCAGTGTGTGCCGCGCAATTCACGTTGTCTTTGCCCCAAAAGCTGGTGGCGTTATTCATGTCCCCTGGAAGCATAAAATATTTGTCGCGGAAAGTGTGGATGGCAGCAAAATGGCGCTGCTGCTCTGTCGTTATGCCGCGTAATTGCGATGCGCGGATCAAAGACTGGCCGGAGAGAATTCCGCCAACCAGCAGGCCGAGGATGACGAGGACGATGGAGAGCTCGACCAGGGAGAAGCCTTGATGTGAGTTTTGCATTTGTACCTTATAATTTAAAAAGGTTTTGGGAAGAAGAACGAGCAGGCGAGGGCAGTATTGGTCAATTTGTAAGCGCCAGCATAGTCAGTATTAGAAGCAGAAAGCGTACAACTACCGGCAGTGCCAAATCCTGTGTTATCGCGCGACATGACTTTGCCAGTTCCGGGTTTTCCATCATCCATCTTGCTGTCAATATTCCACGCTTCTTCGGCTTTTAATGCCGGACCTATAGTAACGTTTCCAGGACTTGTAACGCCAAAACTGAGCAAATTGCCGTAGTCATAGACATACACTGAGGGGTCTCCCAGATAATTAGCAAGATCCAAAGTTCCCCACCCAGTATTGTTCATTTTTGAGCGCGGTGAGTTTGTACCTGGGATGGTATCTCTTCCTGGCCAACTCGCGTTACTTCCTGCCAGGCCAGTATAGCTTCCCTCAATGATCCCAGCGAAGGCTAGTTGACGCCAAAATTGAAACATCTCACCGGTTTCACTAATAGCGGCGGCACCGCTTAATTTACCATCGCCATTTCCATCGCAGGTGCCTGTGCTAAGTGCACCGGTGCCCGCATTGTTTATGCAATTAACCCCACCAAGGTTGCCCCATAAACGGGTGGCGTTGCTAATATCGCCGGGTAATGCGAAATACTTGTCACGAACCGTATGCGTTGCTGTGACATAGCGGGAGTATTCATTGCCGACAGCACGTAGCTCTGCCGCCCGTATCAGCGACTGGCCGGAGAGGATGCCGCCGACCAGAAGGCCGAGGATGACGAGGACGATGGACAGTTCGACCAGTGAGAAGCCCAGCCAACGATTTGCTTGGCGTGCACTGTTAATCCTAATATCCATTGCTGCTCATATGGTTAGATAGGTAATGTCTGACAAATAAAGATTTTATTAATCTAGTGATTACATAAAATTTTTAAAAATGAACGCACAGTAAACTCCCGTGTTTGCTACTGAGTATTCCGATGCCGCAAGGCTCGCAACAGCTGAAGCTGCCATATTGCTGCACGAAGTTGTGGTGGCTGCACCAGAATCTTCCCGAGTTACGACGCTGCCTGTGGCCGGTTTGCCGTCATCCATTTTTGTGTCGATATTCCACGCCTCTTCCGGCTTCAGGATGGGATCAATGGTTACCCAGCCGCCAGCTTGTTTTCCAAAGTAGAATACGTTGCCATAATTGCCCTCAAATAATGTTGTATTGGCAATGGTATAAGTTCCTTGATATTCCAACGACCACCCACTGTTCGACATTCTGCCGCGCGGGACGTTGCTGCCGATGGACGTGATGTTAGATGAGGTGGTGGCCGAATTGGCAACACCATTGTAGGTGCCTTCAATTAGCGCAGCGTTTGCAAGATGTTGCCAGAACCGAAAAATCTCGTTTGAGGTGGCGGCATTTGGGAGAATTTGCCCGTTTCCATCGCCATTGCATGTGGTTGCTGTTGTACTTGGGGATGCATTGTTACCTGGGCAGGTGCCAGCGGTACCCCAAAAACTGGTTGCGTTATTCATATCACCAGGCATGGCAAAATACTTGTCACGAAAAGTCTGTGATGCTGCTACATATCTAGCATACTCAGTACTAACTGAGCGCATCTCCGCTGAGCGTATTAGGGATTGCCCAGAGAGTATGCCACCGACCAGAAGGCCGAGGATGACGAGTACTATGGAGAGTTCGACCAAGGAAAAGGCCGAGCGAGGCTCTGCAGCAATTGATGGGTAATGACGCATTGGGAGTAACGGTATAGAATTTACAGAAAAAATCAACCAAATAACGATGGTTAGGCTGACTGGTATCATTGCGGGGTTTGTCCAACCTGTGCGCTGGGGAGCAGCTGGGGTGTAACCCTATTCTCGTGGCTGACGGTGGATATTTTGGCTTCGGGGCGTTCGGTGAAGTTAGGCTTGGCTTGGGCGAGTTGGTCGTCGGTGGCTGGTGCTTCGTCCTGCTGTGTGCTGTCGAGGTTGTGCTGCATGCGGCGTTCGATTTTCTCTACACGCTTTTTGGCGAAGAGTTTGGATGAGACATAGAACAGGGCAGTGAGGGTACTGCTGAGGACAAGCAACCAGCTGCCGCGCTGGAGCCAGCCATGGGCTTTGGGGCTTGCTTCCTTGGTGGTATTGAAGAGTTTTAGGGTTTTTTCCGAAACCTCGGAGGCGATTCGGTCCATGCTGGAATATTTCG
Organism: Rickettsiales bacterium; assembly: GCA_049317085.1. Classification (GTDB taxonomy): domain Bacteria; phylum Pseudomonadota; class Alphaproteobacteria; order Rickettsiales; family UBA3002; genus QFOX01. Next base: position 1,147 of record JBMOIY010000115.1, on the reverse strand, counting down.
CGAGGGTGGAGCCGGGTTTGAAGAGCCTGGTGCTTGGGGCATCTACCGCGCCGACGAGGCCATCGACGCCGATGGCGGCGAAGACGGTGACGAGGCGGCCTTTCCAAAGGGAGCCCCAGGTCTGTTTTGGGGCTTCGTCCATTTCCTTGTGGGCCTCGATGAAATCCGGGTCGGTATCGATGCGATTACCGTAATGCTTGCGGTTGTAGGCGCGGACCTTCTCCCCTTTGTTGTCTTCCATGTTCTTGACGAATGGCACCATGAGCATGCCGCCGACAAGGGCGATGAGAACTTTCGCCAGGCCGCCGTCCCAGACGTATTTGGGCATGAATTTTTTGTCTTCGAATTTGGCAAAGAATTCCTTGAAAGGCTTGTAGAGGCCCCGGGGGTTCTTGTTCTCGTCTTCGGCGGCCTTGGTGATGATGAGGGAGGCCGCTTCATTGCCGAGAAGGGCGAAGCCGCCATAGGTGATCCAGTTGAACTTGCGTTCGCCATAGGTGTGTTTGCGCTTGTCGAGGTTGTGGCCTTCGCTATCCGTTAACGCTGACGGCGTTGCACCCATGGCCGGGGGAACCGGTTTGCTGCCGGTGATGGTAGGTTGGGGGATGTTGACTTTCGTGGTCATGGATTCATGCGAGATGGTGTTGGGGTTGCTGGCTAAGGGCGCTGCGGTCGCGGATGTTGCTGACCTTCGCACGGGGTTTTTCCTCAATGGTCTCGGCGGGTTTTACCTCCTCAACCGCGCGGGACAGAGCGGCGACGGGGGCTTCATCGGCGTAGCGGTTTGAGGGGACTTTGATCTTGTCGCCGTCTAGCGTTGGTGAGTTCGGCGCGTGTTTGGATTTGTAGCTCATCACCTTCGCGAACATGGGGCCGACAAGCGGAGCGCGCTGCAGGTATTTCATGATGGGGTAAATAGTGCCTGCGGAGATGGCGGTGTAGACCGTATCGGCGACGATGAAGCGGCCGAGATCCTGCGTTGCGTGGGCGTAGGGGGCGCTCATGTTCAGGCCCAATTCTGCCGCATTCGTGTGCTGGGCGAGTGACCAGTCGAAGCCCCATTTTCGGGCGCGGGTGTCGAAGCCGTTCCTGAACTTGGCGGGGAAGGAGCCGCCAAGCGAGGTGCCGAGGCTTTCGGTAAAGTGGT
>JBMOIY010000114.1:0-6406 GCA_049317085.1 Rickettsiales bacterium | reverse complement strand
TTGGGTTTGCTTTCTTACAGGCGGTATCGGTGAGCTTCATGGGGGCACATTCCTTCCATTGCTATCGTATGCCCCCTGTTGTGCCCCCAAAAAACTTGGTTTTGGCTGCAACGCATCGGAGTGCATTGGAAGGCAATATGCCACATAATCGTTGAAAAATCTAGTGTTTTTGGATTGATTTGGACACACTTGGAGCGTGTATTTGGTGACCCCTACGGGACACGCCAGATTAAAGTAAATTTCTGATTTTAATTGATATTAAATTAAGTCGCAGCTGGATGTGCCCCCATTCGTGCCCCCAGACAACTTTTGCAGAGCAAAGATAAACAGGGCTGCTTTGAGGTGGCATAATCGAGTGCCCGTGACCCCATTATAAACCCGCTTCACAGATTTTGCACTCACTTTATCATGGTTGCAACGTCCACCACCGCTTATGTTAGGCAATACATGCAAAACAAGTGGGTGTCGGGGCGCAATAGTGATATCCTCAAACTGAGGATGAGTTGTGTCTGAATTGCAGCTATCACCCAGTACCTTTCGCGCCAATCCCTTATCGATTTTTGTATCGATATTTTAGAGTTCTTCCGCATTGTCTACGACATCACCTGCATCGAACTGATGGCCACTTGCAAAGACCCTGGTGGGCCGAAGGTGTCGAGGGAGATCTAGTTAATAGCCAGTAGTAATCACTAGACCACAGACAACATTGGTATTGCTGAGATCGTAAGCTGCAGTAGCCTCGACATCCGTAGTTGAACAATGTGAAGTCATGCCATTTACTGTTTCATAACTATAGCGATAGAACGTACGCACCTTACCTTGTGCAGGTTTTCCATCATCTATTTTGCTATCAACATTCCATGCTTCTTCGGGTTTCAGTGCTGGACTTTCCGTAGGGCAGCAGGCAGAGGCAGCGGCGCCGAATATATAAAAATTTCGGTATGAGCCAATCCACATCACACTGCCCGTTGCTGTTGTGTCGGGCCAAAATTCAATCGAGAAGCCAACCTTATTCCCTATTCTCGACCTAGGCACATTGTATCCTGGATTTGCAGATCGTCCAGTGGCAGAACCACCGGGATCGGAAAGACCAGTAAATGTTCCCTCAACCAAACCAGCGAGTGAAAGTTGCTTCCAGAACTGAAAAATTTCAGCCGTTGCACCAACCCCAGCGCCAGCAGCTAATGTGCTATCGCCGTTACCGTTACATGTGCCATTCGTAGCAGCCGTTCCGGTATTTCCCGCACAATTGGTGTTATCTTTGCCCCAGAACGCTGTAGCATTCGTCATATCGCCTGGCAGCGCGAAGTATTTATCGCGAAAGGTTGCTATCGCTGTACCATAGCGAGTGATATCCGTCGTAACACTACGCAGCTCCGCCGCACGGATAAGACTCTGCCCGGCGAGTATGCCCCCGACCAGCAGCCCGAGAATCACCAGAACTATACTTAATTCGACGAGACTGAATCCCCGCTTAGTGCGAGGGGGGTGGATAACTTTTGGTGGGTTGCGCGTCATGGGATGAACTATGTCAAAAAGCAAAGAAGCTAGCAAGCCTTGCCTTGAGGGCAAGGACTACCTCGTGCAGGATGGCGACGTGTACCATTTCCGGTTTAATGTGTAACGCTGCCGTTGGATCGCGCTAGTTGAGTAGGAAGCCTAGAATTCTGCACGTCATAGAAGCGCCGGACAGATTATAATCTGCGGCGCTAGTCGTCGTGGTGGTACAGGTGGTGCTGATGGCGGAGGAACGCACCTTGCCGGATGCGGGTTTCCCATCATCAATCTTACTATCGACGTTCCATGCCTCTTCTGGCTTCATGATGTAGGTACCGGTATAGGCAATCCAGCCATAGGTCGGGTCTCTTCCGGTAAAGAAAAGCCAGTTATAGCGAATATCCGGCAAATCGGTATAGCCGACCTCAAAATTGACGGCGGAACTCTGGCTCAGGTAGCCTGACGTCCAATAGCTGCTGGACAGTTTGCCAGCGGGGACATCACGGCCAATGACCGGCGTGGTGCTATAGTTGGCCGGACTCACATAACCTGTGTAACTTCCCTCGATCAGCCCAGCCAGCGCCAGATGTTCCCAAAGGCGATAGTTTTCGGTGTTATTGGCTAGTATAGCATCGCCGTTGCCGTTGGCAGAGCTGGGCCAGAAGCTGGTGGCATTGGTTATATCGCCTGGCAGTGCGAAGTATTTGTCGCGGAAACTGTAGATAGCCGCCTGATATCGCTGATAGTCTGCCGTGATGCTTCGCAACTCCGCCGCGCGGATGAGGGATTGCCCTGCAAGAATTCCACCAACCAGTAGTCCAAGAATAACCAGAACAATAGACAGTTCTACGAGGCTGAATCCTAGTTTCAGCGGGGCGTGGTAGCTCCATACGGTCTCTCTTTTTAGACATGTTCTCATACTATGTATGCTTATCACATAGGCGCTTTAGCGCAATACATAGCTTCATCCCGCACTAACCTGCAACGCTTTCTAGCGTCTTTTGGATGAACTTTTCGCGCTGTATTTGGTCGAGCAACTGTACAAGTTCATCATGTGTAATAGCATCAAAATTTACATCGAACGATTTATCGAATGCTGCCACCGCACCTCTTGGCAGCAGCGAAGCCATAATTCTTAGATATGCTTCTGCGTTCGTAGTTCTCAAGGCGCACAACACCGCCGCACCGTTCGCTTCAAAGTCTTGCATGAGCGTCTTCAAGAATACTTCAGAATAACGGTTGCGCGAACCTTTAGGCCGTCCGTTGGGGTTACCACTCACGCCTGCCTGCCAACGTGTATTTACGCCTGTATTATCAGGTGTGGCTGGTAGTGTTGGAGCGGAAAAAACGGGCATCTTTTTTTGCTCCCCGCCCATATTTTTCGCGGCGGGGGTATTATGTGGCGAATTTTCTACGGGGGGTAGGGGGGTGGTAGTCCAACCATTCACTTTATCATCATCGTTCATAGCTACCTCGGCTTAATGTGGATGGACAGGACAAAACGGGACATTTGTCCGATGTCCAATGGGACAGACGGGACAGGGGGACTATAAGTCCCCCGTCAGTCCACATGCGATGCACTGTTACGGTCGCCATACCCACTCCTCACCATTCAGGTTTTGGCGCATCAAAACACCTTCATCTATTGCAGCACCAATGGCTCGGTCGAACTGCTTGCGCTTGGCATCATGTTGCTTCTTTTTACCATCACTATCAGCAGGGGCTGCTTTGATGAATTCCGCACGAAGTGTCGCGCACCGTATTGCCGCAACGCTATTAGCGTTATCGGATGGATAAATACACTCACCGCATGATGTAAGCGTGTCATCAAAAATTCGTAGCAACAACCCCAACCGAGTACCTGCTCCCTTCTTTGTAACACGTTGCTGCACATTTGGTGACGTATCTATTGTGACATAAGCCGACCAGATAGGCTCCCCATCTTCATCAAGTCCGACAGAAGTGCGGGTAAGCGTAAATCCACATTGCCAACCCGTATCACGCCAACGTGACTTAGTTAGGCTGATAGAACGAGAAGTTACGTCTCCCTTCGTAGTCCTATCTGTAAAAACAGCCAAAATTACATCGGCGCTAGCAGTGTATGCAGACGAACCGCGCACACCTGTCTCGGCGGACTTACCGTAATGTGTAACAGCGAGAACTAGCGCGCCAGTTCTAAGCGCTATAGTCTGCAATAACTGCATAATCTTAGTTGCTTCGCCCGCAGCATTCTCGTCATCAATTGCAAATGCAGCCGCCAACGTATCTACAATGATAAGGCCAAGAGGCACGCCATGCTGCGCTAACATCATTTCACTTACTCGCTGTATATCCTGTGAAACGGCTTCTCTTTCCGATGGCTTTGAGAAAGAAGCATCAAGCGAACGCCACGCAATAGGCAACAAACTGGGGCTTGGCTTCAATAAGGTAATCAGTTCACTCTGCATAATTGCCTCAAGGCGTTCGGCAATTGTCCCAGCTCCCTCACCAAGTAAAAACAACGTACCTACGCGCTCTCGAATCTTGTGGCCAAAGAACGGCTGCTCTGTCGCTGCACATACTGCCAGAAAAAGAGCGATAAAGGTTTTGCCTGTGCCAGATTGCCCAGCAATGAACCCTACCCCTGTTTTAGGCAATAGCCCCTTTACCAGCTCTTTTCTGAGCCCTTCGGGAATCGGCTGCCCATGCCAGTAAGTTGTAGCACCTGCATAGCCACTAGTCTCACTCAAGTGCGGCGCATCAGTATCGTGGGTTTTTAGTGACGCACGCGGGGTGGACAATCCTGCTCTGATAGCGGAGTTGAATGTTTTATAGAATGCAGCTTCTCCGTCTTTCTCAATGAGCCCATTTTGCTGGCACGCATCCCTCATGGCGATTTCGACCTCATGATGCTTCAGTGTTCCCAATGCAACAAAATTGAAAAGTGCCGCTGTGCTCTTAAATAGCTGGTTGTTGCGCCCGCCTTCCATGGCACTAGCTAGCGCAGCGCTCTCATTGCCCAAGGCTTTTGCCGCATATGCACTTTCTCGGACTGTAAGTGGTGCATCTGAATCCAGTATCATAGCGCCTGCGCTAAAATCTTTGTCATGGATAGGCTGCTTCGATTTAGAATCCCGACCTGACTTGAGCGCCTCCTGCAATGTGGGCGGCAAAAGCGGCATTTGCTCCAATGCCCCGCCTATGAGCTTATATTCACGGCCATCAGGTAGCATACATTCAGGCGCAACAACATAGCCCGCGCATCGAACATCTATTCCTTTGGGCAATACACCCGTGCCATTGCCATGCGCGAAGCCGTCAGGCAGATGAAAATAGTAGTGCACCCCTCCCGATGGGGTGCGAACGCAGGGGCACTTCGATAAATCTACGCCGCGCTGAGCCGAAAAAGCATGGAAGGCCGCAATGCCATCAACACCTCTCTTTACATCACAGTCGAAAACAATGATGCGTGATTGCTTACAGGCTATGCCGACGGTAGATTGCGTTGGCACTCGCCAAGCATTGATAATATCTAAATCATTTGTCGCGGACAAATAGCCCTGTGGCGCAAGATTACCACGCGGCTGCTTATTTACATCGCATATGAATACAAATAAACCCCGCTTCGCAAGTACAGCAGCGTGCGTATGCGGGAAGTAAAAAATGCCTTGATTATCTGATAGTGCTGTCGCTGCCATTAAAGTTGGGGCTGTCATGCCTGCCCCACACCCGCACAAATTTTATCAATCAGCTCGTGGATGTCCTCGGCACGCCAGAAACTTTTATTTCCAGCTTTAACTGGCTTGGGATAAATTCCATCTTTAATTCCTTGATAGAAACCTGACTGACTGATTTGGAAGTGGTTGAGCACCGTAGGCAAACGTACAAGTCCTGTGGGTGGAAGTGGCAGAGCCTTCTTCATAATGTTACCTCTGTTTATGCACCCCATTGGATGCGGTTGGTAACAAAGTGAATAGTGACGCTTTCCAATAAAAAGCAAAGCAATAACTGTCCGCCTAACCATCTCCCGATTAGGTGGAGTTATTGAATAAAAATTGTTTTTCTGAATTTTTTCTTGTGCGTGGCGACTACGCTTCTGCGCGTGCCTTCTTTACTTTTGCATATGCATTCTTGACTACTGTGCGCTTCAATCCGAACTCTTCCATAGCAGCTAAGATGGCGCTTTCGTACCCATCATTCTTTACGCGCTCTTCAACATAAAGCCCCGCTTCAACTTCCCATAAATCCCATTTGGGTCTACGCCCAGAATGCCTTCTAGAAAAATCCTTATAGCAGAAATTTGTGTCTGCGTTTGGGTCGAGTAAATCCGCAATCCAGTTTCTAAATGTTTTTGTGAGCGGAAAGTCACTGCGCAACAGCTGTGGAATTAAATGTTCGCTTGTCCCAGAATTTGCTGTGATGGGGATTTCGCTATCCCACACAAGCGTTTCATCCTCTATTTTTAGACGAAATTCAGAGGGGCGACCTTCGACTGTGTCCCTAAAAATGGTCATACATCCGTCAAGGTCAATAACTATGCGCTTTTCTTTCGCTTCATCCGACATGCTTACCCCGCGTAGCATTCGCAATATAATTACCCCACCAATCCATCATTTCTTTGCGCTCGGAGAGATATTCTGCGTGGTTGTATGCAGCGCGAATCTGGTTGCGTTCGCCGTGTGCTAACTGGCGCTCTATCACGTCGGAGCGAAAGCCATTTTCATTAAGCACAGTGGATGCGGTGGAGCGAAAGCCATGCGCGGTGGTTTTATTTTTGAATCCCATAATGGCAATAGCACGCAAAAATGTATTTTCTGACATAATGCGGCGTGGGCTTTGTTGGCTTGGAAAAATATAGCTGGTGGGCTTATCATAAGGGCACCTCTATAAACCCGATTATGTAGCGGCGTGATCTTACTGGCGATCAAAC
>JBMOIY010000113.1:0-6458 GCA_049317085.1 Rickettsiales bacterium | reverse complement strand
TTGCCATAGCATAACGCTACATATATGTCATGCTATTTAGTTGCTTTGGTATAAGCCCTCTTGATGCTTGCCCAGGCCACTAGCTAGATCAGGCTGATCGCTTGTGTATCGCCACCCCCCGACAGAGATTTTATCCCATTCATCCTCATTGCTCTCAGCAGTAGGCGTAAACCCGGCTTCACCGACGAGTAACAGACCATCATCCTTGCCAAAACGAATAGCGGAACCTTTGGTTCGTGCGGGATCACCGGGAACGCCATCAAACACGCCTACTGAAACAAATGTATTCTCGGTTGGGTTATATTTCACGCGTGCGGCAAGCGACGTTGTTGGATAAACAGAGGGGCCATTGGTGCCACTTTGTGCAAAAGCCTGCCCAATTTGAAATGTTGGAACCGTAAAGTTCGCGCTCATTGGAGTAGCCGCAAATTCGACGTTTAAATCTCGCAACCCTATAAGAATTGACAGATTAAGTTCCGCTATTGATTGCTCGAACCACGCTTCATACAGTCGAATGCCACCGGAAACAGTTTCAATATTATCCACCCCCTGTAACGAGTCAATCGAAGCATTGTTAATCGAGGCTCCATTAGTAGCTATCGCAGCAATCGACACCGTGTTGCCTTTTAAGCCAAGCAGCTTTTCATTATTAAAGGTTGTCCGCAACTGAACCAGATCAACATAGCGACTCGAACCTTCCGCAAACCAGATATTACCTTGATAGTCGAGAGTAGCTTCAATACCGGATTTAGCGAGGTAGGAATTTAGGCCGTAAGCATCACCTAAAAGTCGGTCACCGAACGGCTCTTCATTGGCCAGCGCAGCAAATGGCAACATGAGAGATAAGAAAAAGACCAATAATTTCATAACCACCCCTAAACGGATTACAATTGAAGAATTAAATTCACATAAAAAAAGTATAAATACGCTGTCAACTTTTCTTATGATTCATTACCTGCAAGAGTTGATTAGGGGCTGTACCAGCTAACTAGGTTAGCCTCTCATCAACCCATTGTCTGAGCTGCTTTAATTGCGTTTGTGGGTTGGGGTTATTAAAACGCCACTCACATTCCTTTAAAAATAGTCCAAAATTCTGCCTTGGGATACCGTTAAATTTACGCATATGCCGCTTCGCCTGATTCCAGAAATTCTCGATGCCGTTGATATGATTTTTCTTGTCGGCAAACAGTTTGGAATGGTTGATGCGGTAGTGTTTAAATTCGCTCACATCGAGTACGTTGTAAGCCATTGCGTGGCGCTTTACCGATTTACGTGCCTCGGAGGGGTCGCTCCCATCGGCAACTATTTTGCGGGCATCCATCAGTTTTTGGCGTGCTTCGCCCAGAGTAACCTCTGGATACACCCCAAGGGAGAGCGATTTTTCCTTACCCAGATAGCGGTAGCGGTACGACCAATACTTGCTGCCGCTGGGATGCACGAGCAACACAAGCCCATTACCATCACTCAGCTTTTTGATGGATTTGCCAGGCTTTGCGCCTTTAACCACTATATCTGTCAGTTTTTTCATAATGTGGGTGAAAAGTTTTAGCTAATTTGCTTTCACCCACATTTTAACCCACATTTGTGGTTGGATGTCAATAAATCACATCGGAGAGGATTGGCCGCTAATCTGCGTGAAACTGGCTTATTTGCTTGGGAAGTTGAGACCCAGAAAACCTCTATTGGACGAGAGGTTGGCTGGGGCGCCAGGATTCGAACCTGGGATGCCGGTACCAAAAACCGGAGCCTTACCACTTGGCGACGCCCCAACACATGGTGGGAAAGGTTCTCTAGCAAAGCGCGAAGGCTAGGTCAATCGCCCTTGTCAGGCTTTTTTCCGCTACCGATCGCAGCGGCAGCCCACGCCATGAATGCAGGGTTGGCCAAGGCGGGGAAACTGAGGATAGCTGGGCATTCATAGGGGTGGTTGGCCGCCAGAACCTGACGGGCCAGCGCTTCCGACTCAGCTATGGTTTTGGCAATGAGTATGACCTCTTTTGCATGGGTAGGCTCGCCCTGCCAAACAAAATGCGACTCCGTTGCTGTAATAAGGTTGCAGCAGGCAACTGCTCCCGTCTGAAGCATGGCATGGCTCGCAAGGCGGGCAGCTTCAAGCGAGGGAAAAGGGCTGTACAGCAATACCATCATGGTACAACTATAGTGTGACAATGAAGTGTGCCCAGCAAAAAATTTAGCCTGGCAGACACTGTTATTCTAAAACGCCGCCTTTATCTGCAGCATGCAATTCACGTTCGTGCCACCGCTTGAGCTAAGGTTATAAGACTTATGGGTAGCCGAACCTCCTATGCAGTGCGTTGCCGAATCAACGGTACGCGAATTCATCGTTGTTAGGTCAGTATACGAACGTACCAATCCGGATGTTGGGTGGCCATCATCAATCTTGCCGTCGATATCCCTGGCTTCAAGTGGAGTCACCGCCGGAGTAGCCGTGATGCGGCCCGTGGTGATGGCTGCAGTGATGGAGGCAAGTAAGAAATAATTCCGTTCACGTGGGGCATACACCAGGTAGGAAGCAGTGTCGCGCAGGCGCGTGCGCGGGATGTAATAATGAATGTTAGCATCGCTTACCGCAAGTGCAGGCCCGACAGCACTGCCTATGGCCGAGTAATCACCGCGAACCAACGCCGCCGCCCCAAGGTCTTTCCAAAAAAGGGCCACTTCACCAGAAAGACTGGTGGCGTGGCCCGCGCCATCCTGGATAAGCGTATTATCGTCACGCAGGCCAATCGCACCGGTTGAGTTATCATCGCCAGCAATGGCAAAGCCGGCTTCGATCGCCTTTTTAGCCTGCAGATCACCAGGTAAACCAGCATATTTAGCCCGGAAGAGGGTGGCTGCAGAATTATATTTCTCAAGTTCACCAAGGGTAGATTGAATGGTGGATGCGCGCATCAAATCCGCGCCGATAAGAGCGCCACCCATCAACAAGCCAAGTGCAACAAGCACAAGCACCAGTTCCATTAAAGTAAATCCACGGCAGGTAAGATGGGGCGTCGATATCATGGTTATTCCTCGTAAGCGCAGGTATAAATTTAGTCACTGACGCTTAGAGTACAACCTAAAAGCTGTATATATGACGGAAGCGAACCCGATTAAAAAAGGATGCCGCGCAATTCAGGAAGACCTATAAATTTAGAACGAAGTACGAACCGAAAGTGCGCACGCCAGGTTATTGGCATGGGAATCCGTATCCACCATGTAAGAACCACCCGTCAGCACGCATCTATTGTTTGCCGAGGCACCAGGCGCATCCGGAGTAATCGTAGTAGTGCCGGCACCCATAGCTCCGTTTGGCAGGGCAATAACAGTACCCGTCTGCGACGAGCCATCATCCATTTTTTCATCCATGTTACGTGCCTCGAGTGGCGATAACGATGCTGCAGAGGTACTGGCGGTGTAGCTCAACGGACCAGCAGTAGCAACAGCAGCAATGGCAGCCGTCATGGTCGTCGTACCAATCGCAAAGTAATTACGACCCGCATTATTATAAACGGTCACAGAGGTTGAATCCCGTAATTTGGTTTTCGGTACGTTTACAGCGAAGTTAGCCGTAGCCAACGCTGCAGTAAGCGAAGTGTAGCTATTGTAGGAGGCGGGAATAAAGGCCGCCCGCGATAAATCAACCCAGAACAATCCAGTCTCACAGCCAAACCCGTTGGCGGATACGGCGCAGGCTTCGATCACACCGTTGCCGTCACCCTTACCAGCGCTACCGTCACGGTTACCATCGGTAGCAGCAGTAGCGTTGAGGCCGAATTCAAATGCCTTAGTGTTCAGCAAATCACCCGGCAGACCGTTATACTTACCGCGGAAAGTGGTCGCTGCAGCATTATATTTCTCAAGGTCCGTAATCACGGAGCGGATAGAGGCGGCCTTAATCAAATCCTGACCAACCAGCACCCCGCCGACAATAAGGCCGATAATAACAAGCACGATGGCTAATTCCACCAAGGTAAAGCCCGATTGTTTAGTCGTCGGTTTCATGTAGTTGCTCCGGTTTCAAAAATATGAAGTGAATAGCCAATTCAAAGTGGTGTTATTAATTAAACAGTCTGTTCGCCACCATCACGCTAACTAGGTAACAAATTTTGATAGCACTTCCACGAAAAGTGGTTCCGCGGGTTTAGCATTGATAATTAGAATGAGCTGCGAACCGAAAGTGCGCATGCCAGGTTGTTTGCATGCGAATCCGTATCCACCATGTAGGAACCACCCGTCAGCACGCATCTATTGTTTGCCGAGGCACCAGGCGCATCCGGAGTAATCGTAGTAGTGCCGGCACCCATAGCTCCGTTTGGCAGGGCAATAACAGTACCCGTCTGCGACGAGCCATCATCCATTTTTTCATCCATGTTACGTGCCTCGAGTGGCGATAACGATGCTGCAGAGGTACTGGCGGTGTAGCTCAACGGACCAGCAGTAGCAACAGCAGCAATGGCAGCCGTCATGGTCGTCGTACCAATCGCAAAGTAATTACGACCCGCATTATTATAAACGGTCACAGAGGTTGAATCCCGTAATTTGGTTTTCGGTACGTTTACAGCGAAGTTAGCCGTAGCCAACGCTGCAGTAAGCGAAGTGTAGCTATTGTAGGAGGCGGGAATAAAGGCCGCCCGCGATAAATCAACCCAGAACAATCCAGTCTCACAGCCAAACCCGTTGGCGGATACGGCGCAGGCTTCGATCACACCGTTGCCGTCACCCTTACCAGCGCTACCGTCACGGTTACCATCGGTAGCAGCAGTAGCGTTGAGGCCGAATTCAAATGCCTTAGTGTTCAGCAAATCACCCGGCAGACCGTTATACTTACCGCGGAAAGTGGTCGCTGCAGCATTATATTTCTCAAGGTCCGTAATCACGGAGCGGATGGTTGCCGCTTTAATCAGATCCTGACCAACCAGCACCCCGCCGACAATGAGGCCGATGATAACAAGCACGATGGCTAATTCCACCAAGGTAAAGCCTGATTTCTTAGTGACTTTGGTCATTGCAGGGAACTCCTTAAAGTGAGTGTAACATAGTATCTAGTGACCACAGACGCCAAGTAGCGTCAATTATTTATTACCACCAAGGTGAATCACTTAAGCAGTTATCCACCGTTGCAGCATAATTAACACAGCAGTTTAAACGTTAACGTTCTACACCAATCACCACGGATTATGGCAGTCAATGATTAACAAAAGATTAATAAAAATCTGGTGGTCACACTATTTTATAGGTCTCCTAGTATGCAACCAAGGCTAACCCGCAAGTTTTTTAGGCAGTCATCTTCTTGATGATATTGGTCGTGCTATACCCATCTTTCAGCGGCAACAGCTCCACACGGCCACCGTAGGACTCCACCAGCTCCCAACCCACCACTTGTTCTTTCGTATAATCCGCACCCTTCATCAGCACGTCGGGCTCGAGCAGCTTTAGCAATTCTATCGGCGTCTCTTCGTCGAACACCACCACCGCATCCACACATCCGAGCGCCGCCAGCACCTGTGCGCGGTCCATCTCGGCATTCACCGGGCGGCTCGGCCCTTTGAGGCCACGCACCGACGCATCCGTATTCAGCGCGACCACCAGCTTGTCACACCGCAGCCGTGCATCGCTCAGCAACTGAATATGCCCGGCATGCATGATATCGAAACACCCATTCGTGAACCCGACCGTCAAGCCGTCCCGCTTCCAGTTTGTCACGGTCGCCAGCGCTGTATCTCGCGGCAATATTTTTTGCTGCAGTGCCATCGCCCGGTGCGTGTAGAGTGCTGCGGTCAGATCCGTGCGATGCACCACCGCCGTCCCCAATCGCCCGACCACAATCCCGCCCGCGAGGTTCGCAAGCTCCACCGCCAGCGGCATGGATGCCCCTGCAGCATAGGTCGCCGCCAAGGTAGCAATCACCGTATCGCCGGCACCGGAAACATCGAACACTTCGCTTGCCGTGGCATCCACATGCAGCACAAGCCCTTCTGCATCCACCAGCGTCATCCCATGCTCGCCGCGCGTCGTAAGCACATACTGGAACCGCTGGTTGCGGCACAGCGATTGCGCCGCCGCTACAATGGCTCCATTATCTGCGAAGGCATCCACTCCGCACGCCAACGCAAGCTCTTTCAGGTTGGGCGAGAGCACTGTCGCCCCCGCATAAATGGAAACATCGCGCTGTTTTGGATCGACGAATATTGGAATCTTCTTCGCGTTTGCTGCGGCAATCAGCGCGCGGCAGATGGCAGGCGTCAGCACCCCCTTGCCATAATCCGAAAGGATGATCGCCTGATGGTTCCCCAGTTCCGGCACAATGAGTTCTAAAATCTTGGTAGCCGTATCATCCGTGATGGGTTTCTTTGTCTCGCTGTCGCTGCGCAACAATTGCTGGCTGTTCGCCACATACCGCGTCTTCTTAGTGCTGAGGCGACCCCGCTCGGTAATCAGATACGGCACCAGCTGTT
>JBMOIY010000112.1:0-6462 GCA_049317085.1 Rickettsiales bacterium | reverse complement strand
TACACGAATGCCGCACTTGTGAAACAGTAACATTATGAAAAGAATAAAGTCCCGCACCATCCTAATAAGCATACTTGGGTTGGTTGCCTTTTATGCCGGAGTCACGGCATGGATGAATAATTTTCATAGTGTTATTCCGGGTGAGCTCTATCGGTCGGGGCAGTTTAGCAGCGGCGATATTAGCTATTACACGAAACGCTATGGCCTGCGTTCGGTTATTAACCTGCGTGGTGATAACAGCGGTGCTGAATGGTATGATCGTGAACTCAAGGAATCAAACGAAGCGGGCGTGAAACATATTAATTTCCGCATGTCAGCCAAGCGCAAGCTTACGCGCGAAGAGTCATTGATGTTGATTGAGACAATGCGTAATGCCCCAAAGCCAGTATTGATCCATTGCAATGGTGGCGCGAACCGCACCAGCTTGGCGGCGGCACTTTACCTTGCTGCAATCACCCGCGCCGACGAGCGCACGGCCCAAGCGCAGCTTTCTATGCGTTTTGGTAATTTCCCTACATGGCTTGGATCGAAAAGCCGCATGTCTGAAACATTCGAAGAGCTTGAACACGTGCTCGGGTATGATGACGAATTGTAGCAGTGCTCCTAATAGGACGGGAGCAGGTACACGGAAAACGGGTATTTCTGTAAGGTCAGTTGGCGCAATAGCCGCGCGTCAGACCTTGGTATTTGCGCATCCATCACGGTCGTGCGTAATACCAGTAGTGCTGGTTTTCCTGCCAGGTTCTGATTTTCAGTAACCAGATCATAATGATCACGAACAATGCCAGCTGCTTTCCATTTATAGACTGGTTTGTCTATCGTAGCGGAATCCCGCAGCTGATACGTGAACGCCGCAGCGATCTTGCGCTCATTCGTCATGATGATGGCGTCTGGGTACGTTGAGATCAATGGTTTCAACTCATCTGCCAGGGTGTTCCACACGAAAAGGCGGGCAAACGGGTCACGTTTGAAACCAAGCGTCGGCACAACCGCAGGCGCGGCATAGAACAATGCCATCACGATCAGGTGAAGCGTAAGTGACAGCGGAAGTAAATAGGCCGCTCTTCGCGCCAGCATCGGCACCACAATCAATATCGCAGACAAATAGACAGGTGCAATCCAATGCGCTTGGGCTCCAGCTAGTAAGCTAACGACAATCCCCACCACCGCCAGCGGCCAGACGAAGCAATGCAATAGGGTTATATTGTCGCTACGCTTGGTCGGTTTGATGCTATAGATCAACGCCATCAGTAAAATAGGTCCGAATACGGCGAACTGGGAAGCAATGAACACGAACATATCTTCGGGATAAATCTCGAGGCGCTTGGAAAACACATTGTCGTTGGTGTGGTTAAAGGTAACAAAATGGTGCTGGGCATTCCAAAGCAAGTTAGGGGCAATAAGCAGCAATGCAATGCATGCACCCGCCCACGGCCATGCTGAACGCAATTGCTGGCGCGATGCTTTCGTAAGCAGCAAAGCAAGAAACCCGGATACAGCAAAAGCAATCATGGTGTATTTGCTGAGCATCCCAAGTCCTACTGCGGTCCCGGCTAGCAGCCAGTAATGAGGCCTTGCGGTGCATAATGCTGTAACCGTTGCATACAAGGCAACCGCCCAGCAGAGCTGCAATGGGACGTCAGTCGTGAAGAAGGCGGAGTTGCCGGTCACAACAGGCAAGGTGACGTAAGTGATCAGTACCCAGGAAGCAATGTAAGACGAATAGTTGAGGCGCCGGGCAGTGGCATAAAGAACGGCTCCGGTGAGCAGCAGAATAACAGGGGCCAACATCTTGGCACCGAAATTCCCATCCCCGAACAGGGCGGTACTTGCCGCCATTAACCAGGCGATCATGGGCGGCTTGGAATAATAGCCCCATGCCAGATGCTTTGCCCAGTACCAATACTGCGCTTCATCGAACATCAGGCCATAAGTGCCATGCCACTGGTTCAGCCAGTGGATAGCCAGTACAAGAAGGCAGAAGAGGGGAGCGATATCGTTTGTTTTAGCGAATTTCATAGGCTGCCTGCTCGCCACGTGGCGCATAAAAGATGTGAACGATGGCACCGACCAGCGGTATAGTAAGGCTGAGAATGGTGTAGGTGAATGCAAGTGCAACGCCGCTCTCTTCCGAAAGATGTAGTATACGGCTCCCCTGAAGCAGTGCGAGCTCGCGCACGCCAATACCGCCGATAGAAATAGGTAGCATGGCTAGCATACAGGAAAGCATAAAGAGAATAACATATTCTAATATATTGTCCTGCTGCCCCAAACCCATACAGATCAAATACGCCGTCGCCGCCTGTAACAGCTGTATACTCAGGGAGTAGGACAATGCGCGAAATTGCTGTTCCCATGGTTCTTTTAAAAAGAAATGGGCAAGCAACATGTAACCGGCCGTGCCAAGCGCTGCAGCCAAAAGGATCGACCACGCAGGATAGGGTAGCGCGTTGCTTATCTGGGCACTGAAAAGCGCCATGGCACACAGAAGCAGGCCCAATGCCCACATGCCGTTCAAGCGAGTAGCGATCATTAGCTTCACCATGTTAAGCATACCAGCCTGCTTATGGCGCTTCAACCACCACGCCTTGTATGCATCTCCCCCCGTACCGCCTGGAAGGAATGCATTGAATAGCCCGCCGATGTAGTGCAGCCGCAGCGATGGACCAGTAGGAAGATCGATGCCTTGGCAGTGCAGGTAATACCGTGTACGCAAGGCACTGAGGCCTTGACCAATATGAGTTGCTGCTAGCGCAGCCAATAAAAAAAACGGCACAATTGAAAGCAACTGCGGCAAGATATTGCCAAGCTCCACCTGCGACAGCGCGAGATACGCGGCACCGAGTGTGACGAGGAAACGCACAATGTAGGTGATGAGCTTAGGCGAGATCATGCAGCGCGCGACATGATAGTATTGCCGATCAGGTGCTCGCACACACGATAAGGCTTTTTCTGCTGCGATTCAAAATAGGTGCGCATCACAAGTTCAGCAATGAAGCCGGTCGTCACCAGCTGCACTGCTGTGATCCAGAGCAGTATACCAATATAGAATAAAGGACGCGTACCGATGGATTCTCCCATGAGCTTTAGAACGAAGAGATAGCCCAGTATAAGGCTGCCCAGGCTAAATGAAGTAAAACCGAGCGAGCCGAAGAGATGCATCGGCTTCTGCCGGTATTTTTGGAAGAAGAACATCAGCAACAGGTCACTGATCACACGGAACGTGCGCATGATGCCATATTTCGAGACACCGAATTGACGCGCATGGTGGCGCACTGGCATCTCCACGATTTTCGCGCCGCTTACGGTGGCAAGAATGGGTATAAACCGGTGCAATTCACCGTAAAGATCAAGTTCCTTAGCGGTATCGCGCGTGAATACTTTTAACGTGCAGCCATAATCATGCACATAAACGCCCGAAAGTTTACGGATCAGGCGATTGGCAATCTTACTGGGAATCTTGCGCAAGACCATTCCATCCTTGCGCTTCTGCCGCCATCCGACAACCACATCCACCTGTTCAGCCTTCAGCTTTTCAAGCATGAGTGGAATATCCGCCGGGTCATTCTGCAGATCACCATCCATGGTGGCAATATAGTCGCCCCGCGCCGCAGCAATGCCCGCAGCAATGGCCGATGTCTGTCCGTAATTACGGCGGAATACCACTAGTTGCCAGTTCGATTGCATGCGGGCAGTTAGCTTGGCTACCGTGCCATCACGTGACCCATCATCGACAAAAACGAATTCTGCATCCAGCCTGCCCAGCGACATTTCGAGCGCCTGGATCAGCGCATCGACGCTTTCTTCTTCGTTATACAGAGGAATGACGACAGAAAGTTGCATCTTAACATCCATAATAAGTGCGGTACCATGCAACAAAAGGTTTCAATCCTTCTGCAAGGGTAGTGCGCGGTTGATAGCCGAAATCGCGGGCGCTGTCTGCAATGTCGGCAAATGTTTCATACACATCGCCGGGCTGCATGGGTAACAATTCCGTTACAGCCTTGCGGCCAAGATAGGTTTCGAGGTAACCCACCATATCCAGCAATTTTTCGCCACGATGATTACCCAGGTTATAGAGGCGGTGCCCTTGCACAGGTTGTCTGGAAGCCGCAACAACGCCATCCACGATATCGTCGATGAACGTGAAATCACGCCGCATATCGCCATGGTTGTAAAGCTGGATGGGCCTGCCCTCGATAATATTCTTAGTAAACTTGAAATAGGCCATGTCAGGCCTGCCCCAGGGGCCATAGACAGTGAAAAAGCGCAGTCCGGTCATCGGGATGCCGTAGAGATGGGCATACGATTCCGCAATGACTTCACCCGCTTTTTTTGTCGCTGCATAGAGCGAAATCGGATGGTCGGTGCGTTGCTCTGGCGAAAATGGGATTTCGTGGCAATTACCATAAACGGAACTGGAGCTGGCATAGACCAGATGCTTCAATGTTGGAAGGCTACGGCAATATTCCAGTACTTCGACAAATCCAGAAATGTTCGATGCGATATAGCTTCGTGGTGCTTCCATGCTATAGCGAACACCAGCTTGCGCTGCGAGATGAATGACATGCGTGATATCTCTCTTACAACGCGCAAGCGCAACGTCCAATGCCTGTGGCGTTGCCAGATCAACCTGCAGGAATTGCATCGAAGGGTAAGTCTCTGACAACTGCGCCAAACGGGCGCTTTTTAGGCTTGGTTCATAATAACTGTTCAAATTGTCGATGCCGATAACCTGCTCACCTGCGTTCAGCAACCGCAGTGCAGTGTGCATGCCGATAAAGCCGGCAACCCCGGTGACCAGAATCATTGCGGCCGCCCAATGCTTTCATAGGTAAACCCATGCGCTGCCATTTCAGCGGGGCGATAGACATTACGCAAATCGACAAAAATCGGCTGCCGAAGCAATCCATGGATGCGTTTCATGTCAAGTGCGCGAAACTCTTCCCATTCCGTGACCAATACTGCAGCGTCGGCGCCTACAATGCATGAGTAAGCATCTGTTGCATACTGCACATTGTGGAGCACTAACGCCGCTTGTTCCATACCTTCAGGGTCATAAGCACTTACATTCGCCCCGGCATCCTGCAAACCCTGAATAATGGCGATGGAAGGAGCCTCGCGCATATCATCGGTGTTGGGCTTGAATGTCAGGCCCAGCAACGCAACGGTTTTGCCGCGGACTTCGCCACCCATCGCGGCAATGACTTTGCGTGCCATCGCGCGCTTGCGGTTGTCATTGACGGCAACCACGGCTTCGATAATGCGCAACGGCGAATCGAAATCCTGCCCTATTTTCAACAGTGCCAGCGTATCTTTGGGAAAGCATGAACCACCATAACCGGGACCGGCATGCAGATATTTGGTGCCGATACGGTTATCGAGCCCAATACCGCGCGCGACTTCCTGTACGTTGGCTTTTGACTTTTCGCATAAATCCGCCAGCTCATTGATAAAGGTAATCTTGGTAGCCAAGAACGCATTCGCTGCATATTTGATGAGTTCTGCAGTGCGTCTGCCAGTCATCATGATGGGATTACTGTTAATGAAAAGCGGGCGATAAATCTCTGTCAGCACTGCCTGTGCGCGCGCATCTTCCGTGCCTACGACAATACGGTCCGGATATTTAAAGTCACGGATTGCAGCACCTTCACGCAAAAATTCTGGATTGGAGACAACGACGATATCGGCCTCAGGCCTGAACTCGCTGATAATTCTGGCTACGGAATCACCCGTGCCGATGGGCACGGTTGATTTCATGACGATGACTGTAAACCCAGTTACCGCAGCAGCGACTGTGCGCGCCGCTTCATGTACATACCGTAAATCCACATGGCCATCGCTATGGCGCGAGGGTGTGCCAACACAGATGAATACCGCAGCAGCTCCTGCCACAGCATCAACCAAATCAGTTGTAAACCGCAACCGCCCAGAATTGAGATTATGGGTGACAATTTCCTTTAAGCCGGGTTCAAAAATTGGAATCTCACCGCGCGATAATGCCGTTACTTTGGCGGCATCGGTATCAACGCAGACGACATGGTGCCCAAAATCTGCCAGACACGCACCAGAAACCAGCCCGACATAGCCACTCCCTATCATCGCAATCTGCACGCATCCCCCCGGATTCTGCAGCTACAGCCCCCAACGACCATAACCTTATAAAATGTAGCAATTAAATGCGTATACTTAAATGAAACTTAAGTTTCGCTTTCGAAGTGGTATTAGTAAGATGAAGAAAAAGCCAGCGCCATGAAAAAAGAAGCTAACAAACACAATTTAGTGCCTTTCGTCACCTAAACATTTTTAGGAATATATATGGCCGACCAAGAAGACATATATCGTGCTGCACAATCATCATCAATCGGTATGGGGAAAGTGCCGAAGAATGGGCTAAGTCTAAAATGTGTCCTGCCCCCCTATAAATGGTCCAGAGAATAAGTTAGGATTCTGGTGAACCAA